>NZ_BAAANT010000004.1:0-63457 GCF_039529945.1 Kitasatospora kazusensis | reverse complement strand
CCGCACTGCCCGGGGACGTGGGGGTGTGTCCCGGCCCCTGGCCGGGACACACCCCCACGTGGCCCTAGCCGTGCCGGTTGACCGGCCGGGGGAAGAGGCGTTCCAGGACGACTGCTACGCCGTGGTCGTCGTTGCTGAGGGTGATCTCGTCAGCGACGGCGATCAGTTGCTCGTGGGCGTTGGCCATTGCGACGCTGTGGGCGGCCCAGCCGAACATCGGTATGTCGTTCGGCATGTCGCCGAAGGCGATGGTCTGGGCGGCCTTGACGCCGAGGCGGTGTGCGGCGACCGCGAGCCCGGTGGCCTTGGTCAGGCCGAGCGGCAGGAGTTCGACCACGCCGGGACCGGCCATGGTGACGCCGACCAGGTCGCCCGCGACCTCGTGGCCGATCCGGGCCAGTTCGTCGTCGGTCAGCCGGGGGTGCTGGATGTAGAGCTTGCTGATCGGCTTGGCGAGCAGCTCGGAGCCGTCGACCCGGAGGATCGGCAGTTCGGAACCGATCTGCAGCGCGTAGCCGGGGCCGGCGAGCACCGCACCGTCGAGCCCGTCCTCGTTGGCCGCGACCGCGAGCGGCCCGGTCTCGGCCTCGATCTTCGCCAGCGCGAGGGCGGCGAGCTTGCGGTCCAGGGTGACGGAGGTGAGCAGCTGGTGCCTGCCCGCGTCGTAGACCTGGGCGCCCTGGCCGCAGACGGCCAGCCCGGTGTAGCCGATCTCGTCGAAGACCGGGCGGGCCCAGGTCGCCGAGCGGCCGGTGACGATGATGTGCAGTGCCCCGGCCGCGACGGCGGCGGCCAGCGCGTCGCGGGTGCGGTCCGAGACGGTCTCCGCCGAGTTCAGCAGCGTGCCGTCCAGGTCGGTGGCGACCAGCCGAAAGGGCGGGCCGCCACCGGCGGAGACGTCGGGTCGGTGGCCGGTGATGCTCATCTGCCGTACGTCTCCAAGGATCTGCTGTTCGGTGCTGCTGCCGGCCGGTGTTACTTGACGGGCTCCAGCACGGCGCGGCCGCCCAGGAACGGCCGCAGTGCCTCCGGCACCAGGACCGAGCCGTCGGCCTGCTGGTGGTTCTCCAGGATGGCCACCATCACGCGCGGGACGGCGACCAGCGTGCCGTTGAGCGTCGCCAGCGGGCGGACCTTGCCGCCCTCCTCGCGCATCCGGATCGAGAGCCGGCGGGACTGGTACTCGGTGGTGTTGGAGGTCGAGGTGACCTCGCGGTACTTGCCCTGGGTGGGGATCCAGGCCTCGATGTCGAACTTGCGCGCGGCGGAGGCGCCGAGGTCGCCCGAGGCGACGTCGATCACCCGGAAGGGCAGTTCGAGGGCGTTCAGGAAGTCCTTCTCCCACTGGAGCAGCCGGCGGTGCTCCGCCTCGGCCTCCTCCGGCGTGGTGTAGACGAACATCTCCACCTTCTCGAACTGGTGGACCCGGATGATGCCCCGGGTGTCCTTGCCGTACGTCCCGGCCTCGCGGCGGAAGCAGGAGGAGTACCCGGCGTAGCGCAGCGGCAGCTTGTCCGCGTCGATGATCTCGTCCATGTGGTACGCGGCGAGCGGGACCTCGCTGGTGCCGACCAGATAGCGGTCGTCGTCCGCCAGGAAGTAGACGTTCTCCGCCGCCTGGCCGAGGAAGCCGGTGCCGTCCATGGCGGCCGGGCGGACCAGGGCCGGGGTGATCATCGGGGTGAAGCCGGCGGCGGTGGCCTGCGCCATCGCCATGTTGACGAGGGCGAGCTCCAGCAGCGCGCCGACGCCGGTCAGGTAGTAGGAGCGCGATCCGGCCACCTTGGCGCCGCGCTCGGTGTCGATCGCGCCGAGGATCTGGCCCAGCTCGACGTGGTCCTTGGGCTCGAAGCCCTCGGCCGCGAAGTCGCGCGGGGTGCCGATCTCCTCCAGCGTGAGGAAGTCCTCCTCGCCGCCGACCGGAGCCGCCGGGTCGATCAGGTTGGCGAGCGAGCGGACGAGGCGCTCGGCCTCCTCCTTGGCGGCCGTCTGCTCGGCGTCGGCGGCCTTGACCTCGGTGGCCAGCTCCTTGGTGCGCTGGAGCAGGGCGGTCTTCTCCTCGCCCTGGGCCTTGGCGACCTGCTTGCCGAGCGTCTTCTGCTCGTTGCGGAGCTCGTCGAAGCGACTGCCCGACGACCGGCGCCGTTCGTCGGCGGAGAGAAGGGCGTCGACCAGGTCGACGTCCTCACCACGGGCGCGCTGCGAGGCGCGCACTCGGTCGGGGTCCTCACGAAGCAGGCGAAGGTCAATCACGGGGCCCAGCCTACCGGGGAGAGGGCCCGGCTCAGGAACAGGTTTCCGCAGCGGAGTGCGGGCGGATCCGTCCGTTCCGGATCCCGCCCGGCGCCGTCTGCCACCGCGCCTTCCGTCCCGCCGTCCGGGATGCTGCCCCGCTCCGCTGCGGGGGCGCAGGTCAGGGGCTGCCGGGGGGCGGTCCGGGGGTGTGGATAACTCGCTCCGTCTTGTGGATAACCGCGACGGGGAGCGGAGTTGTCCACAGGGGGCCGGCGTGGGCTGTGGATCGATGGAATGTGAGGAACTGTCCGGCTATCCGTAGAGGAATTGAGGTTTGAAACCTCGATTCACCTTCTCAGGTGAGGGAATTCCGGCACTCGGACGGGTGATTTGCTGGATCGAGGGTGACTCTGGTCCGATTAGTCGACTCTGAGGTGCTAGTAGATGGTCTGACCGGTTCTCCAGTGGATATGCCGGTTTGTCGACTCACCCCCAGCCCTGTGGACAGCTGTGGATAACTCTCCACCCCGCCCGCCTGTGGACGGAGCTCCGGCGCTGTGGACAAGCCCGGCCCCCGCCGGGACGGCAGGCACCGGACGGTCGCTGCACCGGGTGGGTGAAGTTCCCGGCGGGTCGAAAAGACGACTCGTCCAGTCGAATTCGGTCGAAACATCTCATGAACGATCGAAGCACGGGAGTGCCGCACCCAGGCGCCGGACCAGCGCCCGAGTGCGGCCGGATCAGAGCTCCCCGCGCCCGTCCAGGCAGCGCGAGAGCCAGTCGGCCGCCTCGCTGAAATCCTCGTCCGAGGTGCCCGCGCGCGGCGAGGACTGCTCCCCTTCGTCGGCCCGGGGGTACGAACCGAGGAAGCGCACCTTGGGGCAGATCCGCTTCAACCCCATCAGCGCCTCGCTCACCCGGCGCTCGCTGAGGTGCCCCTCGCAGTCGATCAGGAAGCAGTAGTTGCCGAGCCCGCCGCCGGTCGGCCGGGACTCGATCCGCATCAGGTTGATCCCGCGCACCGCGAACTCCTGCAGCAGCTCCAGCAGCGCGCCCGGGTGGTCCTCAGGCAGCCAGACCACCATCGAGGTCTTGTCCGAGCCGGTCGGCGAGGAGACCCGGCCCGGCCGCCCGACCAGGACGAACCGGGTGGTCGCGTTCGCCGCGTCGTGGATCTCGCTGACCAGCACGTCGAGCCCGTACAGCGGGGCGGCGAACTCGCCCGCGAAGGCGCCGTCGAACCGGCCCTCCTGCACCAGGCGGGCCCCGTCGGCGTTCGAGGCGGCGGCCTCCCAGCGGGCGTCCGGCAGGTGCGCCGAGCTCCAGCGGCGGACCTGGGGCTGCGCGACCGGGTGGCTGGTGACGGTCTTGATGTCCGCCAGCGTGGTGCCGGGCCGCACCAGCAGCGCGAAGGCGATCGGCAGCAGCACCTCGCGGTAGATCATCAGCGGCGTACCGGCGGCCAGCTCGTCGTTGGTCGCGGTGACGGCCCCCTCGACCGAGTTCTCCACCGGCACGAAGGCCCCGGCGGCCTCGCCCACCCGGACGGCGTCCAGCACGGCCGGGACGGAGGCCATCGGCACCAACTCCCGGGTCGCGGCCTCGGGCAGCGTGCGGAGCGCGGCCTCCGTGAAGGTGCCTGCGGGCCCCAGATAGGTGTAGCGGGTGGCCGACATGACGCCTCCGTGCGAAAGGGGTGGTGCTCAGGAGTACTCGACGTGCCACCTTAGCCAGTCCGCCCGCCCGACACCCCGCCGTCCCACCACCCGGGCACCCCCACCGCACTCGGGTAGCTCCCCAGGGGCGCGGGGAACTGCGCGAATCGGAAGCAACGGCGCCGCACCTTCCGCCGCGCGCAGGACCCGCACCTGGCCGACCTCCCGGCGAGTCAGCCGTCGAGCAGGCCCTGCCCCACGTACCCGCCCTCCGCCGCCCCCGGCGGCACCACGTACAGCCCGCTCGCCTCGTGCCGCAGAAAGCGGGACAGGCTGTCCCCCCTCGCCAGCCTGCGCTGGACCGGGACGAAGCCGCGCGCGGGGTCGGCCTGGAAGGCGAGGAAGAGCAGCCCGGCGTCGAGCGAGCCGTCCGGGAGCAGCCCGTCCTGGTAGGAGAAGCCCCGCCGCAGCATCGCGGCTCCGCCGTTGGAGGCCGGGGCGGCGACCCGGATGTGGGCGTCGGCGGGGATCGCGAGGATGCCGTCGGGGTTCTGCTTCGCCAGGTCGACGGGGGTGGACTCGGTGCCGCCGGAGAGCGGCGCGCCGTCGGACTTGCGGCGTCCGATCACCCGTTCCTGACGGTCGGTGGGCAGGTTCTCCCAGTTGTCCAGCAGCATCCGGATCCGCCGGAACACCACGTACGAGCCCCCGGCCGACCAGCCGGGACCGTCCGTGAACACCTTGGCGGCGAAGTCCGGCGTGTCCGGCTTCGGGTTGTTGGTGCCGTCCACCTGGCCCATCAGGTTGCGGCCGGTCATGGCGCGGTCGGTGGCCCCGGGCGTGCGGCTGAAGCCGCTCATCTGCCAGCGGAGCGAGGCCGTGCCCGCTGCCTGCTGCTGGAGCACCCGCAGGGCGTGGAAGGCGACGAGCGCGTCGTCCGCCCCGATCTGCACCCAGAGGTCGCCGTCGCTGCGGGCCCGGTCGAGCGCGTCCTCGGGGAAGGCCGGCAGCGGGGCGAGGGCGGGCGGCCGCTGCGCGGTCAGCCCGATGCGGTCGAACAGTGAGGAGCCGAAGCCGAAGGTGACGGTCAGCGCGCAGGGGCCCGCGTCCGTCGCGATCTGGTTCTCGTGGTCGCCGGCGGGTTCGCCCCGGGTCAGCCGGGCGGCGGTGTCCGACCAGCGCTTCATCAGTTGCCGCAGCGCGCTCCGGTCGCCGCCGGTCAGGTCGAAGGCGGCCAGCTGGACCCGGGCCTGCTGCGGTTGCAGGATCCCGGCCTGGTGCGTCCCGTGGAAGGGGACGGCCGTCCGCCCGAGGGCAGGCGGGGCCGATGCGGCGGGAGTGGCGGCCGCCCGGCCGCCCAGCACTCCGGCGGTGGCTCCGGCCGCGAGCCCGGCCCCCGCCCCGCCGAGCACGGCGCGCCGGGAGAAGCCCTGGACGCTCCCGCTCATCCGATCTTCACCGACTTGGTGACGGTGGTCTGGTCGATGTCCGAGGACCGTACGGTCACCGAGACCACCCAGTCCCCCGTGAGCGGCAGCTGCACGGTGCCGGACCAGCGCCCGGTGCCGGTCGGCAGCAGTGAGGCGGCCAGCGGGCCGAGGTCCCGGTCGGGGAGGGTGAAGGCGAGCTGGATCTCGGGGACGGTGACGGGCTTCCCGGCCGGGTCGTCCAGGCTCAGGGTCAGCGAGTTCTGGCCGGTGGCGGCCGGGTTGAGGGTGACGGTGGCGGTGCCCTTGGCGGCCGGGTCCTTCCCGCCGGTGTCGTACGGGAGCTTCAGCTCGACGGTCTTCGCCACCGCGCCGGGGGCGCCGGGCGCGGCGGGGCCGGCCGGGGAGGAGGCCGCGGCGGTGGCGACCCGGCCGGGCGGGGAGTTGGTGAGCATGGTGGTGACCACCAGCACCGCCACCGCGACGGCGGCCTCGACCAGCACCGAGCGGCGCAGCCCGGCGTGCGCGGGGGTGCCGTCCTGCGACTTGCGCAGTGTCGCGCTGACCTTGGCCGCCCGCTGCCGGGCGAGTTGAGCGCGCCGGGCGGGGTCGTCCGAGCCGGCCGCGGATTCGACCGGTGCGGTACCGGCAGTGGCAGTGGCAGTGGCAGTGGCAGCGGCGGGCAGTGGCGCCCCGTCGGCGGTCGCCGTCCGCAGGCGGGCCACCCAGCGCCGGGAGAACCACGCCACGCCGACCATCGCGGCCACGCAGACGGTCTTGACCAGCAGTAGCCGTCCGTACCCGGTGTCCACCAGCGCGCCCCAGGAGCCGAGCCCGCGCCAGGACTGGTAGACGCCGGTGACGACCAGCACCGCGACCGAGCCGAACGCGAGCTTGGAGAAGCGGTCGACGGCGGCGGTCTCCAGCCCGTTGCGGAGCCCGACCAGCAGGGTGGCCAGCCCGCCGAGCCAGAGGGCCATCGCCAGCAGGTGCAGCACTCCGGCGGGCAGCGCGAGCCAGACCTGGATGCCGACCGAGGCGTGGTCCGCCCCGACCCAGGTGGCGGAGAGCGCGATGGCGAGCACCAGCCCGGCCACGCCGAGGCCGAGCCGGGCGTCCCGGAGCGGGCGTTCGGCGGCGCGCCGCTCCAGCCGGTGCAGCTCGTCCGCGTCGTCCGCCTCGTCCGGGCGGTCCGCTGCGGCGTCTGCGGTCTCTGCGGTCTCTGCGGCGCGTGCGGGGTCCGTGGTGGCCTGGGCCGCCGGGTCGGCGGGCTGGCCGAGCTGGCCGACCAGCAGGGAGAGGAAGACGCCGCCCGCCGCGAGCAGCAGCAGCCGGGCCGAGAGCGCCGTGCCGATCCGCTCCTCCAGGGTGGCGCGGACCAGCGTGAGGTCCAGCGCCTGGGCGAGGCCGGTGCCCCGCTCGTACGGTCCGCGCAGCAGCAGGACGGCGACGGTGGCGACCAGCAGGCCCACCCAGCCGGTCATCAGCAGCCGCTGCACCTTGGCGACCGCCGCGCCCTTCGGCCAGCAGATCAGGACGAACGCGGCGACCCCGGCCAGCAGCGCGAAGGCGGCGTACGCGACCACCCGGCCGGTGCCGTAGACCAGGGCGACCAGGCCGTTCGCCTTGCCGCCCTCGACGGCGGAGGCGGAGACGGTGGTGGCCGACGGGGCGCCGACGGAGAAGGTGAAGGCGCCGCCGACCGGGTGCGAGTCCTCGGAGACCGCCCGCCAGGCGACGGTGTAAGTCCCGTTGGCCAGACCGCTGTTCAGGCCGACCCGGGCGGTGTCGGACTTGCCGTCCGCGTGGCCGGGGTTTCCGGTGTCCACCACCTTGCCGTCGGGGCTGAGCACCCGGACGGAGTCGGCGGAGAGCGTGACGCCCTCGCTGAAGGTCAGCGTCACCGCGGACGGCGCGGTGGGGACCACCGAGCTCTCACCCGGGTCGGTGGAGACCAGTGCGGCATGGGCGGAGGCCGCCCCGGCCCCGCCGATCAGCAGCACCACCGCCGCACCGAGCACTGCCAGCAGCGCACCGAGTCTCTTCAGCATCTTGGGCTAGCTCCCGGGTCGGTAGGTGAGGGGTTCGACCGGCGCCTGGACGGTGATGCTGGTGCCCCTGGCGAAGGTCAGGTCGAGTTCGAGCACGTCGCCGACGGCGGGTGCCTTGGTCCAACCCATGATCATGAGGTGGTTGCCGCCGCGTTCCAGCGGGGTCGTGCTGTGCGCCGGCAGCGGGAGGGCATCGACCTCCTGCATGGTGGTGTCGGTCGAGCGGTGGATGGTGATCGACTTGGCGGCCGGGGAAGTCACCTTGACCAGCTGGTCGTCGCCCGATCCGTCGTTGTGGACGGTCAGGTACCCGGCGCCCATCCCGTCGGGGGTGGCGGGCAGCGGGACGTAGGCGCCGGTGACCGTGATCCGGCTGGTCCCCACGACGTCGATGCTCGTACCGTTCCGGGCGCAGCTGACCAGGACGGTCCCCGCGACCAGCACGGTGGCCAGTCCCGAGCCGATCAGCGCGCTGCGGCGGAAGCCCCGGCTCATGCCGGGACCCCCTTCGCCAGCAGGGCCAGGTCGTGCGCGTAGGTGTCCACCGAGCTGTTGCTCAGGTAGAGCAGGTGCGCCTTGTCGTCGCCGGGGAGGTAGGCGAGCACCTGGGCGCCGTGGGTGGAGGTGACGGTGCCGTCCTTGTTCACCACCGGGTCCTCGACCATGACGCCGAGCGTCTTGGCGGCGGCCTTCACCTTCTCCAGGTCGCCGGTCAGGCCGGTGAAGCTCTTGCCGAACGAGTCCAGCCAGGTGCGCAGCACCTTCGGGGTGTCCCGGACGGGGTCGGTGGACACGAAGACCACGTCGATCTTCTTCTGGTCCTCGGGCGGCAGCTTGGACATCGCCACGCCGATGTCGCCCATGGTGGTGGGGCAGACGTCCGGGCAGCTGGTGTAGCCGAAGAAGAGCAGCGTGGGGTGGCCGTCGGTCTGCTTGCGCAGGTCGAAGGGCTGCCCGGAGGTGTCCGGCAGCACCAGGTCGGGCTTGTCGAAGTGCTTGGTGAGCGTGGTGCCCTGGTAGGGCGAGTTGCTGGTCTCCCGGGTGACGGTGAGGGTGCCGTCCGAGCCGCTGCCGCCGGACCCGCAGGCGGTCAGCGAGAGTGCGGCGGCCAGTCCGAGGGCGGCCGCGCCGAGCAGGCGGGGGGTGGTGCTGCGTGCCATGGCGATGAATCCGATCGTGGGTGCTGCGGTCGGCCGGGGCCGCGTGCCCGGCGCGTGCGGTGCGCGGGTCGCGGCCCCGGCCGACCGGGTGTCAGGAGGCGGTTCCGCTGTTCTTGCGGCGCAGACCGGCCACGCCCGCCGCGGCGCCGAGCACGCCGACGACGATGCCGACCACGCCGAGGGTACGGGCGGTCGAGTCGGAGGACTTGGCCGCCGCGGTGTCGGTGGCCTTGGTGTCCTGCGAGGCGGTGACGGCGCCGCCCATCTGGTGGCCGCCACCTGCCGCGGCCACCTTGGTGAGGGTCAGCACCGGCGCGGGGTGGGCCGGCTCGGGCTGGCCGTCCTTGGCCTCGTCGATCCAGCGGACGACCTGGCCGTTGTCGTACGTCTGCAGGGCCTTGAAGGTGAGCGAGTCGGCGTCGGCGGGCAGCGGGCCGAGCGAGACCTTGAACTCCTGGAACTGGCCGGGGCCGACCTTGCCGGTGGCGTCGGCGGTCCAGGTGATCTTGGAGACGGCCTCGGTGATCTCACCGGACTCGGTCTTGACCGGCTTGTCGAGCTTGGTCTTCTCCAGCACGGCCGTCCAGCCCGGCAGCGGCATGGTGCGCACCGAGGTGAGCGGGTGGTCGGCCGGCAGCGAGACCTCGATCTTGGTGGTGCTCGCGGTGTCGCTCTCGTCCGGCACCCGGAACGCGACGGCGGTGTAGCCGCCCTGGGTGGCGGTGCCGGGCTGCACGGTCACGTGCGCGAAGGCGGGCACGGTCAGCGCGAGCAGGGCCGATCCGGCGACGGCGGTGACGGCGGCGAGACGGCGGGCAGGGGTGGTTCGCATGGGGTTCTCCGGCGGAGACGGGCACGCGGCAGGGCCGGCGGAGCGGCGCGCGTGCGCAGGGGCTGTGGGTGGGGCCGCGACCGGACGTCCGGTACGGGACGTCGGCGGTACGGCTGCGCGGTGCGCGCCACCCCGGCTCCCGGGGGAGCAGTGGTCAGCGCGCGAACGCGGCCACCGGCGGGCCCCGCCGGATCAGGCTGTGCCGCAGTGCGGCGGCGGCCGGCAGCCGCCAGTCCTCGGCGCGCTCCGGCCCCGGCCCGGTCGGGCGCAGGCCGGCGGCGGTGCCCAGCAGCAGGGCCGCGAGCAGCGCGAACGCCGTCCGCAGCGGCGCGGCGTACTCCTGCGCCACGGTCGCGGTCAGCCGCAGCAGGCGCCAGAGCACGGCCTCGCCCCGGCGCAGCCACCAGCCGGCCAGTGCGGCGGCGGCGAGGTGGCCGAGCAGCATCGCGGGGGACAGCCCGAGCAGGCCCGCGTGCGGGGCTGCGGCGGCCGTCGCCGCGTACGCGTGCGGGTCGAGCCCGGCCGCGCTGACCACCTGCTCGGGGGTGGTGTCCAGCGGTACGACGGTGAGTCCGCCGTGCGCTCCGGCCTGCGGGGAGTCGTTGCAGAGCAGCCGCCCGGCGACCTGGTGGAGCGTCAGCGGGCCGTTGCCGGAGCCCGTGCCCATGCCGGGCATGGCGGGCGAACCGAGGTTGTGGAAGAGCAGGTGCAACCCGAACTGGCCCGCGCCGAGCGCGCCGGCGATCGCGAGCAGCGAGCGTTCCCGCCCGCCCAGCAGCGCGGCGAGCAGGCAGACCAGGGCGAACCCGGCCGCGAGCGGGGGGAGGGCGACATCCCCGCCACCGGCCAGGGCGTGCCCGGCGGCGGCGACCAGCGTGCACACCAGGGCGAACGGCACCGCGCGCGCGATCCGCAGATCCCAGGCAGCGGCCGGAGCCGGCGAACCGGGTCGGGCGGCGCCTGTGCGCGGGGCGGCGAGGTCGTCGTTCATGGCCGGGTCATCATCTCACCGCCTACAAGAGGGCCTCGGGGAGGGTCGGGGAAATTCATCTCATTGCTCCGTTCGGCCCCGGCGTGCACGCCCGCCCGTGCGCCGCTCGGCACACCCTTCAGCCCCAGTCCATCCGCCGAACGGGCGGTACCGGCCCCGTGACACGATTCACCGCGCGCTCGGCCGGAGATACCTAGTTGTATGTGGAGCCGCAGCCAGGAGGGACCTCCCGTGGACATCTGGTGGACTCTGCACCTCAAGCGCGACCCGGCCAGCGTCCCGTTGGCCCGGCGCATCCTGCTCGGCGCGATGGACAGCGCCGGCGTCGATCCGCAGGTCTCCTTCGACCTCGGCATCGCCCTCACCGAGGCGTGTGCCAACGCGGTCGAGCACGCCGTCGGCGGCCGGCCCGAGGAGGGCTTCCAGGTCACCGCGTCGATCTCCGGCGACCGGCTGCGGATCGAGGTGATCGACTCGGGTCCCGGGCTCCCGCCGCTCACCCCGCCGTCCGCCGCGCCCCCACTGCCCCGGCTGCGCCGCCGGCCCGCCCCGCCCCCGCCCCGCCCGGGCGCCCGCAACCGCACCCGCCGGGGCCGCGCCACCCTGCCCGCCCCCGCCCTGACGGCGCCCCGCACCCGCAGCGACCGCCCCGCCCCGTACGACACCCACGTCCTCTCGGCCGTCCGCCCCGCCTTCGCCGCGACCCGCACCCCGGACCTCGACACCCTCCCCGACCTGGCGGCCGAGAGCGGACGCGGCCTCTTCCTGATCCACGCCCTCACCGACCACGTCCAACTCCGCAACCACCCGCTGCGCGGCGCCATCGTGAGCTTCGACAAGGTCCTCAAGTGGCAGGAGAAGGCGCCGCTGCGGCTGGCGTCCTGAGGCTCGCGGGGCCTTGGCCCGTGGACCCGCGCCGCCGGAGGACCGCAGACCCGGTGGGCTCGTCCCGATGCGCGTAGGAGGTGCGCAGGAGGGGCGATGGGTGCGGGCACATCGGTGCGCGGACCAACCAGTGGTCGTGCGCGGCGGCGCAACTGTGTGCGAAGGGCTTTGCCTAGCGTGGGAACAGGCGAAACAGGGCTGCCACCGGAGTACGCCTGCCCGCGACCACAGGAGGCCGTACATGAACCAGGATCTGCGCACAGTCATGCGGCACTTCGCCACCGGGGTCTGCGTGGTGAGCACCTTCTCGGACAGCTCCGGGACGCGCGAGCACGACGTCGTCACGGTCAATTCGCTCACCTCGGTCTCGCTCGATCCGGCGCTCATATCGCTCTGCTTCCGGCTCGATTCGCGTTTCCTCAAGGACCTGCGGGAGTCCGGGGTCTGGGGCGTGTCGATCCTGTGCGGCGAGTCCGAGGCGGAGGCCCGGGCGTTCGCCCGGAACGCGGAGTCCCGGCGGGCCTCGCTGAGCGAGACGCCGCACCACCTGGGCGAGCGGACCGGCGTCGTCCTGCTGGAGGCGGCCGGCTGGATGGAGTGCACCTTCCGCGACGAACTCGTCATCGGCGACCACGTGATGGTCATCGGCGAGGTGGTCGAGCTGGGTTCGCGCGACGCCCGTGGCCCGCTGATCTTCCTCCAGGGCGGGTTCCACACGCTGGAGCTGGAGACCGCACAACTCCCTTAGTAGCAAAGCGAGTTCCTGACTTGGAGAGACAGATGAAGATCCTGCTGTTCGGGGCCACCGGCAGCATCGGCAGTGTCGTCGCGGCCGAACTGGTCGCGCGCGGTCACGAGGTCACCGGCGTGACGCGGTCCGGCCCGACCGGCGGCGAGGCGGGCCTCAGGCTGGTCGCCGGTGATGTCACCGACCCCGGCCAGGTGGCCGAACTCGCCGCCGGGAAGGATCTGGTGGCCTCGGCCGTCGGCCCCCGGGTCGGGCAGGAGGACGACCGGGAGGTGCTGATCGGTGCCACCGAGGGCCTGATCGAGGGCCTGCGCCGGTCCGGGGTCAAGCGCCTGGTGGTGCTCGGCGGCGCCGGCGGCCTGCTCACCGCGCCCGGTGTCCGGGTGGTCGACAGCCCGCACTTCCCCGAGCTGTGGAAGGCCAACGCCCTCGCCCAGATCGAGGCCCTCGCCCGCTACCGCGAGGTCGACGACCTGGACTGGACGTACATCTCCCCGGCCCAGCTGATCGAACCCGGCGAACGCACCGGCCGCTACCGCACCGGCGGCGACCACCTCCTGACCGACCCCGACGGCCGGAGCCGGATCAGCATCGCGGACTACGCGATCGCCTTCGCCGACCGGATCGAACGCGGCGATGCGCTGCGGACCAGGATCTCGGTGGCCTACTGACGAGGCGTCCGCGATCGCGCTGATCAGCCTTCACACGGTCGGGAGCGCCTGGAGCCCCGCCGCTCCGTGGCCGGAGCGGCGGGGCTTCTGCCGTGGCCGGCGCGGCCACGGGTCGGGCTCAGGCGGCCGGGAAGGTCTCGACCCAGCGGAGGTGGCCCTCGACCACGGCGAGGATGTGGCGTTCGCCGTCCGGGGTGCGCAGGTTCAGGGCGGCGCCGTGGCGGGTGGGTGACGGGCGGGGGTCGGGGTCGGGGGCCTCCTCGACGGAGAGCCACCAGAGCGGACCGGTCTCGCCGAGGGAGGCGATGGCCGCGTCGAAGGCGGCCAGGCGGTGGTCGGGGACGTGCATCCGGGTGGCCGAGTGGAACACCACGCGGGGTTCGCCGGCCGGGAGGGTCCGGGCGAGTCCGGGGAGGACGTCGATCGCGTCCCCGGCCAGGATCCGCGGCGGGTCGGCCACCGTCAGGTCGATCGCGGCGGCCAGGAGCGCCCGCTGGTCGTGGTTCTCGGGCCAGACCAGGGCCTCCAGCCAGCGGCGCGCGTCGGGGTCGCGTACGTCGATCGGGTTGAGGTCCACCCCCAGGACGCTCGCGACGTCCGGCAGCACGTCGAGGTCGGGCAGCGGGCCGGGGCCGTAGTGCTCGGCGACGAGCTGGACCGCCGAGGCCGGGTCGCCGAAGCTCCGCCCGCCCACGGTGTAGCCGTAGCGGTCGAAGCGCAGGTTCAGCCCGGCGCTGGTGCCCACCTCGATCAGGTGCACGGGGCCGGCGGCCTGGGCCGCGATCGTGTTCAGCCCGAAGCGCAGGCCCAGCGCGCGTTGCACCTGGTTGGTCTGTACGAGCCGGGTGCTGATCACCTCGGTCAGTTCCCGCTCGTACTGCTCGCAGAAGGCGACCAGTGCCGGGCCCGCCTCCTCGGCCGGTGCGGCGTCCCGGCCCGGACCGACGACGGAGGGGAAGTACCCGGCGAGCGGGTGGTCGACGCCGGACAGCAGCAGCTGGTGCACCGCGCCGAAGAACAGGAACGTCGGGTACTGGCCGTGACGGCCCCGGCCGGCCAGGTCGAGCAGCCCGTCCTCGGCCGCCACCGTCCGGCTCAGCGCACGGTAGAGCGGGGAGGAGGTGAACTCGTTCGGGGTGGTGAAGAGCTGCCGCAGCTGCTCCCGGCGTTCCCGCTGCGCTTCCGGACCGACTCCGGTGATCTTGTCAGACATGACCCGACCGTAGCGACGCCCTGATTGGGGCGTTGCTGTTCCCGGTGAGTGTGAGTCGGATCATAAGGCGGTCGCGTCATAGGGCGGTCGGCTGGCCGGGAGTCACGTGCTCGGTGGGTCAGGTGGTCGGGTGGTCAGGTGGTCAGGTGGTCGGGTTGAAGGGCGAGGGGGCGTGGAAGCGCCAGCGCAGCGGGGAGAAGTCGTCCACCTGGAGGACCCGCTCGATGTCGAACTCGACCATCCGCAGGGCGCCCTGGACGGCCTTCGCGCGGTCCTCGTCCCAGTCGATCCGGGCCTTGCCGGTGACGTGCAGGGCGTGGCCCCGCTCCCAGTCGAGGAAGGTGAGGCCGCAGGCGGGGTCGAGCTGGAGGTTGCCGAGGGTCATGTAGAAGGAGTTGCCGAAGTAGTCCGGCCAGGCGAGCCTGTTCGGGGAGACGATCTCGACGAAGCCGGGGGCGCCGCCCCGGTGCGAGGCGTCCGCGCCGTGGTCGGGGGACCGGCTGGCGATGAAGAAGGTGTCGGCCTCGGTGATCCAGCGCTGCTGGGCCTCGTCCAGAGCGGTGCTGTGGCGGGTGGTGGGCGCGGGGAGGTCGGTCGCGTCCGGGCGCAGGGCCCGCTGCTGGAGGTACTTGGGGCAGTTGCCGAGTACCTGCTCGGTGATGACCACCAGGCGGTCGCCGTCCTGCTTGGCCACGCCGTTGATCCGGACGCGCCGGCTGCTCTGCGGCTCGATGACCAGGATCCCGATGTCCCGGGCGCGTGCGAAGACGCCGTCGAGCGGGTCGCCCGTCACGGGAACGGCGTTCACGGCCATCGTGGTCCGGTCCACGGCGTGCACGAAGCCCTGTGCGCCGGTGAGCACCGTCGACCAGGCGGCCCCGTCGTCGTCCACCGCGCCGATCACCAGCATCCGCTGCCGCTGCATGAACTGGTCGAAGCCGGGCGGGATTTCGGGGCCGAACATCGGGGATCCCCAGCCCGCGCGGCCCTCGCGGGCGCGCTGCTGGACGGCCTGCTCGCCCGGGTGGTTCGCTGTCCTGGCCATGGGCCGGCCCCTCTCCTGCGAAGCGGTCTGCGGTGAACTGGCCCGCAGTGCGGTGGTCTCTGCCGGATGCGTCGGAGTGTCGGAAGCACCGGGAGTATCTGAAGCATCGGGAGTGTCTGAAGTATCGAAAACGGGCCGGACCCGGGATGCCCCGAGCCCGGCCCACGGGCGGTGCGGTGGGATGGTCAGGCGCTCGCGCCGATCAGCAGCACGGTGTCGACGACGCGGTTGGAGAAGCCCCACTCGTTGTCGTACCAGCCGACGATCTTCACCTGGCGGCCGCCGACGACCTTGGTCAGGCCGGAGTCGAAGATGCAGGAGGCGGGGTCGGTGACGATGTCGCTGGAGACGATCGGCTCGTCGGTGTAGCGCAGGATGCCGGACAGCGGGCCCTCGGCGGCCGCCGCGAACAGCGCGTTGACCTCCTCGACCGTGGTGTCCCGGCCGACCACGACCGTCAGGTCGGTGGCCGAGCCGACGGTGACGGGCACGCGGAGCGCGTAGCCGTCCAGCTTGCCGTTGAGCGAGGGCAGCACCTGGCCGATGGCCTTGGCGGCGCCGGTGCTGGTCGGCACGATGTTGTCGGCGGCGGCGCGGGCCCGGCGCAGGTCCTTGTGCGGGCCGTCCTGGAGGTTCTGGTCCTGGGTGTAGGCGTGCACCGTGGTCATCAGACCGCCCTCGATGCCGAGTGCGTCGTCCAGTACCTTCGCCAGCGGGGCAAGGCAGTTGGTGGTGCAGGAGGCGTTGGAGACGATGCTGTGCAGCGCGCCGTCGTACGCCTCGTGGTTCACGCCGTAGGCGATGGTCAGGTCCTGGTTGGTGGCCGGGGCCGAGATGATCACCTTGCGGGCGCCGGCCACCAGGTGGGCCTTGGCCTTCTCCGCGTCGGTGAACACGCCGGTGGACTCGATCACCACGTCCACGCCCAGCTCGCCCCAGGGCAGGTTGGCCGGGTCCCGCTCGGCGGTGACGCGGATGGTGCGGCCGTCCACCACGATCGCGTTCTCGCCCGCGCTCACGGACACGCCGATCTTGCCCAGCGTGCTGTCGTACTTCAGCAGGTGGGCGAGGGTGGCCGGGTCGGTCAGGTCGTTGATGCCCACTACTTCGAGGTCTGCGTTCTGCTCAAGTGCGGCTCGGAAGAAGCTGCGGCCGATCCGGCCGAACCCGTTGATGCCTACCTTGATTGTCACGACTGGCCCTTCTGGGTGGTAGCGCCGGAGCACGCGCAGCGGCCTTGGTCCGCGCGTCCGGCACGGCTCGTTACGCCGCCGACGGTAACCGGCCCCGCCGGATCCCAATTGTCATTCTGCGCACGGGTTCTGACCGATCGACCGGGAGCGGGAAGGTCCGTCCGTACCCGCTCGGGCGGGCCGGACGGGCATTCTGCCCCAGGTCCCGGCGTCCGGCTATAGCAAACCGCCAAGATGGTATGTTTTGATGGTCGGGAGCTGCCAGACATAGGCCGACCGGTGCTCTCGGGCGGCCATGACGCCTCTGCGAGGGAGACATGGAGCTTCTGCGCACCGAGCGCACCGAGTACGCCGAGTACGACGCGCCCGCCGAGTACGACGAGTACGACGGGCCCTACGACCGCACCGCGCCCGCCGAGCTCGCACGCTCGCCACTCGCCGGGCCGGACCTGCTGCTGCGGATCAAGGGCTTCGCCCGCAGCCGCCTCGCCGACCCGGATCTCAAGCCCGGGATGCTGGCCCGCCATCACCACATCTCACTGCGCCACCTGCAGAAGCTCTTCCGGGACCACGGCCAGAGCCCGGCGGGCTGGATCCGCGACGAGCGGCTCAGGCGCAGCCGGGCGGAGCTCCGCGACCCACGGCTCGACCACCTCTCCGTCGCCGTGATCGGGGATCGCTCCGGTCTGTACGGGGCCTCCCACTTCAGCCGCCTCTTCCGGAAGTACTACGGCGTCGCCCCGGGGGAGTACCGCCGCCACCGGCCCGGCATCCGGATCGCCGCGTGAGACCCACCGGACCTCCGCAGCCCTCGTCCCGGCCGGCCCCGACCCCGCAGTCTCCGGCCCCGCCGACCCCGACCCGGCCGACGCCGTCCCGGCCGACCCCGCCGCCGGCGGCCCGGCGCCCGCACCAGCCCATGACCCAACCCGTGTCTCAACCACCGAAGGGTTCCGCCTTGTCCAGCTTCGAGTTCCCCGGCGAGTACTACGAGGTGATCCGAAAGGATCTCCGCGACGTCACCGCAGAGACCGACTTCCTGGCCTCCTACCTGCCGTCCGGCGGCCGGGTCCTCGACATCGGGAGCGGCACCGGCACGAACCTGCGCGCGCTGGCCGCCCTCGGCCACCCCGGGGTGGGCGTCGACCAGAGTGCCGGCTTCACCGAGTTCGCCCGCAAGGCGGCGGCGGAGGCGGCGGCCGCCGCGCCGGCCGGAGAGACCGCCGAGGTCGACTACGTCCACGCCCGCACCGCCGAGTACACCACCGAGCAGCGCTTCGACCTGGCCTACAGCCTGTTCAGCACGCTCAACCAGCTGACCCGGGACGAGCTGAAGCAGCTGTTCGCCGACGTGCGCGGCTGGCTGACGCCCGGCGGTCACCTGGTGATCGACATCGGCCACCTGCTCAATTTCGTGGACGGCTACCAGCCGAACATCATCGCCCACCACCAGGGCGACGGCCTGCTGGTGACCCGGCTCGCCCGGCAGTCCGTCAACCCGCACGCGGCGATCTGGCGGAACGAGGAGACCGTGATCGTCCGGGGTGCCGACGGCCAGGTCTCGATGTACGCCAACTTCTTCGACCAGGCCGTGCTGACCGCGCCCGAGGTGCGCGACCTGCTGGCGGCCGCCGGGTTCGAGGTGGTCGCCGAGTACGGCGGCTTCCGCAAGGAGCCGGGCCCGCGGATCGGGCGCGGCCCGCTGCTGTTCGTCGCCCGCGTCGCGGACGGCGGCACCGGCACCGCGAACGCCGCCGCCGCCAACGTCAACGGCAGCAACGGCACCGAGGCGGTGGCGGCATGAGCGTCATCACGGCCGACACCGCGCTGCTCTCCTTCCTCGACGGCGGCCCGCTCCCCGCACTGCCGGTGGACACCCTGGGCGAGGCCCTGGTCCGGGCGGCCGGGCTGCCGGACGCCGGGCTGATCCACTACGTCCAGGCGGACGGCAGTGCCGTCGACTCCTCCTACCCGGAGCTGCTGGCGGACGCCCTGCGCATCCTGACCGGCCTGCGGGCCGGGGGCGCCCGGGCGGGCGACAAGCTGATGCTGCAGATCCGTTCGGAGCCCGACCTGCTCGGGGCCTTCTGGGCCGCCGTACTGGGCGGGCTGATCCCGATCACGCTGGCGCCCGGGCCGGCGGACGACCAGGCGGCCGCCGCCGATCTGATCGAGCGGGTCTGGGGCGGCTACGACAACCCGTGGGTGCTCGTCGGTGACGACGGCCCCGAGCCGCACGAGCAGCTGGCCGCCTCCGGCCGCTGGCTGGGCCGGATCGGCGGGCTGCGGGACAACGCGCCCGCCGAGGAGCTGCACCGGGCCCGGCCGGAGGACCTCGCCGTCCTGCTGCTGACCTCCGGCAGCACCGGTGTCCCCAAGGCCGTGGCGCTGACCCACCGCAACATCATCGCCCGGTCCACCGCCACCGCCGCGGTGCGCGGGCTGGGGCGCGACAGCCGTACCTTCAACTGGATGCCGCTGGACCACATCGGCGGACTGGTGATGTTCCACGCCCGGGACGTGCTGCTCGGCTGCACCCAGGTGCACGCCCGCCTCCCGTGGATCCTGGCCGACCCGACCCGGTGGTTCGACCAGATCTCCCGGCACCGCGCGGACACCACCTGGGCGCCGAACTTCGCCTTCCGGCTGGTCAACGACCGGGCCGCGGAGATCGAGGGGCGCGACTGGGACCTCAGCCGGCTGCGCTACATCATGAACGGCGGCGAGTCCGTCAAGGCCTCGGTGATCCGCCAGTTCCTGGAGCTGCTGGCCCCGTTCGGGCTGCCGCGCGACTGCATGCACCCCGGCTGGGGGATGTCCGAGACCTCGGCGGGAGTGGTGGACTCGGTCTTCGACCCGGACGCCACCGGCGACGAGCGCTTCGTCCAGGTCGGCCGCCCGCACCCGGGTGTCGCCGTCCGGGTGGTCGACGAGCACGACCAGCTGCTGCCCGTCGGCACCGTCGGCCGGCTCCAGGTGGGCGGGGCTCCGGTGACCTCCGGCTACTACGCCAATGCCAAGGTCAACGCGGAGTGCTTCACCACGGACGGCTGGTTCCGCTCGGGCGACCTCGCGGTGATCGAGGACGGCGCGTTGACCGTCACCGGCCGGGTGGACGACCTGATCGTGATCAACGGTGCCGAGTACCACGGCCACGAGATCGAGGCCCTGGTCGAGGAGCTCGGCTTCGTCGAGCCCTCGTACACGGTGGTCTCACCGGTGACGGTTCGTCAGGACGGCGCGGGGGAGCCCGTCGAGGAGCTCGCGGTCTTCTTCCACCCGCGCGGCGACCTCGCACCGGCCGAGATCGAGCGGCAGATCCGTGAGCTGGTCTCGGCGCGGTTCGGGCTGGAGATCGGCCAGGTGGTCACGCTGGCCAAGGAGGACGTGCCGAAGACCGGCATCGGCAAGCTCCGGCGTGCGCAGCTGCGGCAGGGCTTCGAGTCGGCGGCGGCCCGGTAGCACCCGCGCCGGGAGGCCGGGCGGCACCCGCGCCGGGAGGCCGGTGGTGCCGGTGGCGCGAGGCCGGATGGTAACCGTGGCCGGCGGTGGGCCCGTGCGGGGAACTGCTCCCCGCACGGGCCCACCGCGCCGCGGCCAGGTCGCAGGGCCTGGCAATGACATGCCAACTGCCTTGCTAGGTAAGCGAGTTGAGAAAACCGCAGCTGGAGGGTGAGGTCATGGGAACATGCGATCGATCTTTCCGATGACTATTGCATACCGTCTAGTTGGTATGTTTTTATCGTACCGACTCCTCCCAGGAGGGGTCACTGCAGCTTCCGCATCCTGGGGGACCACGGAGAAGCCACATGATCAAGCTCGATGACATCCGCCGCCACGCGGCCAACCGACCGGAGCAGATCGCCGTGGTGGACGGCGCCTCCCGGTTGACCTGGGGCCAGTTCGCGGATCATGTAGACCGGATGGCCGCCGGGCTCTCGGCCCAGCTGCCGCCCACCCGCCCGGCCCGCGCGGTCCATCTCGCGGACAACCGGTGGGAGCTTGCGGTAGCGATGGCCGCCTGCGCCACGCTCGGCGTGTCCTGCACGGGACTCGACGTCGAGGCCGGCGCCGAGGAACTGACCGGCCTGCTCGCCCGGATCCAGCCCACGGTGGTCTTCGTCTCCACCGAGCACCGCCAGGTCCTCGACGGCTGCGTCTGGCCGACCGGGCCGGAGGCGCTGCACGTGCTGCTCGACGGCGCCGAGGCCGGGGCGACCGCCCGCCCGGCCGGAGTCGGCTCCCGCTCGGTCTCGTTCGGGGCGCTGCTGGCCACCGAGCCGCTCCCGAACCTGCCGATCCCGCTGCCCTACGAATCCCTCACGGTCGTCCCCGGCGAGGGCGGCAGCCCGCGCGTCGCGGTCCGCCGCAGCGCCGTCGAGGGGCGCCACCTGGTCGACCTGGTGGACGAGTTCGGCTTCGACGGGTCGGACGTCCACCTGACGGCCGCCCCGCTCGCCCAGCCGACCGCCCGGGGGCTGGCCCGCACCTTCCTCAGCCTCGGCGGCACCCTCGTGCTGGGCCCGCACCGCGACCCCGCCGCGCTGGCCGCCCTGATCGTCGAGGAGCGGGTCACCACGGCGGTAATCGACCCGGTGGCGCTCGTCCGGCTGCTCTCCCACCCCGGCTCCGAGGCGCTGGCCGGGAGCGCGCAGCTGCGCTGCGTGATCGCGCTCGGGCGGCACCTCAACAGGTGGGTCGTCAACACCGCCTGGGAGCAGCTCGGCCCGGTGCTCCACCTCGCGTACGCCACGCCGGAGACCGGCCTCAACGCCATCATGGGCCCCGACGAACTGCACGTCGCGCCGATCCGCTCGGGCCGGATGATGCTCGGCAGCAGCCTCGCGATCCTCGACCAGGACGGCGCGCCGCTGCCGGCCGGCGCCACCGGCCGGGTCGCCATCTCCGGCTACCAGGTGATGGACGGCTACCTGGAGGGCGAGGCCGAGTTCACCACGCTCGACCTCGGCCAGGGGCCGCAGCGGTTCTTCGTCACCGGTGAGCGTGGCCAACTCGACGAGCAGGGACGGCTGGTGGTCACCAGCCGGGGCACCGAGGTGCCGACCGTCTCGCGGAACGGCGCGGTGGACACCGAGATCTTCCGCCTGGAGGCCGATCTGCTGAACCTGCCGTGCCTGCGCGACACGGCAGTGATGCGGGTGGACGTTCCGGGGCTCGGCGACTCGCTGGTCGTCCCGTTCATCGCGGTGGCGGTGGGCCGTGAGCTGACGGGCTACAAGACGCTGACGGCGGCCTGCAACCGGCGGATCCCCTCGCTGCCGGCCCACGTGATCGCCGTCGACCACATCCCGTACAGCCCGACCGGCACGATCAACACCGATGAGCTGCTCGACTCCGTCCTGCCCATCATCAAGCTGAACCTTCAACTGGAGCACACGATGCAACAGGAGATGTCCGCATGATCGAGTACTCGCCGGTCCAGTTCGCCGAGTTCGGCGACCTCGACGTCCCGGACGTCGCGTTCGACGAGGGGTTCTTCGCGCTGGAGCTGGAGCTCCTGGAGCTGCCCTGCATCCGCGAGGTGGCCCTCGTCCACACCGAACTGCCGGATCTCGGCGAGACGCTGCTGGTCGCGTTCGTGCCGCTCTCGCCGGAGCGGGAGGCGTCCGGCCGACGGGCCGCCAACGCCGCCTGTGCCCGCCGGCTGCCCGGCGTCTTCGCGCACGCCGTCGCCACCGGCGACATCCCGCGCTCCGCCGACGGCTCCGTCCGCGCCTCGGTCCTGGTCGACCGGCTGCTGCCGCAGATCGCCCGGGACCTCACCTCCCCGGTGGAGATGTCGGACTGACCTGCCGGTCCGGCCGACCGGTTGACCCGCCGGTTGACCCGCCGGTCCGGCCGAGCGCTCGTCCGGACCACCGTTCGTCCGGCCGACCGCCCCTACGGTCGACGGCCGAACGGCCGTCGCCCCGCACCAGCTGCCCCAACCGTCCCGGAAACCCCCACCCAACCCCCACTCCCGAAGTTGCAACTCCCTTGGCCTGCGGTCGCGTTCGCCCCACCGGGCGCGACCGCAGGCCGCCTTCGGTTTCCGCTGCGCGCTCCTCCCCGTGGGTGTCATATGGCTATGGAAAAAACCAACCATGCGGTACTTTTGATGGGATCGGCCATTGCGGCCGAAGGAAGGAGCCATGCCGTGCAGCTGCGAGAACTGCGTGCGTTCTGCGAGGTAGTGGCGGAGATGAGCTTCACCAGGGCCGCGCGGAACCTGCACTACGCCCAGTCCAGTGTCACCGCCCAGATCAGGAGCCTGGAAGACGACCTGGGCGCGCCGTTGTTCGACCGGGGCGGCCGCCAGATCGTCCTCACGAAGGCCGGACTGTCCCTGCTGCCGTACGCCCGGCAGATGCTCCGGGTCGCGGATGCGGCCTACGCCGAGGTGGCGGCCACGGCACCCCACCGGCCGGTGCGGCGCACCGCCGCCTGAGGCCGGCCACCGCGCCACGACCGCCCCGCCCCGCCCCGCCGCCGAGGGTGCGGCGCCCGATCGACCGGATCGGGCGCCCCACCCTCGGCGGCTTCGTGCTTCGTGCTTCGTGCTTCGTGCGCCCGCGCCCGCGTAGGTGCGCCGGCGGCCGGTGCGCTTTCCCGCACTCGTGTTTCCGTTCCCGCCGATCCGTTCTCCGTCAGGTCGTGTCGGCCGTATCCGGGCATTTCGTCGAACCGGCTCCGAGAATGTCAGGAATGATAAGGCCGGGATCCCGCTGTCATGTCCCCCCTCGGCGGTCCGGGTCGTGTATCGGCAATTCTCCGTGCGCGGCCCCGCAAATCGCAGAAGGGACCGGTCCGTAACCTCACTTGTATCGAACTGACGTCCCTAGCGACTGTCGAATACCCGACCGCTTGCCAGAGAGGCTGGGCATGAAGAACGATCTGCGTGATGTCATGCGCAATTTCGCCACCGGTGTCTGTGTCATCAGCACCTACTCGGACCAGAGCACTCTCCGCCGCCACGACGCCATCACTGCCAACTCGCTCACGTCGGTCTCCCTGGAGCCGCCGCTCGTCTCGATCAGTCTGCGCAGCGACTCGGGTTTTCTGGCCGATCTGATGGAGTCCGAGGTCTGGGGCATCTCCATCCTGGACTCGGAGTCCGAGCAGGTCGCCCACAGCTTCGCCCGGCCCCGTGAGGACCGGGAGGCGGCGCTGCGCGAGCTGCCCGTCGAGGTGGGCGCGGAGACCGGGGTGCTGCTGCTCGACGCCCCCTCCTGGATGGAGTGCCGGTTCCGCGACTACGTGGTGGCCGGCGACCACATCATGGTCATCGGCGAGGTCGTCGGGCTCGGCGTTCGCGAGGGACGTTCTCCACTGATCTTCCTTCAGGGCGAATTCCACCGATTCGAAGACGCGCAGGTGTGACATGCCGGACCGAGCCGTCGAGGCGCCGTTCCGGATGTTCCTGGCATTCCTGGCACCGTATTCCGCACACTGCCTTCCATACATTGACAGGTGACTGATTCATGTCCCGTGGATTCTCGATCGGAGTCGTCGGAGGCGGTGCGTCTGCAGTCTGCCTGATCGACGCCTTGGCCCGCGCGCAGGGCGAACCCGGCAGCATCACCGTATTCGAGCCGTCCGCCAATCTCTGGCGCGGCCGTGCGTACCAGACGGACACCGAAACCCTGAAGGTCAACGCGACGCCCGACGACATGTCGGTGCGCGCGGGCGACCATGCCCACTTCGAGCGCTGGCTCGAAACCAGAGACCGTATCGTCGGCGTCCGGGACGGGGTCGACCGCTGGTCCGGCGCCAGGTTCGCGCCGCGCACGGTGTACGGCGAGTACCTGGAGCAGAGCGCGTACGCGGCCCTCGGCGACCTGCGCCGACAGGGCTGGCAGGTCCACCTGGTCGGCGAGGCGGTCACCTCCGCCACCCGGCTGACCGACCGGGTGGTGCTGCGGACGGGGGCCGGCCGGGCCCGTGCCTTCGACTACGTGGTGCTCTGCGTGGGCGGTGACAGCCCCAAGGACGTGTACGGGCTCACCGGCGCGCCGGGCTTCGTCGGCGACCCCTACCCGATCGCCGACAAGCTCCGCACGATCGAGAGCCGGGACCACGTCGCCATCATCGGCAGCGGCCTGACCGCCGTCGACATCATCCTCTCGCTGGCGGCGCAGGGGCACCAGGGGAAGATCAGCCTGCTCTCGCGGCGCGGCGTGCTGCCCGGGGTCCGGCAGAAGCCGGTGCCGTTCGAGCTGCGCCACTTCACGTCGGAGCGGATCAAGTCGATCGCCGAGCAGCGCCGCGAGCTCACCATCGACGACATCAGCGCGGTGCTGCGGGCGGAGTTCCGGGACTCGGGCGCCGACCTCGACGGGGTGGTCGAGGAGATCATCCGGGTCGACCTGGAGGACCCGCTGGACCGGCTGCGCCGGCAGATCGACGAGGTCGACTCGCCGCACATGGGTCTGCGCATCCTCCAGCGCGCCGTCCCGGAGACCGGTCCGGACGTCTGGCCGGTGCTCCGCGAGGAGGAGAAGGTCCAGGTCCTGCGGACCCACTACCGGACCATCATGAGCCTCTGCTGCCCGATGCCACCGGGCAGCGCGGGTGTCCTGCTGGAGCTGGTCGAGGAGAGCCAGCTGGCGATCCACCCCGGTCTCCAGGACATCTCGGCCGGCGAGGACGGCGGCTTCGAGGTCCTCACCGCGATGGGGGAGACCTTCGTCGCCGACAAGGTGATCAGCGCGGTGAACGCCTCGGAGGGGAAGATCCCCACCAGCGCACTGCCGCTGGTGACGACGCTGATGCGCAGCGGCGCCGCCAGCCGGCACCCGCACGGCGGTCTCCACCTCGCCCGCGCGACCAGCCGGCTGACCGTCAACGGCCGACCGGACCCGCGCCTGTACGGGCTGGGCAACATCGCGGCCGGGTCGCTCTTCTTCACCTTCGGGGTGCCGTCGCTGGTCGACCGCAGCATGGACATCGTCGGATCGATCCTGGAGCACGCCGAGACCGTCACCTCGGCCCGCGCCGAAGCCGTACCGGTCAGCGTCTGAGCCGGTCAGCGTCTGAGCCGGTCAGCGTCTGAGCTGGGTCAGCCTCCGAGCCGTCAGCGTCTCGGCCGCCGGTGCGAGCCACCGGCGTACGTGACCGGCGCACGTGGGCACCCGCGCCGGTCACCAGCCACCCGTCACCCCCGCCAACCGTCACCTGTCACACGTCCTGGGAGGGAACCCACATGACCACCGCCGAAGCCGAGTCCGCCGAGGCCGCGTTCCTGGCGGACACCGCCACCGGTCTGCCGATCCCGGGCGAGCCGGTGTTCGCCACGGCGGCCGAGACCCGTCGGCACCGCAAGCAGCGTCTGGCCGCCGCGCTCCGGCTGTTCGGCAAGTACGGCTTCGGGGAGGGCATCTCCGGCCACATCTCGGTGCGCGACCCGGAGTTCCCGGACCGCTTCTGGGTCAACCCGTTCGGGGTCTCGTTCAAGCACGTCAAGGTCTCCGACCTGATCTGCGTGGACGGCACCGGCCGGGTGGTGGAGGGCAAGCACCGGATCAACCCCAGCGCCTTCGTCATCCACTCCGCGATCCACGACCTCAACCCCGGTGCCACCGCGGCGGCCCACGGCCACACCGCGCACTCCCGGGCGCTCGGCTCCCTCGGCCGGCTGCTGGAGCCGATCGACCAGGAGTCCGCCGCGTTCTACGGGCGCCAGGTGCTCTACGGCGAGTACGAGGGCCCCTCGGTGTCGGTGGACCTGGGCAAGGACATCGCCCGCAAGCTCGGCGACAACCGGGCGATCCTGCTCCAGCACCACGGCCTGATCACCGTCGGCGGCTCGCTGGACGAGGCGGTGCACTGGTTCTTCACCTACGACAGCTGCGCCCAAGTCCAGTTGCTCGCGTACGCGGCGGGCACCCCGAAGACCTTCACCCACGAGCAGGCCGTCGCGGCCGGCGCCGGATTCGGCGACGAGCAGCTGGGCTGGTTCAGCTTCCAGCTGCTCTGGGACGAGATCGTCGCCGAGCAGCCCGACTTCCTGGACGAGTAACCCGGGCACCCGGCCGACCGGGCCGACGAGCAACCGGCAACGAGCA
Source organism: Kitasatospora kazusensis (assembly GCF_039529945.1). NCBI lineage: Bacteria > Bacillati > Actinomycetota > Actinomycetes > Kitasatosporales > Streptomycetaceae > Kitasatospora > Kitasatospora kazusensis. The sequence continues at coordinate 37,287 of NZ_BAAANT010000004.1, read as the reverse complement.
ACGCGCAGTCAGCAGCAGGCAGTCAGCACCAGGCAACGAGCAAGCCGTCGCAGAGGCGGAACCCGTCGGGCCGACGGCAGCGAAACCCGTCGCACCACCGAGCCCGCCGTCGTACACAGAGCGCTTCAACAGCCGAACGGATCGAGGCACAGCCCATCATGAATGTTGATCACACTCTTGCGGCGGCGGACTCCTGGCGACGTCTGCCTGCCGCGCAGCAGCCCTCCTGGCCCGACCCGGACGCACTCCGGGCCGTGACCGCCGAGCTCGAAACCTACCCGCCGCTGGTGTTCGCCGGCGAGTGCGACGAACTCCGCGACCAGCTCGCGGCGGTGGCCCGAGGCGAGGCGTTCGTCCTCCAGGGCGGCGACTGCGCCGAGACCTTCGACGGCGTCTCGGCCGACCAGGTCCGGGACAAGCTGAAGACCCTGCTCCAGATGTCGGCCGTGCTGACCTACGCCACCGCGGTTCCGGTGGTGAAGATCGGCCGGATCGCCGGCCAGTACTCCAAGCCGCGTTCGCAGCCGACCGAGACCCGGGGCGGCGTCGAACTCCCCACCTACCGGGGGGACTCGGTCAACGGCCTGGCCTTCACCGCGGAGGCCCGGACACCGGACCCGGAGCGGCTCAAGCGGATGTACCACTCCTCCTCCGCCACGTTGAACCTGATCCGCGCCTTCGCCACCGGCGGCTACGCCGACCTGCGCCAGGTGCACGAGTGGAACCGGGACTTCGTGGCCGGCTCGCCGATCGGCGAGCGGTACGAGCGGCTGGCCCGGGGCATCGACGACGCGCTCTCCTTCCTGGAGGCGTGCGGCGCGGACCCGAGCCAGTTCCACTCCGCCGGGATCTACGCCAGTCACGAGGCGCTGCTGCTCGACTACGAGGCCGCGCTGACCCGGACGGACCTGCGTACCGGCAGCGCGTACGCGGTCTCCGGCCACCTGCTCTGGATCGGCGAGCGGACCCGCCAACTGGACGGTGCCCACGTCGAGTACGCCTCGAAGGTGCGCAACCCGATCGCCGTCAAGCTCGGCCCGACCACCACGCCGGACGACGCGCTGGCCCTGATCGACCGGCTGGACCCGGACCGCGAGCCTGGCCGGCTCTCCTTCATCGCCCGGATGGGCAAGGACCGGATCCTCGACGTGCTGCCGGACCTGGTGGAGAAGGTCACCGCCTCGGGCGCGCAGGTGGCCTGGATCAGCGACCCGATGCACGGCAACACCTTCACCGCGCCCAGCGGCCACAAGACCCGGCACTTCGACGACGTGCTGGCCGAGGTCCGGGGCTTCTTCGACGTGCACCACGCCCTCGGGACGCACCCGGGCGGCATCCACATCGAGCTGACCGGCGACAACGTCACCGAGTGCGTCGGCGGTGGTGACGAGGTGCTGGTGGACGACCTGCACCGGCGCTACGAGACGGCCTGCGACCCCCGGTTGAACCGGTTCCAGTCGCTCGACCTGGCCTTCCAGGTCGCCGAGCTGGTCCGCGACCGCCCGTTGGTGGGCGGCTTCGCCCGCCAGCCGGTCGCGGCCTGAGCCGCCCGGGCTGCCTGAGCTGCCTGAGCCGCGTGAGCCGCCGGGCTGCCCGAGCCGCGGGGGTTGCCTGAGCAGCTCCGGCCGCGCGGCCGTCGTACCCACCTGAACAGATGCTCTCCGGAGGAAAGACATGACAGTGCGAGCCGTCCGCGGCGCGACCCAGCTGGAACACGACGAACGCGGGCCGATGCTGGAAAGCGTCAAGCGGCTGTTCAAGGAGATGCTCGACGCCAACGGGATCGTCGAGGAGGATCTGATCAGCATCTTCTTCACGGCCACCACCGACCTGCGCTGCGAGTTCCCGGCCGTCGCGGCAAGGGAGTTGGGCCTCTCCGACGTCCCGCTGATGTGTGCCCAGGAGCTGGAGATCGCCGGCTCGCTGCCGCGCGTGGTGCGGATCCTGGTGCACGCCGAGTCCGCCCGGACCAAGTGCGAGATCCGGCACGTCTACCACGGTGGTGCCGCCGCCCTGCGCACCGACCTGGCCCCGGTCTCCGGCGGCACACCGTGATCCGTACCGCCGCCGTGGTGGGTACCGGCCTGATCGGCACGTCGGTGGCGCTCGCGCTCGCCCGGCGCGGGATCGTCGTGCACCTGCTGGACACCGACGAGTCGGCCGTCCGGACCGCCTCGGCGATGGGCGCGGGTGTGGTCGGCCGCTGCAAGGAACCGGTCGACATGGCGGTCCTCGCCGTGCCGCCGGCCCGGATCGGCGCGGTGCTGGCGGCGGAGCAGGCCAAGGGGCTGGCCCGCAGCTACACCGACGTGGCCAGCGTCAAGGCCGAGCCGGAGTGGGACGTGCTGCACCGGGCCGTCGACCCGTCCAGCTACATCGGCGGCCACCCGATGGCCGGGCGGGAGCGCTCGGGCCCGCTGGCGGCCTGCGCGACGCTGTTCGAGGACCGCTCCTGGGTGCTGACCCCGTCCCCGGACACCTCGCGGGAGACCCTCAACCGGGCCCTGGAGCTGGTCGCGCTCTGCGGCGCGGTGCCGGTGCTGATGGAGAGCCGTGCGCACGACCGCGCGGTGGCCCTGGTCTCGCACGCCCCGCACGTGGTCTCCGCGCTGATGGCGGCCCGGCTCCAGCACGCCCCCGACGAGGCGTCCCGGCTGGCCGGTCCCGGTCTGCGCGACGTGACCCGGATCGCCGGCGGCGACCCGCGCCTGTGGGGCGACATCCTGGAGGCGAACGCCGATGCGGTCGCCGACGTCCTGGGCGAGCTGTCCGAGGACCTGACGGTGATGGTGGCGGCGCTGCGCGGCCTGGCCACGGACAACGCGGACGAGCGCGCCCAGGGCATGGTGCTGGTCGCCGACCTGCTCGACCGGGGCCTCAAGGGCCGGGACCGCATCCCGGGCAAGCACGGCGCCGCCAAGCCGGTCTGCGTCCCGGTCCGGGTGCTGATCGGCGACCAGCCGGGCGAGTTGGCCCGACTGCTCGCGGGGGCGGCCGAACTGGGCGTCAACGTCGAGGACATGAACATCGACCACTCGCCCGGGAACGTCAGCGGACTGGTCGAGCTGATGGTGGCGCCGTCGGCGGCGGTGCCCACCGTCCAGTGGCTCCAGGAGCGCGGCTGGACCGTCCAGCGCATCCCCGGCGTGGGCAACCCCTACGGCCAGGGCCGCTCCTTCGACCAGAGCGCCGCCGAGGCCCGCCCGGAGGCCGCCGCAGCCCGCCCCTGACCCGTACCGTCCCGGGCCCGAGCACCCCGGTCCCGGTCCCGGACCCGAACCCGAAGCACCCCGAAGGCACCCGGCCTTCGGGGTGCTTCGGCGTGTCCTGGGCAGTGCTCGGCCGCCCGCGCGCCGTCGGTACGGCGTCGGCGGGCCCCTCCGACCTGGAGCCATCGAAGCTTTCGATCCGAATAGAATACCGTCCAGTCCGTATGTTTTCATCTACTGTACAGGATTCCAGACCCGAGCAGGCTTCTGACGTGGGAGGGCTTCGAGGATGCTGCGCGTCGATTCACCGAGGGTCCATCTGGCCCCGCTCCCCGGAGCGGAGCCGGCCCGGGCGGCCGATGGCAGAGTGCAGATCGTCCGGGGCCACGACGAGAAGTTCCAGGGCACCACCGTGCAGCGTCAGTTCGGGGATGTGCGGGTCTCGCTGGTGGAGGGCGGCCCGTTCGAGCTGATCCGGCCCGCGCGGCTGATCGGGCCGGAGTCCGAGGGCTACCTTCGGGTCTGCCGGCTGCTGACCGGTCAGCTCAGGGTCTTCCAGGACGGCCGCTGCGGGGTCGCCCGGGGGCCGCAGCTGATCTGCTTCGACAGCACCCGCAGCTACAAGATCGTCATGCCGGAGCGGTTCCGGATGGTCGACGTCCTCGTCTCGCACCGCCTGATGGGGATCACCCCCAAGGACGCCGAGCTGCTCACCGCCCGCCCCTGGTGCGGGGCGCTGGGGCTGGCCGCCCTGATGTCCGAGCTGCTCGCCGGGCTGGAGCAGCACGCCGGCGAGGTGGAGACCGCGATCGACCTGCTCGGGGGCAGCGTCGCCAGCCTGGCCGCCGCGCTCATCGCCGAGCGGATGCGCGGGCTGGCCGCCGACTCCGAGGTGGCCCGGCAGGCCCTGATGCTGCACGTCCAGGCGTACATCCGGGAGCGGCTGGCCGACCCCGAGCTCTGCCCGGCCGCCGTCGCCCAGCGCTACAACGTCTCGCTGCGCTACCTCCAGAAGATCTTCGCCGAGCACGGCACCAGCCCCGCCCGCTGGATCAGGGACGAACGGCTGGCCCGCTGCCGGGCCGAACTCGGCGACCCGGGCCTGGACCACCTGCCGGTCGCCGTCATCGGCGAGCGCTCCGGGCTGTACGGCGCCTCGCACTTCAGCCGGCTCTTCCGGGACCGCTACGGCACCACCCCGCGCGACTACCGCAAGACCATGGCCGTCCCCGCCGGCCCGCCGGCCGTCCGGATCCCCGTCGCGGTACCGGCCTGACAAGCCGTACCGGCCCGACAGTCCCACCGGCCCGACAGCCGTACCGCCCGCAGCGGGCATCCATCCAGAACAGACCGGAGGCGAGTGTTCCCATGACCGACCCGGAGATCTCCCTGCTCGACGGCGGACCCGTCCCGCCCTCGCGGATCGCCACGCTGGGGGACGCCCTGCTCCGGGCGGCCGGGCTGGGGAGCCCGGAGGGGCTCTGCTTCGTGCTGCCGGACGGCAGTGAGCTGCGGCAGACCTATCTGCACCTGCTGATGCAGGCCTCCCGGATGCTCACCGGCCTGCGCGCGGCCGGACTGCGTCCCGGTGAGCCGGTCGTCCTCCAGGCCGCGTACCCGCCCGACCAGCTGGCCGCGTACTGGGCCTGCCAGCTGGGCGGCTTCGTCGCCCTGCCGGTCGCCGCCGGCGGTACGGCCGCCGAGCGGCAGGCGGCGCCGCAGCTGCTGTACCGGCTCTGGCTCCGGTACGACGCGCCCCGGGTGGTCACCGGGCCCGGACAGCCGCTCGCGCCGGGGCTCGTCGGCGATCCGCGCTGGCCGGCCGCCCGGGTGGGCGACACCCGGGAGCTGCTCGCCAACCCGGCGGACCACGACTGGCACCAGGCCGCCCCGGACGACCTGGCGGTGCTGCTGCCCGTCCCGCCGGGCCACCCGGGGGCGCCCGGCTGCGTGCGGCTCAGCCACCGGAACGTGCTCAGCCGCAGCGCCGCCGGCGCGGCCGCCGACGGCCTGGGCCGGGCGAGCCGGACGCTCAACTGGCTGCCGCTGGACGAGCCCGGCGGCCTGCTGATGTGCCACACCCGGGACGTCTTCCTCGGCTGCCACCAGGTGCACGCCTCCCCCGAGTGGGTCCGGGCGGACCCGCTGCGCTGGCTCGACGCGGTCGACCGGTACCGCGCCGACACCACCTGGGCCCCCGACTGCGCCTTCCACTTCGTCAACGCCCTGGCCGAGCGGCCCGGTGGCCGGAGCTGGGATCTCAGCAGCCTGCGGAACGTCATGAACGCCGGTACGGCGGTGCGCAGTTCGGTGCTGCGACGGTTCCTGGACGTGCTCGCGCCGTTCGGCCTCGCGGCGGACGCCGTGCAGGTCGGCTGGGGCAGGCCGGAGACCTCGGCCGTGGTGGCCGGCGGCCGGTTCACCGACCTGGGCCCCGGCGAGCACCGCTTCGTCCCGGTGGGCCGCCCGCAGCCGGGTACCCTGCTCCGGTGCGTCGACGAGAACGACCGGCCGGTCGCCCCCGGCCGGGTCGGCCGGCTCCAGGTGTCCGGGCCCGCCGTGAGCGCCGGCTACCACCGCGACCCGGAGCTGACCCGGGCGGCCTTCACCCCGGACGGCTGGTTCCGCACCGGCGACCTCGCCCGGATCCGGGACGGCGTGCTGGCCGTGACCGGGCGGGTCGCCGCCACCCCCGCCCGGGCCGCCACCCCCGCCCGGGCGCCCCGGCTGCGGGTGCCGGTCGGCGGCGGCGTCCTGGTCTGACACCCGCCCGGCCGCACCGGCCCGGAGTCCCGCTTCCACGACCTCGTCGGTGGGGGCGGGATTTTCCGTCGGACGGGCGCGGCAACGGTTCGGTGCCCCGGTGGGCTCTGTGGGGGTGAGGAGGTGCTCATGAGAGAGCCCAAGACCGAGCGGGACGGCGAGTTCCAGGCCTTCGCGGCCACCGCCTGGCCGCGACTGCTCCGAACGGCCTTCCTGCTGGCCGGAGACCAGTACACGGCCGAGGACCTGGTGCAGTCGACGCTGGAACGGGCCTACGTGGCCTGGGGGAAGGTGAAGCGGGCCGACGATCCGTACGCCTACGTGCGGCGGATCCTGTTCAACCAGCACGCCCGGCGGTTCCGCCGCCGGCTGCCCGAGCAGTTGGTCACCGCCGTCCCCGACCACGCGGGCCGGGACAGCTTCGCGCAGTCCGACGAGCGCGGCGCGCTGCTGGCCGCGCTCGGCACGCTCCCCTCGGGGCAGCGGCAGGCCGTCGTACTGCGGTACTGGGAGGACCTGAGCGAGAGCCAGGCCGCACTCGCCATGGGGTGCTCGGTGGGGACGGTGAAGAGCCAGGCGTCCAAGGGCCTCGCCAAACTACGGGCGGCCTCTTCACTCACCAACACGGTACGTATCGGAGGCAGGGCATGAACAGGGACGACAGCGAGTGGACCGTGGGTAGCGACGGGTCGGAGGAGGTGCGGGCCGGGCGGATACTGGCCGATCTGGCGGCCGGGGTCGACCTGGTGCCCGTGCCGATGGAGCGGGTGGTGGCGGGCGGGCGGCGGCTGCGCCGTCGGCGTACGGCCCTGACCGGCGCCGCGGCGCTGGTGACGGCCGTGGTGCTCGGCGGCGGGGCGCTGGCGGGTGCGGGCCACCTGCCGGGCAGTGGCCCGCAGACGGCCGTGGTCGCGGCCGCCGGTGGTGGCAGCGGGACGTCCCTGATGTCCTCGGTGGCCTCCTCCTCGGCCGCCCGGAACGCCTTCGAGCCCGTCCGGGTCGTGGTGGCGCAGGGCACCTCGGAGGGCAAGGAGTGGAAGGCCTGGGCCGCGCTCTGGCCGGCCGCGCAGAAGTCGCAGGCGGTGAAGCAGGCCCGGATGGTCTGGCAGGAGCAGCACGCGGCCGGCTCCGACCTGCCCGAGCCGACCGACGCCTTCGTCCTGCAGTACTGGCAGGAGCACTCGGACGTGGTGGACCTCTACCTCACCGTCGACGGCAAGCGGCTGGCCAGGGACTTCGTGGAGACCCCCCCCACGCCCTCCGGCCCGGCGGTGGACCCCACCGGTCCGGACGGGCTGCCGGCCGGAGCCCTGCTCGGCAACAAGGACGCCGCGCTCGGGGCCGTCCCGGTGGCGATGCTGATGGCCGGACCGGACGTGGCGAAGGTCGTGGTGACCTGGCAGGACGGCAGCACCTCGGAGCCGGTCCTCACCACGGTGGGCGACTCGCCCGTCCGCTGGATCGCGGTGGCGCAGAAGCCGCACACCAAGGCCGAGAAGTTCGAGGTCTACAACGCACAGGGCAAGCTCCTGGGCACCAGCACCGGCTGGCTGACCTGATCCCCGGCCGGCTGACCTGACCACGGCCGGCCGACAGTGATCCCCGGCCGGCCGGGTCCCCGAAGGCGTAGCAGAACGCGCCCGGACCGCGGGGCCCCGGCACGCTTGTGATCATGAAGCATCTGATGCGGGCCGAGTACGGCCCCGGCGGGCCTGAGGCCGGGGCGAAGACCTGGCACATCGTGTCCGGTGACACCGGACGGGCGATGTGCGGTCGGGAGCTGGACCCCGGGGCCGAGACCCGGGAACCCGGCCGATGGGGTGAGCAGCCCGAGCTCTCCTGCCACACCTGCGGGGCGCTCTTCCTGCGCGAGGCCCCCTACCTCCCGGACGAGCACCGCTACCAGGAACAGCAGGAGTAGGACCGGTCGGCCTCGGAGCGACCGGCACAGGTGGGCCGACGAGCAGTGGTGCCCACCACGGGCGGGCGTCCGCTCACAGCCTCCGGTCCGGTGGAACCCCACCGGACCGGAGGCTGTCGGCGTGCCCGCCGCCCCCTGGTGCCGGTCGCTCCGAGGCCGACCGGGCGCACCGACCCGCCGCACCGGCCGGGCCCGCCGCCCCTGGTGCTGGTCTGTGATCAAGTCGGGGGCGGCGAGCGGTCGGCGGCCGTAGCGTGGACCCATGGAACCCTTGATCCAATCGGTCCCGCTGCTCCCCGAGGCCGCCGCGCTGCGCGCCGGCCGTCCGGAGCTCTCCGAGTACGTCGAGCGCCTGTGCACCCGGATCGACCGGGTCGACCCAGTCCTGCACGCCTTCGTCCCGGAGCCGGGCCGGTACGAGCGGCTCGCCGTCCGGGCGGCGGTGCTCGCCGCCGGCGCGCCGGCGGACCGGCCGGTGCTGTACGGCGTCCCGGTCGGGGTCAAGGACGTGATCCAGGTCGACGGTCTGCCGACCCACGGCGGCTCCGCACTGCCGCCCGGCGTGCTGGCCGGGCCGGAGGCCACCGCCGTCGGCCGGCTGCGGGCGGCGGGGGCGCTCGTCGCGGGCAAGACGGTGACCGCGGAGTTCGCGGTGGTGGCACCGGGCCCCACCCGGAACCCGCACAACCCGGCCCACACGCCGGGCGGTTCGAGCAGCGGCTCGGCGGCGGCCGTCGCCGCCGGGCTCGTGCCGCTGGCCCTCGGCACCCAGACGGTCGGGTCGGTGATCCGCCCGGCGGCGTACTGCGGGGTGGTGGGCTTCCGGCCGACGTACGGGCGGATCCCGCTGGACGGCGTGATCCCGCACGCGCCGAGCCTCGACGCGGTCGGGCTGTACACCGCCGAGGTGGCGGGCGTCGAGCTGGCCGCCTCGGTGGTCTGCGACGACTGGGCGCGCCTGCCGGACGCCGACGGCCCGATGGTGCTCGGGGTGCCCGACGGGCCGTACCTCGACCGGGTGGAGCCGGCCGCGCGGGCCGCCTTCGAACGGCAGTTGGCCCGGCTCGCGTCCGGCGGGCTGACCGTCCGGCGGGTGCCGGCGATGCCGGGGTTCGACGATCTCGTACGGCAGGTGTGGACGGTGATCCGCTACGAACTGGCCCAGGTGCACGCCGACTGGTTCGCCCGGTTCGGCCGGCTCTACCGCCCGGAGACGGCGGCGGCGATCCGGCAGGGGCGCGAGGTCGACCCGGACGACTACCGCGCGGCGCTGAAGGCCCGGGAGCGGTTCCGGGCCGAGCTGGCGGCCGCCGTGGGCGACGCGGGCCTCGACCTCTGGATCACGCCCGCCGCCCCCGGCCCGGCACCGGCCGGGCTGGACAGCACGGGAGACGCGGTGATGTCGCTCCCGTGGAGCTTCGCCGGGCTGCCGGCCGTCGCCGTACCGGCCGGGACGCTGGGCGGCCTGCCCGTCGGGGTGCAGCTCGTCGGACCGGAGGGCGGCGACGAGCGGCTGCTTCAGGTCGCGCGCAAGGTCGAGGGCGTACTTTGGCGCGGACCGGAGTGAGGCGCCCGGCGGGGCGCATGGTGCAGGGGGTGGGTCGCAGATGGGGTTGATGGAACGTCAGGCACTCGACGGGGTGGCGGTCTTCGTCTCGGAGACCGACGCGATCGGAGCCGAGGCGCGGGCCCAGGCCCGTCGGCTCGCGCTGCGGTCGGCGGCGGCGGTGCTCGGCGCCGACGAGCGGGAGGTCGGGATCCAGCACGAACCGGGCGGCCGCCCCTACCTGGTCGGCGCGGGGCTGGGGCTGCACGTCAGCATCACCCACGGGCGCGGGCTGGCCGCGGTGGCGCTGACCCGGCTGGCGCCGGTCGGACTCGACCTGGAGGTGGTGCGGGCGGTGCCGACCCTGCCGCTGGCCCGGAAGTGGTTCACCGGCGCGGAGGGCGAATGGATCGAGGCCCAGCCGCTGGAGCGCCGGGCGGCGGCCTTCTTCTGGCTCTGGACCAGGAAGGAGGCGCTCGGCAAGGCCCTCGGCATCGGCCTCCGCGAGGGCGGCACCAAACGGCCGGTGGGGCTGCCCGCCGTCTGGCGGACGGCCGGCGAGGAGCGGCTGCTCCCCGAGCCCGGCGCGGACCGGCACTGCTTCGCGATGCCGAGTTCCCCCTGGCAGCCCGAAAACGTCGTGCTGGCGCTGGCGCTGCCGGGGGGCGAAAGCGACGTAATGGGCACGCCGGTCGCTCTGTGGACTCCCGAGAACACGCACCGAAGTCACTGAGTGTCGTACGCATGCTGCTGGAAGGAACTGTCAATGCGGAGCTAGGATACGGTGGAGTATTGTTCCCGTACTGTCGCGCCCGCCGCGCGCCCGCAAGAAAAGATGGTTGTCAGTGACCGATTCAGCCACCGACGGGCGCGTGCAGAAGGGCAATGAAACTCGTCGCATGATTGTCGCCCGTACGGTCCAGATCGCTTCCATCGAGGGTTTGAGCGGCCTGTCGCTGGGCAGGCTCGCCACGGATCTCGGGGTCAGCAAGAGCGGGGTCTTCGCGCTTTTCGGATCCAAGGAGGAGCTTCAGCTCGCCACCGTCCGGGCGGCCCAGGCGATCTATATCCAGAAGGTCATCGAGCCCGCACTGGAGACGCCGTCGGGTATCGCACGGGTGTACCGGCTCTGCGAATGCTGGCTCGAATACTCCCGGACCAGGGTATTCCCGGGCGGTTGTTTCTTCTTCGCCGCAAATTCCGAATTCGACGCCCAACCGGGACGGATCCGCGACGAGCTCGCCAAATCCAGTCTGGCCTGGGAGCGGACTGTCGAGGGCATGCTGGAAATCGCCCGTGCGGTGGGGGAAATCAATTCCGACACCGATGTCGCCCAGGTCGCATTCGAGCTGATCAGCTTCATGGAGGCGGCCAACGCGGGCTCCCTGCTGCACGACGAGCCGGTCGCCCCCTACCGCCGTGCCTCCCGCGCCATCCTCCACCGCCTCCGCACCGTGGCCACCGACCCCACCCTCCTCCCCAGCCCCTGAGCCCCACCCGTTCAGGGGCGCGACTTCAGGGGCGCGGGGAACTGCGCGAAACCGGAAGAAACCCCCGCCGCACCAACCCCCAGACCCCACCCGGCACCACCCCACAAACGCTCACGGCTACCGCCCCGCGCCCCCGCGCTCCCGCGCCCCCCGGAGCTCCCGCAGCCCGCGGTACCGCATCAGCGCCCGCCCCACCAGCGCCTCCGATTCGCCGAGATACCCGACCGGGTCCAGTAGTTGGTCCAGCGTCAGCCCCGCAGGGAGCCGCAGGTCGGGCAGCAGCTCGCCGAGTACGTCCCCCAGCGGCCGTCCCTTCGCCGCAGCCTCCGCGGTGGCGGCTGTCAGCAGCCGCTTGGCCTCCGGGCGGCCGAGTGCCTCGCCCAGTACGGCGGCGACCCGCTCCGCGACCACGGCTCCGCCGGTCAGCCCGAGGTTGGCCCGCATCCGCCCGGCGTCCACCTCCAGCCCTTCGAGCAGCTCGGCGGCGGTGTGTGCCGCGCCGCCCGCCAGCCGCAGGCACTCCCGCAGGGGCTGCCATTCGGCGTGCCAGGCGCCGCCCGGACGTTCCTCCTCGGCCAGCATGCTCTGGTTCAGTATCAGGGCGTAGGCCGGGACCTGCCGGGCGGCGCTGAGGATCAGCGTGCTGAGCACCGGGTTGCGTTTCTGCGGCATCGCGGACGAGGCGCCCCGTCCGTCGGCGGCCGGTTCGGCGGCCTCGGCGATCTCGGTGCGGGAGAGCAGCTGGACGTCGGCGGCGATCTTGCCGAGCGCTCCGGTGACCACCGCGAGTGCGGCGCCGAGATCGGCGATCGGCACCCGGATGACGTGCCAGGGCAGCACCGGTTCGGCGAGCCCGAGCTCCTCGGCGAACGGGGCGAGCAGGTCCAGGCCCGAGCCCGCCCCGGCCGCCCGGGCGTACTCGTGGTACCCGGCCAGGGTGCCTGCCGCGCCCCCGAGTTCGGCCGGCAGCCGGTCGGCCAGTTCCCGTATCCGGGTCAGTGCGGTCAGCACCAGCTCCAGCCAGCCGGCCGCGCGCAGCCCGAAGGTGACGGGCACGGCGTGCTGGGCGAGGGTGCGGCCCGCCATCGGGGTGGCGCGGTGCGTCTCGGCCAGCCGGGCGAGCGCGTCGGCGGTGCGCTCCAGGTCGGCGGCGGTCAGCGCGAGGGCGCGCCGGGCGACCAGCATCGCGGCGGAGTCCAGGATGTCCTGGCTGGTCGAGCCGTAGTGCACGTACCGGGCGGCCTCGGGGTCGGCGGCGGCGACCAGGGCGGTGAAGTCCTGGACGAAGGCGACCACCGGGTTGGCGGCCTCCCGGGAGCGCCGGGCCAGGCCGGCCAGGTCGAGCCGGTCGGCCCGGGCCGCCGCCGCGATCGGCGCGACGGCGGCGGCGGGCACCACGCCGAGCCGGGCCTGGGCCCGGACGAGCGCGACCTCGGTGTCGAGCATGGCCTGCAGCCAGGCCTCGTCGGCGGTCGCCGTCTGCACCGGGGTCCCGGCCCAGACGGGTGCGAGCAGACCGGAGTCGGCGCCGGTGGGCGTCATGCCACGCCCGCCGGGTCGGCGCCGACCAACTCGGCTGCGCAGGCGGTCAGTACGGCCTGCGCCACGGCGTCGGCGTCCGCCAGGATGACGGAGTTCACGCCGGGCCGGACCCCGGCGGCGGTGACCCAGTGCACCGCCTCGGTCGGGACGCCGAAGGCGAACCTCCGCGGGTGCGGCCGGCCCTCGGCGTCGATCAGCCGGTAGGGCGAACGGGTGACCGCCAGCCCGCCGGTCTGGTAGTCCGCACCGGGCGGGCCCGGTATCAGGTACGCACTGCACTGGCCGGTCCGGCGCAGCTGGCCGATCAGCGGGTCGGTGCTGCGCCGGATGTCCACCTCGGGCAGCCGGGCCTCGATCAGCGCGTCGACCAGCACCTCGGTGCGCGGCACCAGGGTCGAGGAGAGCAGGAACCCGCTGCCGTCCGGCGCGGGGCCGACGGTGAGGCCGGGCCCGGTCGGGTGCAGGACGCCCGCCTCGATCAGCGCGGTCAGCTCCTCGATCCGGCTGCGTGGCGGGCCGATCGACAGGAACCCGTTCAACGGGGTGTACCAGCCCTGGAGTTCGTCCCGGTAGGAGCTGCCGGTGAGCCCGCTGTGGTCGACCAGCAGGCGCAGTTCGTTGCGCAGGTCGCGCAGGGCGTCGAGGGCCGACTTCAGCGGGCCCAGTTCGTTGCCCCGGGCGGCCTCCCGGATGTCCTGGTGCAGGTGGCCGAGCAGCCAGCTGCGGAACTCCGCCAGTCTGGTGAACTTCAGGTCGCCCCAAGGGCGTTCGATGAGCGCCCAGTCCCAGCGCTGCTCCCGGGTGATCCCGTGCCGGGTCAGCAGCCGCTCGACGGCCGGTTCCTCGCCGGCCAGGGGGACGAACTCCCGCAGGAAGGCCTGCCCGGCGGCCTGGCCGGAGCGCGAGGTGACCAGCGTGCGGTAGTAGACCGCGCGCACCTCCAGGTCGATCAACGGCCACAGGTCCCGGCGGAACTCCAGCCCGCCGTCGCGCCGGCCGCGGTCGAGCAGGCTCCCGATCACCTCTTCGGTGAGGAACAGCGGGGTGTGCCGCCCGCTCACGCCCTTCTGGTTGTCGCCCCGGGCGTGGAACGGCACCCCGCGCCGCGAACCCGCGTACATCACGGGCTCCGCGCCGGACGGCCGGTAGACCAGCCGGCCGCGCGAGCGTTCGAACGCGCCGCCCCGGCTGGTGGTCAGCAGGCCCATGTAGTCGAAGAAGTTGAGGCCCAGACCGCGCAGCCCGACCCGCTGCCCCGGCCGGATGCCGGAGAGGTCCACCTCGGCCGGGTTGGCCGGCGGGTAGTAGTGCAGCCCGTGGGTCACCGCGTGGTCGCGCAGGGCGAGTTCGGCCCGGCCGAGCGGCATCGGCAGGTGCCCCTGGGTGAGCACCACCGCCGTCAGCCCGTCGAGGACGCCGCCGTCGGCCAGCACGACGCGCTGGGTGCCGTCCACCTCGTCGGTCAGTGCGACCGCCGTGGTCCGGTGGTGGGTGATGTCGAGGTGGTCCGGGGCGGTGCGGATCAGCCGTTGGAACACCCAGCCCAGGTAGTGCCCGTAGAACGCCCGGGTGGGGTACGACTCCGCCGAGAGCAGCTCCGCCTCGGTCTTCGCCCAGCGCGGGTAGTCGTCGAACGGGTCCGCCAGGACGGAGGTCTTGGCCCACTCGTACAGGCTGGGTCCGGGGACCACGGGACCTTCGCAGGTGACGCTGGCGTCGGTGAAGATGGTCACCTGCGAGGCGACGGTGTTCATCAGCAGGTCGGTGGACTGGTCGGGTCGCCAGACCGCGCCGCCGGGCTCCGCCGGGTCCACCAGGTGGACCGTCAGCGACCGGTACGGGGCGTCCCCGGCGTCCCCGCCCGGCCCGGTGCCGAGTCCGGCACCGGCGTTGCTGCAGATCCGCTCCAGCACCGCGAGCCCCCGTGGGCCTGCTCCGACGATGCAGATTTCTTGCCTGCTACCCGGCATTGCCTCTCCTGGGCCTTCCTGGCCGACGTGCGGCGGTGGTGGGTACGGCTGGGCCGTACCGGGGGCTAGAGCGGGGGCTGGGACAGCGACCGTTCCAGCCGCAGCCCGGTCAGGTGGGCCTCGCGCCAGGCGGCGCTCCAGGCCGTCGGCCGGAAGTTCCCCGGGTCGACCTTGACGACCGTCCGTGCGCCGGTGGCGTGCAGTTCGCCGTCCGGTCCCAGGCAGGCGAAGCCGTGCCGGGTGCTGGTGCGGCCGAGGTGTTCCAGCCAGAGCTCGGTCCGCAGCCGGCCCTCGCCCCGGAACGGCTGGGCGAAGTCGATCTCGAAGCGGCGGACCGCGTGGAACTTGTCGGGGTCGCCCCCGAGCACCGCCGAGGGGTCGGCCGCCGTGCTTTCGTGGAAGGCGCTCCCGAAGAACGCGCTCTCGAAGAAGACGGAGAGGGCCCGTTCGACGTGGATCTGGTAGCGGGCGTTGTGCAGGATGCCCATCGGATCGAGCTCGTCGAAGTGGACCCGGGCGGTGCTGTGGAACGGCTTCACGGCTGCTGAGGTCTCCGTCACCCGTGAAACGTTAGCACGACCGTTCGCTCTTATTTAAGGGCGACGCGGGGATGATTCGATGTCGTAGTTCCGTCTCAGGTATGGCTGAATGGCTCTGGGCGTGTCAGGATCGGCTTAGAAATAAAGCCGAACGATCGTGCTTCTAAGGAGAGACCGTGGATGTGGCCGTTGCACTGACCAGTGCCACCCTGAACGCCGGCTCGCTGGTGTCGGCCCGGCTCGCGGGCAAGGCGTCGTTCTACCTCTTCTGCAACCCGCTGCAGCGCGGCAAGGTCCGCGAGGTCGAGCGCGAGGTCCACCGGCGCGCGGTGACCGAGGAGCTCACGGTGAACGGCAAGAAGGTGGTCGCGTACCGCTGGGGCAACGGCAAGCGGCCGGTGCTGCTGGTGCACGGCTGGCAGTCCCGGGCGTCCCGCTACGCGGGCTTCGTCGACCGCCTGCAGGCGCTCGGACTCAGCCCGGTCAGCTTCGACGCGCCCGGCCACGGCGACTCGGGCGGCCACGCCGTCACGATCCTGGAGTACCGCGAGGTCATCGGGCAGCTCCAGGACCGCTACGGCCCCTTCCACTCGGTGGTGGCGCACTCCTTCGGCGTGACCTGCGCCTTCCTGGCCCTGCGCAGCGGGATCAAGGCCGAGCGGCTGGTCGCGGTCTCCGGGGTCAGCGACTTCCAGTTCCTGCTGGACGAGTTCTGCAACCAGCTGAACCTCAACTCCCGGCTGCGCCGGGACCTGCGGCGCCGGATCGAGGAGGAGCTGTTCCCCGGCACCGAGGACATCTGGACCCTCTTCGACGCCAAGCAGCACACCGAGCAGATCGCCGTCCCGATCCTGCTGATCCACGACGAGGACGACACCGTGGTCGGCGTCGACCAGGCCCGCAAGCTCAAGGCCGCCTACGGCGACCAGGCCGAACTGGTCACCACCCGCAAGCTCGGCCACCGCAAGATCCTCGCGGAGCAGACCGTGATCGACAACGCGATCGGCTTCCTGGCGGCCTCCTCCGAACAGCGCCTCGCCTAGGACCCACCCGCAGTCGCTACGGCCGGGCGCGGGCCGGGCCCCTGGCCGGCCGGAACGGTGCGGACGGTGGCGGCTGACCGCCGGAGGCCGCCGCCCCCGCCAGCTCCGGGAGGCGGCTGCGCCCGGCCACCCCGCTGGCCAGGATGGTGTGCAACTCGGCCGCCCCGCGCCGCTGCTGGGCCGGATCGGGGTCGTCGAGCCACTCCAGTGCGGCCACCGCGACCGCGAGGTCGTCGGCCACCTCGCGGAGTTCGGACGCCACCGCGCCGGCGTTCGAGCGCAGGATGTCCGTCCAGAGCTGCGGATCGCCGAGCGCGACCCGGGTGACGTCCCGCAGCCCCTGGCCGGAGAGCCGCAGCTGGCCGGCCTCCGGCCTGGTCAGCCGGCCCGCCATCAGGCTGGCCAGCACGTGCGGGGTGTGCGAGGTCAGTGCGACGGTGCGGTCGTGCAGGTCCGCCGACATGGTGACCAGTTCGGCGCCGCAGAGCCGGATCAGCTCGGTCGCCAGGTGCAGCGTCCGGGGGCCGGTCCGGACGGACGGCGTCAGCACCCAGGTCCGGCCGTGGAACAGGTCGGCGGTGGCCGCCAGCGGCCCCGAACGCTCCCGGCCGGCCATCGGGTGGCCCCCGACGTACCGGCCGAGGTCGCAGCCGGCCGCCACCGCCGCGCGCTGCGGCGGCAGTTTGACGCTGGCCACGTCGGTGAAGGAGTGGGCGAGACCGGCCGCCTGCTGCTGGGCCAGCGCCTCGACGATCCGGGACGGCGGTACCGCGAGCACCGCGAGGTCCACCGGCCGGTCGGGTCTGCCGGCGATGCCGGCCCCCAGCGCCTCGGCCGTCCGCGCGACGGCCGGGTCCTGGTCCAGCAGGTAGGTGGTCACGCCCTGGGCGGTCAGTGCCAGCGCCACCGAGGTGCCGATGAGGCCGGTGCCGACCACCGCCACCGAGCGCAGTGGGGAGCGGGGGTGCTCCCCCGTGGGTTCGGGCAGCTCGGACACGCTGTGCTTCCCTTCGCTGTTCGCGGCCGGCTGCGGGCGGCAGGCGGCGGGCGGTGACTCAGGACCGGGCGGTGACTCAGGACTCGGCGGAGCGCCAGATGGTCGGGCAGTAGTCCGGGTCGGCGTAGTCGGGCGTGCCCGCCGGGGTGCGCCGGACCAGCACGTCGTGGTTGTACGCGACCTGCCTGCCGTCGGAGCGGCGGAAGTCGCGGTAGCGGTTCTCGCCGTCCTGGAGGTGCAGCGAGATCGCCCGGCGCGGGCGGTCGCCGACGTTGGCGCCGCTGCCGTGGTAGGTCAGGCAGTGGTGGAAGTTGACGTGCCCGCGCGGGATCACCACCGGGATCTTGGTCACCTCCGCGTTGTTGAACGCGGCGTTCTCGTCCAGCATCTGGTCGAGCTCGCTGTTGTCGCGCTCGGCGAAGTGCAGGGAGGTCTGGTCGTTGGTCGCGACCTCCTTCCACAGGTGGCTGCCGTCCACCATGG
Source organism: Kitasatospora kazusensis (assembly GCF_039529945.1). Taxonomy (NCBI): domain Bacteria; kingdom Bacillati; phylum Actinomycetota; class Actinomycetes; order Kitasatosporales; family Streptomycetaceae; genus Kitasatospora; species Kitasatospora kazusensis. Next base: position 19,784 of record NZ_BAAANT010000004.1, on the reverse strand, counting down.
TGATCGTCCCCAGTTCCTCGGTGCAGTCGTGGAAGGGGATGAACGCGGTGAGCATCCGCTCGGAGGTGGAGGTGGCCCAGTAGTGCCGGTCGAAGTGCCAGGGCACGATGTTGCTGGCCTCCTCCGGCGCCGGCGGCTTGAGGATCAGCGTGGACTGGAAGATCCGGATCTCGGCCGTCCCGGCGAGCCGCGCGGCGACCGCGCCGAGCAGCGGCTTGCGCAGGATCGCGCCGATCCGGTCGTCCTCGTAGTGGATGTAGTCGTTGTGCCGCTGCACCGAGCCGGCCGACGGCTGCCAGTAGGCGAGCTTCGGCGGGCGGGCCGGCAGCGGGCGGTCCAGCCGGCCGGCGTAGAAGTCCTCGCTGGCGGACTCCAGCAGCGCGGTCTCCTCGTCGCTCAGCAGCTTCTTGCTGAGGAACCAGCCGTGCTGCTGGTACTGGAACACGTCGTCGTCCGAGGGGAGCAGGTCGAGCTCTTCCTCGGTGAGGGTGAAGGTGGTGGACATGCGTGTCTCCTTCCGTGGAACAGGACTTCAGACGTCGGCCTTCTCGCGGCCGACCGCCTCGTACAGCGCCTTGACGTTGCCGCTGCCGAAGGTGCGGGCACCGTGCCGGTCGATGACCTCGAAGAAGTAGGTGTTGCGGACGTGCATGGACTGGGTGAAGATCTGGAAGACCTGGCCCCAGTGGTCGCGGTCCACCAGCACGTTGGTCTCGCGCAGGTCCTGGACGAGCAGGTCGGGGCTGCCGAGCCGGCTCTCCAGGTCGTCGTAGTAGCTGTCCGGCGTGGTCAGGAAGCGGACCCCGCGGGTCTCCAGCGTCCGCACCGCGGAGACGATGTCGTCGGTGAGCAGCGCCAGGTGCTGCACCCCGGCGCCGCTGTGGCGGTGCAGGAAGCCGTCGATCTGGCCCGCCTTCCGGTTGGTCACCGGCTCGATCAGGGTGAAGGTGACCTGGCCGGACGGGCTCTGCACCACCTTGGAGTCCATCGCCTGCGCGCCGACCTCGATGAACTCCTCGAAGATCTGCTCGAAGCCGAAGACCTCGCGGTAGTACTCGGCGGTCGGGCCGAGCTGGCCGGCCGGGACGAGCACCGCGGCGTGGTCGACGGCCGAGAAGAGCTGCTCGCCCTCCTCGATGTCCGGCGCGATCAGATCGATCAGGCCGGGCAGGAACTCCTCGTCCGCGTCGTGCCGTTCGACCAGCCGGTGGACGACGTCGCCGAAGCCGCCGACGGCCGCCGTGACCACCGAGGCGTCGCCGCGCCGGTGCACCTGCGGCAGCTGGACGGCCTCGGCGCCGCGGCCGGTCAGGGTCTTGAAGGCGATCTCGGCGTCGTCGACGCCCATCGCGATCACCCCGACGCCGTCGCCGTGCCGGCTGACGTACTCGGCCGCCGGGTGCTGCGCGTCCAGACCGGTGGTGAGCAGGATCTGCACCCCGCCCTGCCGCAGCAGCAGCGTGCGCTGCCCGGTCAGGCCGGTCTCCGGGCCGCCCTGCCCGCAGACCCGGAAGCCGAAGGCCGTGCAGAGGTAGAACGCCGCCTGCTGGGCGTCCCCGACATAGAACTCGACGTGATCGACACCATGGATCTCCACTGAGCCACCTATCGTCGTAGCGGTCATAACTGTTGTGCTGTCACAGTGATTCGGGCGCGCGGCGGAGCTCCGCGCGGAACCGGCAGACCTCGCCGCCGGTGCGCTGGCACTCCACGCAGCTGTCCTCGACGTCGACCCGCAGCCCCTCGAACCAGCCCGCCCGCAACTCCAGGCAGGGGCAGTCGTAGCCGTCCAGCGTCCCGGCGGCGCGCAGCATCCGCAGCGCGAAGCTCTTGCTCACCACGGTCTCGAAGCTGTCCTCGTCGAGGACCTGCTGGGTCACCTCGGACATCGTCCCGGTGCCCATCAGCCGCAGTGCGGCGGCCACATGGCCGGCCAGCTCGTCGGGGGTGAGCCCGTCCCGGGTCACCGGGTTCGACCGGACGTGCCAGGCGGCCACCCGGCGGGCGACGAACTTCACCGCCTCCGCGTTGATCTCGTTGGCCGCGTCCTGGCCGAACCGCTTGAGGACGCCCTGGTACCAGCGCGCGTCGTGCAGCCACCAGAACTGGAAGACGTCGTCGGCCCTGGGCCCGGCCGCCGTCCGGTCGTGGACCCTGGTCTCAGCCATGCTCGCTGTACCGCCTCCGGCTGGTGCTCGGCGGGCCGAACACCAGGCTGACGTTGTGCCCGCCGAAGGCGAAGGAGTTGGACACCACGGCCGTCGGACGGACGGCCCGGGGGCCGCCGGTCACGTGGTCGAGCTCGCACTCCGGGTCGACCTCGTCCAGGTTGGCGGTCGGCGGCAGCAGGCCCTTGGCCAGCGCGATCGCCGCGATGCCCGCCTCGATCGCGCCGGTGCCGCCCAGCAGGTGCCCGGTGAGGCCCTTGGTGGAGCTGACCGCCGGGGCGTGCGAGCCGAAGACCGCCCGGATCGCCCGGGCCTCGGCGGTGTCGCCGATCTTGGTGCTGGTGCCGTGCGCGTTGACGTAGCCGACGTCCGAGAGGGCGATCCCCGCCCGGGCGACGGCCTTCTGCATCGCGCCCGCCGCGCCCGAGCCGTCCGGGCGGGGCGTGGTCGGCTTGAAGGCGTCGGTGGTGGCGCCCCAGCCGGTCAGGTCGGCGTACCCGACCGCCCGGCGGGCCTCGGCGTGCGCGGCCCGCTCGATCACCAGCACGCCGCTGCCCTCGGCCAGTACGAAGCCGTTGCGCCGCCGGTCGAACGGCCGGCTGGCCTGCTCCGGGTCGGCCCAGCCCTGCGCCAGTGCCCGGGCGTGCCCGAAGGCCAGCGCGCTGGTCGCGTTCAGCGGCGACTCGGCGCCGCCGCAGACGACCACGTCGGCCTCGTCCTCGCGGATCAGCCGGTACGCCTCCGCCACCGCGTGCGCGCCCGCCGTGCAGGCCGTCGCGATCGACGAACTGTAGCCCCGGATCCCGTGCTTGATGGCGATCCGGGCCGCCGCCATGTTGGGCAGCATCCCGGGCAGCATGTACGGGCTGACGGCCGTGCGGCCCCGGCTGACCCGGGCCAGGCTCTGGCTCTCGTACGTGGTGAGCCCGCCCGCGCCGCTGCTGACCACCACGGCGACCCGCTCCGGGGCCACGTCGCGGCCGACCTCCAGACCGGCGTCGGCCAGCGCGTCGTCGGCGGCGGCCATCGCCATCAGCACGTACCGGTCGACCAGGCGGCCCTCGCTGGGCGGCAGCACCTCGGCCGCCGCGATCTCCGGCGCCAGGCCCGCGAACGCCAGGCTGTCGCCCAGGTCGTGGCCGGCCGGGATCGCCCGGATGCCGGACTTGCCGGCGCAGAGCGCCTCGAAGACCTCCTCGGCACCCCGGCCCACCGGGGAGAACATGCCGATGCCCGTCACCACGCACTGCTCGGCGGCGCTCATGCGGCACCCACCGCGGTGAACAGCTCGCCCTTCAGGTACATCTCGCGCAGGGCCACCTTGCGGACCTTCCCGGTCGGCCCGAGCGGGAGCACCGCCGGGTCGATCACCAGCACGTCCCGGACGGTGGCGGCCACCTCGGGGGCCAGCGCGGCGAGCACCGGCGTGCGGTGGTCGGCGTCCCGGTCGGCGTCCTGGGTGAGCACCAGCAGGACGGTGCTGCTGGCCCGCCCGTCCTCGGTGGCGGCCACCACGGTGCACTCCAGCACCTGCGGGCAGTCCGCGAGGATCCGCTCCTCGCTGGCGGCGGTGTAGAGCCACTTGCCGTCGCCGAGCGGGACGGAGTCCACCATCCGGTCCAGGTGGTAGAAGTAGCCCGCCTCGTCCCGGTAGACCAGGTCGCCGGTGAGGAAGTAGCCGCCGCGCCGGGTGCGGTAGGTGGTGGTCGAGTCGTTCCAGTAACCCAGGGACAGGGTGGGCGCGTTGATGCCCAGCTGGCCCACCTCGCCGACCGGCAGCGGCTCGGCGTTCTCGTCCAGCACCGCGACGTCGGAGAAGGTGTGCGGGCGGCCGATGCAGCGGCCGTAGCGGTCGCTGTCGACGGTGTGGGTGATGAAGAACTGGGAGTGGCCCATCTCGGTCGAGCCGAGGCCGTCCAGGAAGATCGAGCCGGCCTTGCGGACCACCTTGCCCTGCTCGATGGCGTCCCGGCTGCCGACCGCGACCAGGCGGCGGACGTGCGCCTCGTGGGCGCAGTCGCCGGTGTTCCACCAGGCGCGGACCGAGGAGAGCTGACGCTTCGTCAGATCGTGGCCGGCCAGCTCGGACCAGACGGCGGCGAAGCCGAGCACGCTCTCGGGCTGCCACTGCTCGATGGTGTCGAGGACCGTCCCGCCGTCCGGGACGGAGACCAGCGCCAGCTCGATGTGGGTGGCCAGCGCCAGGTTGACCGCGATCACCGTCGCCGCGTGGGCGGTCGGCAACGCACTGAGGATGCGGTTCATGCCCTGCGGCTTGGGCAGCGAGAGCCGGTGCTTGACCGAGGCGAACAGGCTGCGGTGCGAGTGCGTGACGGCCTTCGCCAGCCCGGTGGTGCCGGAGGAGTGGGTGATCACCGCCGGGTCCTCGGCGTGGTGCCGGAAGACCGGGGGGGCGTCCTGCGGATCGCCCGCGCCGAGCACCGAGACCTCGTGCAGCTGCGCCGGGTCCACCCCGTTGGCCAGCAGTGCCAGGCGGTGCGGCTCGTCGGCCAGCACCGGCACCGCGCCGAACCGGACCTCGACGTAGCGGGCGGCGGTCTCGGCGGCCATGTTCCCGTTGACCAGGGCCGGGATGGCGCCGATCCGGGCCAGCGCGAGGAAGCTCAGCACCTGGTCGGCGGCGGTCGAGACGTAGACCGCGACCGGGTCGCGGGGGCGGATGCCCAGCCCGTGCAGTGCGGCGGCCCGGGCGGCGACCCGCTCACCGAGCTCGCGCAGGGTCAGCGGCTGCCAGGCGGGGTGGCCGTCCACCTCGGTGTCGAAGGTCAGGGTGGGGTCGTCCAGGCCCTTGCCGCGGCTGAGCAGCGAGGTGAGCACGTTGCCCGTGCCGAGGTCGGGATCCGCGGCCAGCCGGGCGCGGTTCCATGGTCCAGTCATCGGCTTTCTCTCTCCAGGTCGTGGGTCGGTGGGCCCAGGGGGCGTCCGGCGGTCCGCGGTGGCGGCCGGACCGTCAGACGGCCCCGAGCAGTACGGCGGTGGCCCGCTCGGACTCGCCGGCCGGGGTCTGTTCGACCACCAGGACCAGCACCTCGTCCGCGTCGCCGTCCGCCACCAGCAGCTCGGCGAGTTCGGCGGCGTCCTCGAACGGGTCGCCGGCCGGGCTGGTGCAGACCACCGGCCCGGTCAGGCCCCAGTGCGCGGTGATCCGGCCGGCGATCGAGTTGGGCACCGACTGGAAGAACAGCAGCGGCGACAACCGCCCGCCGTTGTCGACCAGTTCGGCCACCGCCTGGGCCGTCCCCCGGTCGCCGCCGGGGCTGACCAGCAGGACCGCGGTGCGTTCGCCGCGCTCCGCCGGGGCGGGCGCGGTGCCGTAGCGCTCGGCGAGGCAGCGGTCGGCGACATCGGCCGCCAGGGCGCTGAACGACGAGATGATGAATCCGGGGACGGGCGCGGGCGGGGTGCTCCCGGCCGTCCACTGCGCACTGCTCAAGGTCCGCAGCTTGCTGTTCACGGTCTTCATGCGCTCACCAGCAGGGCCGTGTTCGCGCCGCCGAAGGCCGAGTTGAGGCTCAGTACGTGCCGGGTGGCCGCCGTGCGCGGTTCGGTGACCAGGGCCACCGGGCAGGCCGGGTCGGGCTCCGGCCGGCCGGCGTTGACCGGCAGCCGTCCTTCGGTCAACGTCAGGACGCTGACCGCGAGTTCGACCAGGCCGGCGGCCTCCAGGGTGTGCCCGTGCACCGACTTGGACGAACTGAGCGGCACCCGGGCCGCGTCCGGGCCGAGCGCCCGGTGCAGCGCGGCGCTCTCCGCCAGGTCGCTGGCCGGAGTGCCGGTGCCGTGCGCGTTGACGTAGTCCACCTCGCCCGGCGCCAGGCCCGCCCGCCGCAGCGCGAGGCCGATGGCCCTGGCGAGGCCGGTGCCCTGCGGGTGCGGCTGGCTGACGTGGTGCGCGTCGCCCGCGCGGCCCCAGCCGGTCAGCCGGGCCAGCGGCACGGCGGAGCGCCCGGCGGCGGACGCCTCGCTCTCCAGCACCACGGCGGCCACCGCGTCGCCGAGCAGCATGCCCTTGCGGCCCGCGCCGAACGGCCGCATCCGGCCGTCCGAGGCGAGTGCCCGGGCGCTGTCGAAGAGCGCGAACCGGTCGGCCTCCAGCAGGTAGCCCGCCGCGACCACGACCCGGTCGGCCCGGCCCGCGGCGATCATCGCCGCCGCGTCCGCCGCGGCGGTGCTCGCCGCGACACAGGCGGTGGTGTACGAGCGCAGCGCCTGCCGCAGCCCGGTCGCGGCGGCCAGCCGGGCGCCGATCGCACCCGCCGCCAGCTCCGCCCGGTCCCGGCCGTCCGGCCGGGCCGCGGCCCGGTCCGAACTGCCCGCGAACAGCAGCGGGGTGGCCGCGCGGTCCGCGGCGGTCAGGCCGGCGGCCGTGCAGGCGCCGTCCACCACGCCGGTGAGTTCGGTCAACAGATCGGAAACGTCGGCGAGTTGGGCGCCGAGCTTGGCCCGCCGGGCGCCGGTGTCGAAGCGGTCCACCGGGACGAACGCGGCCGTCCCGGTGAACACCGCCTCGGCGAGCGCCGTGGTCCCGCGGCCGGAGCCGGTGACCACGTCCATGCCGGTGACCAGCACCGGCCGGGCGGTCGGCTCAGCCATCGCGCGGCCCGTCGGTGGCCGGCGCCGCCGCGAGGATCTCGGCCAGCACCTCGACGGCGCCCGCCACCCCGGACATCCGGGTCAGCTGGTCGTCGTCGAGGTCCAGCTCCACCTGGTGCGTCTGCTCGACCTGGTGGATCAGCCAGGCCAGCTCGATCGAGTCGATCTCCTCGGGCTGGTCCGCCGCCGGCCGGCCGTGGTAGGCCGCGAGCAGCTCCACCACGGCCTGCCGGTCGAAAGCTGCGGTGGTGGTCACTTCGCCACAGCCGCCGCGCGCTTGACGATCTCCTCGACCAGCCCGCCGAGCGTCATCAGGGCGAGCTGCTCGGCCTCGTCCTCCTCGAACTTGATGCTGTAGCTGTCCTCGATCTGGATCGAGATCTCGGCGATGGCGAGCGACTCCAGGTCGAGGCCCTCCGGGCCGAGGTCGGTCTGCGGGGTGACCTCGCTGATGTCGTAGTTCATGTCCGCCAGCACTCCGGTGAGGAACTTGTAGACGTCGTCAAACATGGCTTTTCCGTTCTTCTGTGGGCCGTCCGGGGCTCTCCCGGGCAGTCGTGGGCCGCCGGAGGATCTCTCCGGACGGTCGGTGGTGGTGGTCTGTGTCGCGGCTCAGTGGCCGGCGGCGGCTGCCGAGTGCAGCGCGCGGGGGTCGCGCACCGGCTTGCCGGTGGCGGTGCGGGGCAGTGCGGTCAGGGGCCGCAGCAGCCGGGGCCGCTTGTACGGCGCCAGGGCGTCCGCGAGGGCGGCGTCGAGTCCGGCGGCCGCGTCCGGGCCGTCGAGCACCAGGTAGGCCTTGATGACCTCGTCGAAGACCACCACGGCGTCCTGGACGCCGGGCAGCCCGGCGATCGTGCGCTCGACCTCCAGCAGGTCCACCTTCAACCCGCCGACGGAGACCTGGGAGTCCAGCCGGCCCTGCACGGTGAGCAGTCCGGAGCCGGGATCGAGCTCTCCGGCGTCCTTGGTGCGCAGCAGGCCGTCGGCCCAGCGGGCCGGATCGGTCAGGCCCACGTACGGCGACTCGTCGGTGGCGACCAGGATCTGGCCGTCCTGGATCCGCACGCCGAGGCCCGGTGCGGGGGCCAGGTGCGGCCGGTGCGCGCCGAGGATGTCGGTGGCGATGACGCCGGTCTCGGTCATCCCGTACATGGTGCCCAGGGTGGCCGGGTAGGCGGTGGTGAAGTCCGTCCAGAGCTGGTCGGGTACCGCGTCGCCGCCGGTGATCATGCCCCGGAAGTGCGGGAGCGCGGGCGGTTGCCGGACGCTCGCCAGGATCTGCGCCTGGACGGGCGCGCCGATCACGGTGGTGGGCCGGGGGTCCGCCGCGATCGCGGTCAGGATGCCGTCGACGGTGGTCCGGGCCGGGATGACGATCTCGGCGTGCCGGTGCAGGCTGTGCAGCACCCCGCCGACCAGGCCGAGCACGTGGACGGTGGAGGCGAGCACCACCACCCGCTCGCCCGGTCCGGGCAGACCCGGGATCAGGGTGTAGCGCTCGATCTCCTCGGCCAGGCTCCGGGCGGTCCGCCCGATCACCTTCGAGGGCCCGGTCGAGCCCGAACTGAGTTGCAGCAGCACGTGGTCGGAGACCGCCGGCCGCCCCTGGCGGGCGGTGACCACCGGGGTGACCCGGTGGAAGCCCTTGAGGCTGCCGTGGACCGGTTCGAGCGCCTCCACCAGGAACTGCGGCGCCAGCCGGTCCAGCGCCCGGGCCACCTCCGCCGGGGCCAGCCGCACGTCCAGCAGGAGCGCCTGGGCGCCGAGCCGCCAGGTCGCCAGCAGCACGGAGATGCCGGCCAGCGAGGGCGGCAGCCGCAGCGCGACGGTCGACCCCCCGGTGACCCCGGCGGCCGCCAGTTCTCCCTGCTGTTTGCCGACCAGTTCACGCAGGCCGGCCCGGTCGAGTGATTCGTCCAGCGTCAGGCAAGGCTCGTCCCCACCGCCGGCCAGCAGTAATTCGTCCACCCAGGACACCACATGCTCCCCAAAGCAATATCGTGGCAACAACGCACCGTGACAATGTGCGGAAGAAGGCGCAGATGAATAGCGCACATAATTCTGGCAGAATGCTGAGAAAATACCGGGAATCTGGAACCCGCCCCCGCAGGCCCGGCTGCAATCTCCGTGCTCATGCAGCCTAACAAATAACTATCCCAAGTCAATGCCGGGAAATATGTTACGCGCCGGTATGTGTTGCGGTGCTGTGAATATATCTGGACGCTACCCGGCGGTGATGAACGAGCGGTTGATGTCGGATGTCAGAGGGCACCCCGAGAGCACCATCGCCTCGGTCAGCTCCGCCCGCAGCAGCTCCAGCAGCTCCGCGACCCCGGCCGCGCCGCCCTGGGCCAGCCCCCACAGGACCGGCCGGCCGATCAGCGCGAGGTCCGCCCCGAGCGCCAGCACCTTGAGGACGTCCGAGCCGTGCCGGATGCCCCCGTCCACCACCACCGGACACCGCCCCCCGACGGCGTCGACGATCTCCGGCAGCGCGTCGGCGCTCGCCACCGCGCAGTCCAGCTGCCGGCCGCCGTGGTTGGAGACCACCACCCCGGACGCGCCGTGGGCCACCGCCAGCTCGGCGTCCTCGGCGGTCAGGATGCCCTTGATCAGCAGCGGCAGGCTGGTCCGCTCGCGCAGCCAGGCCAGGTCCGCCCAGGTGATGCCCGGGTCGAACTGCTCCCGGGAGTGCCGTTCGATCGAGGACGCGCCCTCGCTGTGCCGGTGCGCGGAGGCCGTCAGCGAGCTCGGCAGGTTCACCGCCCCGATCCCCTCCGGCACGGTGAACCCGCTGCGCGAGTCGCGCGGCCGCCGGGCCACCTTGGGCGCGTCCACCGTCAGCACCAGGGCGCTGAAGCCCGCGGCGGCCGCCCGGTCGGCCAGCTCGACGACGGCCGCGCGCTCGCGCAGCCAGTAGAGCTGGAGCCAGAGCGGGCTGCCGGCGGCCGCCGCCGCGATGTCCTCCAGTGTGCGGCTGGCGAACATGCTGACGGTGAGCAGCGTGCCCGACGCGCCGGCCGCCTCGGCGGTGGCCACCTCCCCCTCCGGGTGGGCCAGCCGGTGGTAGGCCATCGGCGCTATGCCCAGTGGCGTCGCGAGCGGCAGCCCGAGCACGCTGGTGGACGGGTCGCAGGCGGACACGTCCACCAGGAACCTCGGCCGCACCCGCAGTCGCTCCAGCGCCTCCCGGTTGGCCCGCAGGGCCGACTCGCTGCCGCTGCCCCCTTGGATGTACCCCCATACGTCGTCCGCCAGCCGGGCGCGTGCCGCGGCCTCGAACCCTGCGATGTCCAGTGAACCCACGTGTCCCTGTCCCCCCAGTACGGCCGGCCTCGGGCTGTCGAACCCATGCCTTGTGACCGCACGGTCGTTCACTTAGTATCATGGAGGCTCCGCAGTCGGCGGGTCAAGGACCGATCGGGCGTGTCGCCGGCAATGGTCGGGTCCGAGCCGTTTCGGGGGAGCGGGGACCGGTGGACGGGCGTGTCGAACGAGGTAATCAGACCCGGCGGATGGTACTGCAGCGGGCGGCGGAAATAGCCTCGATCGAAGGGCTGGAGAATCTCTCGCTGGGTCGCCTGGCGACCGAGCTGCGGCTCAGCAAGAGCGGAGTGTTCTCGCTTTTCGGCTCCAAGGAAGGGCTCCAGCTGGCGACCGTCCGGGTGGCCATCAAGTTCTATCTGGAAGACCTTCTCAATCCCAATAGGAGAATTCCGGACGGCGTTGTCAAGCTGTGGAGTCTGTGCGAGAGTTGGCTCCAGTACTCGAAGGGCCGGGCATTCCCCGGCGGGTGCTTCTTCTTCGCGACCGCGGTCGAGTTCTCCGCCCGGTCGGGGAAGGTCCGTGACCTGATCGCCGGCACCCAGCGCGAGTGGATCACGCATGTGGAGCAGATGATCGAACGCGCGGTGGCGGTCGGCGAACTCGTGCCGGAGACCGACGGTGCGGTGCTGGCCTTCGAGCTGATCGCCCTGCTGGACAGCGCGAACGGCACCTCGCTGCTGCACGACGACGACAGCGCCTACACCAAGGCGAGCACGGCGATCCTGAACCGGCTGCGGTCGGCCTCCACCGACAAGTCGCTTCTGCCGCAAGCCGTCTGACCGACCGTAAGCCGTCTGACCCACCGTACGGCCACCATTCCAACGGAGAGTTCGATGCCACTCGACCCGCAGGTCCAGGCTCTGCGCGCCGCCAAGGCCGCCGGTGAGAGCCGCCCGCTGTACCTGATGGAACTCGCCGAGGCGCGCCGGGACGACCTGGCGCAGATCCAGGCCGCAGGCGGCGACGTCGATCCGGTCGCCGAGCTGCACGAACTGGAACTGCCGGGCCCGGACGGCCCGTTGCCGGTCAGGATCTACCGGCCCGAGGGCGTCGGGCCGTTCCCGGTGCTGGTCTACTTCTTCGGCGGCGGCTGGACGCTGGGCAGTCTGGACACCTCGGACGCGATCTGCCGCAGCCTGACCAACCGCACCGGCTGCCTGACCGTGTCGGTCGGCTACCGGCTGGCCCCCGAGCACAAGTTCCCGGCCGCCGTGCACGACTGCCACGCCGCCGTGCGCTGGACGGCCGAACAGGCGCACCGCTTCGGCGGCGACCCGTCCCGGCTCGCGGTCGGCGGGGACAGCGCGGGCGGCAACCTGGCGGCCGTGGTGAGCCAACTCGCCAGGTCAGGGCCCGAGATCTCCGCCCAGCTGCTGGTCTACCCGAACACCGACCACGGCTCGCGGACGGCCTCGCTGGCCGAGAACGACGACCCGCTGTTCTTCAACTCCCGCTCGGTGGACTGGTACTGGGGCCACTACCTGGCCGACCCGGCCGACGGGGCGTCCCCGCTGGCCTCCCCGCTGCTGGCCGAGGACCTCACCGGCCTGCCGCCGGCGCTGGTGATCACCGCCGAGTACGACCCGCTGCGCGACCAGGGCGAGCAGTACGCCGAGCGCCTGCGCGAGGCCGGGGTCCCGGTGGAGCTCACCCGCTACCCGGGCATGATCCACGGCTTCTTCGCGATGTCCGGCGTGCTGGACGCGGGGCAGCAGGCCCTCGACCAGGCGGCCGGCTTCCTCCGCCGTACGCTGACGCCGGCCGATCCCGTGCCGCCGGCCGCGACCGCCGCGACCGTGACCGTGACCGCAGTGCCCGTGACCGAAGCGCCCGCGCCCGTACTGCTCCGGCAGAGCGAGCTGCACGCCTCGCTCTCGGATCCGGTGCTCGACGCGATGAACTTCCTCAACGAGGTCACCACCCGCTACCCCGAGGCGATCTCCTTCGCCCCGGGCCGCCCGTACGAGGGCTTCTTCGAGGTCGAGCAGATCCAGGGCTACCTGGACAGCTACCTCAAGTACCTCGGCGAACTCGGGCACAGCCGCGACGAGATCCGCACCAGGCTGTTCCAGTACGGGCGCACCAACGGCCAGATCCACGAGCTGATCGCCCGCACCCTGCTGAACGACGAGGGCATCAGCGTGCCGCCCGAGTCGGTGGTGGTGACCGTCGGCTGCCAGGAGGCGATGCTCCTGACGCTGCGGGCACTGTTCGCCGGGCCGGACGACGTGCTGCTGGTCAGCTCCCCGGCGTACGTCGGGATCACCGGTGCCGCCCGGCTGCTGGACATCGAGATCGCGCCCGTCCCGGAGGAGGCCGACGGGGTGAGCGCCGAGGCCGTCCGCGAGGTGGCCCGCCGGGTCCGGGCCGAGGGCAAGCGCCCGCGTGCCCTCTACCTGGTGCCGGACTTCGCGAACCCCTCCGGCGGCACCGTCCCCACCGAGACGCGGCACCGGCTGCTCGCGCTGGCGCGGGAGGAGGACCTGCTGCTGCTGGAGGACAACCCGTACGGCTTCTTCGTCCGGGAGGGTTCGCCGCTGCCCACCCTCAAGTCGCTGGACCGTGAGCGCCGGGTGGTCTACCTCGGCTCGTTCGCCAAGACCGCCTTCCCCGGCGCCCGGCTCGGCTACCTGGTCGCGGACCAGGAGGTGGCCGGCCCGGACGGGCGGCGCGGCCTGCTGGCGGAGCAGCTGTCGAAGATCAAGAGCATGACCACGGTGAACACCTCCTCGCTCAGCCAGGCCGTGATCGGCGGGCTGCTGGTCGAGCAGGACTTCAGCCTGCGCAGCGGCAACGCCCAGGCCGTCGAGTTCTACCGGACGAGTCTGCGGACCCTCCTCGCCGAGCTGGCCCGGCACTTCCCGCCCGAGCGGCACGCCGAGCACGGGGTGAGCTGGAACCGGCCGGCCGGCGGCTTCTTCGTCGTGGTCACCGTCCCGGTGGTGGCCGACCAGGCGGCGCTGGAGCGCTCCGCCCGGTCCTTCGAGGTGCTGTGGACACCGATGGGCGACTTCTACCTGGCCGGCGGCGGCACACACCAGCTCCGGCTCTCCTGCAGTTACCTCACGCACGACCGGATCGCCGAGGGCGTCCGCCGGCTGGCCGCCTTCCTGGCGGCCGAAACAGACCATGGGAGCAACGGGCAATGAGCGGACTACTGGCGGGCAAGCGCGTCCTGGTGACCGGGGTGATCACCGAGTCCTCGATCGCCTTCAAGGTCGCCCGGCTGGCCCAGGAACAGGGCGCCGAGGTGGTGCTGACCGGCTTCGGACGGCTCAGCCTGGTCGAGCGGGTGGCCGCCCGGCTGCCGAAGCCGGCCCCGGTGGTCGAGCTCGACGTCACCGACCAGGCGCAGCTGGACTCGCTGGCCGAGCGGGTCCGCGCGCACGTGGGCGGCCTGGACGGGGTGGTGCACTCGATCGCGTACGCGCCGCCGGCCGCACTCGGCGGCAACTTCCTGGCGACCGACTGGCCGGACGTGGCCACCGCTGTCCAGGTGTCCGCCTTCTCGCTGAAGGCGCTGGCCATGGCCGCCCGGCCGCTGCTCGGCGACGGCGGCTCGATCGTCGGGCTGACCTTCGACGCGAACTACGCCTGGCCCAACTACGACTGGATGGGCGTCGCCAAGGCCGCCCTGGAGGCGACCTCGCGCTACCTGGCCCGCGACCTGGGCGGCGAGGGCATCCGCTGCAACCTGGTCGCGGCCGGCCCGGTCAAGACGATGGCCGCCCGCTCGATCCCCGGCTACTCCGGCTTCGAGGAACTCTGGGACGCCCGCGCCCCGATCGGCTGGGACCCGTCCGACCCGGAGCCCACCGCGCGCGGCGTGCTCGGCCTGCTCTCCGACTGGTTCCCGAAGACCACCGGCGAGATCGTCCACGTCGACGGCGGGCTGCACGCGATCGGCGCGTAGTGGCTGGCCGCCCGCCCTTCACCGGGGGCAAGCCGCCCGCCGTGCAGTACCCGGGGGCGTCCCCGCAGATCCTCGGAGAGAGAGAACCCCGATGACCATGCTTACCGAAGCGGCTGCCGAGCACGCGGAGACCGCACTGCTCCACGAGTTGCAGCCGGTGGTGGCGGAGAACCTCGACCGGCACCTGGCGGTGGCCAAGGAGTGGTTCCCGCACGAGTACGTGCCGTGGAGCGACGGCCGGAACTTCGAGGGCCTGCTGGGCGGCGAGCCCTGGCGGCCGGAGGAGGCCAAGCTGCCCGAGATCGCCCGGACCTCACTGGTGGTCAACCTGCTCACCGAGGACAACCTCCCCGGCTACCACTTCGCCATCGCCCAGTTCGGCAAGGACGGCGCCTGGGGCAGCTGGGTGAACCGCTGGACGGCGGAGGAGGCCCGGCACGGCACCGCGATCCGCGACTACCTGCTCGCCACCCGCGCGGTCGACCCGCGCGCCCTGGAGCGGGTCCGGATGGACCACATGTCACTCGGCTACGACCGCCCGGACGGCTTCAGCGCGCTGCACGCCATCGCGTACGCGGCCTTCCAGGAGCTGGCCACCCGGATCTCGCACCGCAACACCGGCCACTTCAGTGAGGACCCGATCTGCGAGGCGCTGCTCGCCCGGGTCGCCGCCGACGAGAACCTGCACATGCTCTTCTACCGGAACCTGGTCGCCGCCGCGTTCGAGATCGACCCGGACCGCACCATGCGGGCGGTCGCGGACGTGGTGACCGGGTTCGAGATGCCCGGATCGACGATCAAGGACTTCGGGCGCAAGTCGGCCCAGATCGCCATCGCCGGCATCTACGACCTGCGGCTGCACCACGACGACGTGGTGCAGCCCGTCCTGCGGCAGCTCCGGGTCTTCGAGCGCGGCGGCCTCGGCCCGGAGGGCGAGGCCGCCCGCGAGGAACTCGCGGTCTTCGTCGCCCGGCTGGACAGCTCGGCGAGCTCCTTCGTGGCCCGCCGCGAGGCCATCCGCCACGCCCGAGCGGCCCGGGCGGGCGCCTGAACCCCGCCCGGGTACGACGCCGGGGGCCGGCCACACCCTGTGGTGCGGCCGGCCCCCGGCGCTGCGGCAACGGGTGATCCGGCCGGATCAGCCACCGCTCTTGCGGCGGAAGTTGCGCTTCGCGGCGGCCGCGCCGTGGGCGCCGTGGATCTTCGAGCCGTCCGCGTTGGCGCCGCCGGAGCCGTCCGTCTTCGACCCGTGCTTGCGCTCCAGGGCGGCGAGGAACTTGGCCTTGACATCGTCCTGGGCGGCGGCGGGCGCCTGAGCCTCGGCGTTCTCGGGGCTGTCGGGTGCTACTGCGTCGCTGCTCATGCAGACCTCCTGGGCGGGAAATGGTGCCGTGTGGCCTCCACACACACCTTCCCACGTCCACCACCCCCCGGCGCACGTTGACCGGCCCCGCGGGATCACCGTTCAGGACGGGGTACCCCCCCAGGGGCGCGGGGTCACCGTTCAGGACTGGGTACCCCCAGGGGCGCGGGGAACTGCGCGAAACGGGAGTGACGGTGGTGCACGGTTGATCGCGCAGTTCCCCGCGCCCCTGCTCTGGTTGCCCCTGTGCACACGGTTATCCCTGCAGGAGGCTGTGCGCGGCCGCGCAACACCCGCACACTGGCGTGATGCAGGTACAGCTCGCGGCTGAGCCGCAGGATCCGGGCCGGACGGGTGAGGACTTCGCGGCGGCCTCGCCGGAGGCGTTGGTGCTGCTCGACGGGTCGAGTGCGCCGGAGGGGATGGAGTCCGGGTGCAGCCACGGCACCGCCTGGTACGTACGCAGGCTGGGCGTGCACCTGCTGGCCCGGCTGACCGACCGTTCCGACCGTTCGATCGCCGAGTGCCTGGGTGACGCGATCGTCGAGACGGCGGCGCTGCACGGTGGGCGCTGCGATCTGGCGCACCCGGGCACCCCGGCGGCGATGGTGGTCGCCGCCCGGTTGCACGGCGGCTCGCTGGAGTACCTGGTGCTCGGCGACTCGATGCTGGTGCTCCAGTTCAAGGACGGCTCCGTCCGTCCGATCGGTGACAACCAGCGTTTCCCCGGCGGGGACGAGCTGCGTCGCCAGGTCTGGGCGACGGTGCCCGGTTCTGCGGAGCGTGCCGCGCTGCACCTGCGGTACGTGTTGGCGGTCCGGGCCGTCCGCAACACCGGGCACGGCCCGTGGATCGCGGCGGCCGTCCCGAAGGCGGCGCCGCACGCGGAGACCGGATTCGTCCGGCTCGACGACCTGCGCGCGGTGGCGGCGCTGACCGACGGCGCGGCGCGTTGGACGGAGCGCTTCGGCCTGGGCAGCTGGTCGGACGCCCTGCGGCTGCTCGGCGAGTCGGGACCGGTGACCCTGATCGGCGAGGTCCGGGCGGCGGAGCGGACCGACCCGCACTGCGTGCGCTGGCCCCGGGGCAAGGCGCACGACGACGCGGCGGCGGTCTACGCCCGGATCTGACCCGGCGGCAGCCGCCCGGTCGGCACCGGCCGACGGTCGGCGGCGGCTCCTGGGGGCTGTGTCCGCGTTACCGCCACGACCCGATCAGTTCACTGCGCGAGGGTGGTCCGGCCTGGGCTCGCTGGGGAGACTTGTCCAGCCAAGTCGAGCCAGGTTGTACAGACAACTGAGGCTTGCTCTGTCGTCCCCAAGGAGCTCAGGTGGAACCCCTTTCGCGACGCAAGTTCATCAGCATGGCGGCCGCCACGGCCGGGGCGGGCGCCACGATGGCCGCGCTGCCCCAGTCGCTCCAGCAGGCGCTCGCCGCCCCCGCCGTCTCCGGCACGATCGACGACGTCCAGCACGTGGTGATCTTCATGCAGGAGAACCGCGCCTTCGACCACTACTACGGCACGATGAACGGCGTCCGGGGCTTCGGCGACCGCAACGCGATCAAGCTGCCCGGCGGCAAGTCGGTGTTCTACCAGCCGTATTCGAACTCCGACGGCTACATCCTGCCGTTCCGGATGAACACCGCGACGACCAGCGCGATCTGCGCGAACGCCCCCGCGATGAGCTACCCAGTGGACACCGGGATCTTCAACAAGGGCAAGTACGACTCCTGGAACACCGCCCGCACCCCGGGCCTGGGGATGGGCTACTTCAACCGTACCGACCTGCCGTTCTACTACGCGCTGGCCGACAACTTCACCATCTGCGACCACTACTTCTGCTCGACGCTGACCCAGACCAACCCCAACCGGCTGCACCTGTTCACCGGTTCGAACGGCCTGTCGGTCGGCCAGTCGGCGACGCTCGACAACACCGAGCCCGCCGCCGGTTTCAGCTGGACCACCTACGCGGAGCGCCTCGAAGCCGCCGGGATCAGCTGGAAGGTCTACCAGCAGAGCGACAACTTCGACGACAACGCCCTGGCCTGGTTCGCCAACTTCAAGAAGGCGAAGCCCGGTTCGGCGCTGTACGACAAGGGCATGGCGACCGTCCCCGACCTGGTGCAGGCCTTCGGCGACGACATCGCGAACGGCACGCTGCCGCAGGTCTCCTGGATCGTCGCCCCGGCGAACCTCTCCGAGCACGCCAACTACAAGCCCGCGTACGGCGAGGATCTGACGGCCCGGCTGCTCGGCGTGCTGGCTGCCGATCAGGCGACCTGGTCGCAGACCGCGTTCATCCTCAACTACGACGAGAACGGCGGCTTCTTCGACCACGTGCCGCCGCCCGTCCCGCCGGCCTCCTCCTCGCAGGGGATCAGCTCGGTGAGCACCACCAGCGAGGTCACGGCGGGCCAGCCGATCGGGATGGGCCCCCGGGTGCCGCTGATCGTGGTCTCGCCGTGGAGCCGTGGCGGCTACGTCAACTCGCAGGTGTTCGACCACACTTCGGTGATCCGCTTCCTGGAGCAGCGGTTCGGCGTGCACGAGCCCAACATCAGCGCCTGGCGGCGGGCGGTCAGCGGCGACCTGACCTCGGCCTTCGGCTTCGCCTCCCAGGACACCTCCTTCCCCGCGCTGCCGGACACCAGCGCGTACGTCGGCTCGGCGGACACCGAGTGCTCGACGCTGCCCGCGCCGACCGTCCCGGCCGTGCAGTCCCTCCCCGCCCGGGAGGCCGGCACCCGGCCGGCCAGGGCGCTGCCCTGGCAGCCGAACGCCGTCGGCCGGACGGACTGCTCGGGCGGCAAGTTCTGGATCGACATGACCAACACCGGTACGGCGGGCGTCGTCTACTACGTCTACCCGAACGCCTACCGCACCGACGGCCCGTGGATCTACACGGTCGGCGCCGGTGCGAAGGTCTCCGACTACTGGTCCGCCGGTTCGCCCACCGGCGCGTACGACCTCTCGCTGTACGGCCCGAACGGCTTCCAGCGCCGCTTCAAGGGCAACCGCTCGGTCTCCTGCGGCAGCGGCGTGGCCCAGCTGGAGGTGGCGTCGAGCTACGACACCGCCGGCAACCGGCTGAACCTGACCTTCACCAACAGCGGCGGCGCGGCGGCCACCGTCACCGTCACCGACGGCGCGTACGGTACCGGCGGCCCCTGGACGTACGCCGTACCGGCCGGTGGCAACGTGAGCGCCGCCTTCGCGACCGCGCAGGGCTGGTACGACCTCACGGTCACCGCGAACACCTCGGACGGCTTCCTCCGCCGCCTGGCCGGCCACCTGGAGAACGGCGCGGACAGCATCAGCGACCCGGCGTAACCACTCCGCCGGCAGCCGCCGTGGTCTGAGCAGACGTCAACCGCTGGGCCCGGGAAGCCTCCTGGGCCCAGCGGTTGACGTCGTTCCGCTCGCAGTACCTCGTCACCCCGGGTTACGCCGTCGGACCGGACGCTCCCGGCCCGGCCGGTGCGGCGAGACGGATGCGCCGGCTGTTGCGGAGCAGGACGCCGACGGCGGTGGCCAGGGCCAGGAAGGCAAGGACGACACCGCCGTTGCGGAGCAGGTCGTGGGCGTCGGCCGGGGCGCTCCGGTAGAGGGGCGGGGCGACCATGACCGTCCAGGGCAGGACGGCCAGCGCGATGCCGCCGGCCCGCAGGCCGTCGGTGTCCGGACGCCCGAGGTGCTGGAGGAAGGCGAAGCTCAGCACGAAGACCGGCCAGGCGGTGGAGGCGTCGAGCAGGGCCTGCTGGTAGGGCGTGAAGACGATGTTGCCGTAGTCGGCGGGCCAGGTGCCGAGCCAGAGGACGGCGATGCCGCTCATCGGCAGCGCGATCGCGAGGGCGCAGGCCATCGCCCAGGACCGGCCCCGCGTCGAGACGTCGACGGCGTCGGGCGGTGCGACCAGCACCAGCACACCCAGGACGGCCCAGAGCCCGAGCAGGTCCATGTGCTGGGTGAACGCCGCAGTCGGGTGGAACTGCGCCGCCACGGCGACGCCGGTCCGGGCCACGAGACCCACCAGGACGAGGGCTCGGGCCGGAGCCCAGCGGCCGAGGGTGACGCACAGCAGGGCGAGGACCCAGGGAGCGGTCTGCGCGGCGCCCACCGCCGAGCCCGTGGCGGGGCCGGGAAGCAGGGCGCTCGTCAGCAACTGGACCACGCTCAGCGCGGCCCCGCCGGCCAGCAGGAACGGCGCGGCACCGGAGACGACCCGGCCCGCGGGGTCACGCGAGCTGAGCCGGGTGCGCAGCCGCAGCGCGTGTGCGGCGAGGACGGCCCACTCGCGCAGAGGGCAGGTTCTAGCGATCCCCGCAACACCCTGGATTCAGGGAGTTGCGGGGATCGTGGATTTTGAGGGCTTGAAGGCGAGGTTCTTCGAGGCGTTGG
>NZ_BAAANT010000003.1:0-282428 GCF_039529945.1 Kitasatospora kazusensis | reverse complement strand
ATCCACCCGAAGGCTTCATCGTTCGACTTGCATGTGTTAAGCACGCCGCCAGCGTTCGTCCTGAGCCAGGATCAAACTCTCCGTGAATGTCTACCGGATATCCGGTCACACCCGCGTTGAGCAGCACGACAACCACCGGAATAGGGCGGCCCCGTGCACTGCGTCCTCGCTGTGTTTTTACTACAAAAGGAATCTCCAACCCGGATCAAACGATCCAGGCCGGGGATGTCAACATATCTGGCGTTGACTTTTGGCACGCTGTTGAGTTCTCAAGGAACGGACGCTTCCTTCGGGCCGCTCTCGCAGGCTCTCCGGGCGCTTCGTTCTTTCGTGTTTCCAGCTTAGCAGATGTTTTCCGCTCCGTTTTCCCGGAGTTTCGTTCACCCGCCGCGCTTTCCGACGTCCCAAACTTTAGCCGAACTCAGCTCCACAAAGCGAATCCGGCCGCAATCCGATAAACGCACACGGCAAATCAGGCCCCATGCGGGACGAGAAGAGAAGTGGTGGTCCGAAGGATTGGCCGCTCCGGGACCGTCCGCGCCGATGCGTGTCCGGTGCTCCCTGCCGAGCGACTAGTGAACACTACGCCGGGCTGCCACCGGAGGCAAGTCGCCCCCGCCCGGAACGTCCGGACGGGGGCGAACTTGGCAGAACCGGTCGGAGAACCGGGCCGGAGGGGTCAGAGACGACCCATCTCCTCCGCGATGGCGGCGGCGAACGCGTCGATGTCGGCCTCGGTGGTGTCGTAGGAGGCCATCCAGCGCACCTCACCGGTGTGCTCGTCCCAGAAGTAGAAGCGGTAATGCTTCTGCAGCCGCTCGCTCACCTCGCGCGGGAGGATCGCGAAGACCGCGTTGGCCTGCACCGGACGGACGATCGTGACGCCCTCGATGTCGCCGACCGCCTTGGCCAGGCGCTGGGCCATGGCGTTCGAGTGCGAGGCGTTCCGGAGCCAGAGGTCGCCGGACAGGAGCGCCTCGAACTGCACGGAGACGAAGCGCATCTTCGAGGCGAGCTGCATCGACATCTTGCGCAGGTACTTGAGGTTGCGGACCCGCTCCGGGTTCAGGACGACGACGGCCTCGCCGAACAGCAGGCCGTTCTTCGTGCCGCCGAAGGACAGCACGTCCACACCGGCGTCGGTCGTGAACGCCCGCAGCGGCAGGCCGAGCGAGGCCGCGGCGTTGGCGATCCGGGAGCCGTCCAGGTGGACGAGCATGCCGTGCTGGTGGGCGTGCTCGCAGATCGCCTTGATCTCCTCGGCGGTGTACAGCGTGCCGAGCTCGGTGCTCTGGGTGATCGAGACGGCGAGCGGCTGGGCACGGTGCTCGTCACCCCAGCCCCAGGCCTGCTGGTCGATCAGCTCGGGGGTGAGCTTGCCGTCCGGCGTCGGGACGGTGAGGAGCTTGAGCCCGGCGATCTTCTCGGGTGCACCGCACTCGTCCACGTTGATGTGGGCGGTCGCGGCGGCGACCACCGCGCCCCAGCGCGGGACCAGCGCCTGCAGTGCGACGACGTTGGCACCGGTGCCGTTGAAGACGGGGTACGCCTCGGCACGGTCGCCGAAGTGCCGGCGGAAGACGTCCTGGAGGTGCGCGGTGTAGTCGTCCTCGCCGTACGCGACCTGGTGGCCGCCGTTGGCGAGGGCGATCGCCGCCAGGATCTCGGGGTGCACACCCGCGTAGTTGTCACTCGCGAAGCCGCGGACGGCGGGGTCGTGGCGCCGCGTCGCGTCCGTCTTGGGGCCGGGGGTCGTGGAGATGTCGGTCATCGGGCTGTCAGCCACAACTGCTGTCCGTTCAGTTCTGCTGCCGGGCGGTCCCAGAGGCCCGCGAGCGTGTCGGCGAGGTCGGCGGTGTCGGTGAAGCCGGCGAACTTGGCGTTCGGCTTCTCGGCGCGCATCTCCGGAGAGACCAGGGCCTTGATCACCAGGATGGCAGCCGCTGCGGTCGGCGTGCCGTCGGCCTCGGTGGTCTCCTTGGCGAAGGAGTCGGCCATCGCCAGCGTCCAGGCCTCGGTGGCGGCCTTGGCGGCGGCGTAGGCGGCGCCGCCCGCGGTCGGCTTGTGGGCCGCGGCCGCGGACACCATGGCGTAGCGGCCGGCCTGGCTGCGGACCAGGGCGGGCTGGAAGGCCAGGGAGGTGTGCTGGAGCGTCCGGACGACGGTGTCGTGCAGGAAGTCCCAGTCGTCGAGGCGGCTCTCGAAGAAGGTCTTGCTGCCGCGCCAGCCGCCGACCAGGTGGAGCAGGCCGTCGACGTGGCCGTGCTCGGCCTCCAGGTGGTCGGCCCAGTCGTGGACCTCCTGCGGGTCGAGCAGGTCGATGACCTGGCCGCTGACCTTCGCGCCCGGTACGGCGGTGCGGACGGCGGCCAGCGCGGCGTCGAGCCGCTGCTGGTCGATGTCGGCGCCGATGACGGTGGCACCGTCGGCGGCGAGGCGGCGCAGGGTGGCCTGGCCGGCGGGGCCGCTGGCCCCCGCGACGGCGATGACCTTGCCGTCGAGACGGGGGCTGTTGGTGGCGGTGCTCATGCTGCGACTCCCTTTGCGCCGTTGCCGGTGATGCCTGTGGTGGCGGCGATGACGCCGCTGAGCTTCTTGGCCAGGGCCTCGTAGAACATGCTGAGCGGGAACTCGTCCGGCATCACCGCGTCGCAGAGGGCCTTGTTGAGGGCCTTGCCGTCGATGGTGTCGAGCGGGAGCGCCTCGGTGCCCTTGGCCCAGGTGGAGGCGGGGTGCGGGGTGAGGTAGCGCGAGACCAGCTGGTACGCGGCGATCCAGTGGGCCGTCTTGGGCCGGTCGATCCCGTCGCGGTACAGGGTCTCGATCTCGCCGCAGAGGGCGTTGGTGACGTCGGCGACGCGCTCCCAGTCGATGCTGAGGCGGTTGTCGCGCCAGCGCAGCGCGTCGTGCTTGTGCAGGTAGGCGAAGAGCAGCTGGCCGCCCATGCCGTCGTAGTTGCGGACGCGGTCGCCGCTGACGGGGAAGCGGAACATCCGGTCGAAGAGGATCGCGTACTGGACGTCGCGGCCCTGCTCGTAGCCCTCGGCCTCCAGGCGGACGGCCTCCTTGAAGGCCGTCAGGTCGCAGCGGAGCTCCTCCAGCCCGTACATCCAGAACGGGCTGCGCTGCTTGATCATGAAGGGGTCGAACGGCAGGTCGCCGTGGCTGTGGGTGCGGTCGTGCACGAGGTCCCACAGGACGAAGGTCTGCTGGGCGCGGGCCTGGTCGGCGAGCAGCTCGGTGGCGTCCGCGGGGATCTCCAGGCCGAGCAGCTCGACGGCGGAGGTGGTGACGGCGCGGAAGCGGGCCGCCTCGCGGTCGCAGAAGATGCCGCCCCAGGTGAACCGCTCCGGCGCCTGGCGGACGGCCACGGTCTCCGGGAAGAGCACGGCGGAGTTGGTGTCGTAGCCGGCCGTGAAGTCGGTGAAGGTGATCGGCACGAACATCGGGTTGTCGAAGCGGGTGCGCTCCAGCTCGGCCAGCCACTCGGGCCAGACGACGTTCAGGAGGACGGCTTCGAGGTTGCGGTTCGGGTTGCCGTTCTGGGTGTACATCGGGAAGACCACGAGGTGCTCCAGGCCGTCCTCGCGCTGCGCGGCGGGCTGGAAGGCCAGCAGCGAGTCGAGGAAGTCGGGCTCGCGGTAGCCGGTGTCGGCCCATTTTCTGAGGTCGGCGACGACGGCGGTGAGGTACTCCGCGTCGTGCGGGAAGAGCGGTGCCAGCTCCTCGATCGAGGTCTGCACGATCGCGAGCAGCGGATCGACGGCGTGCCGCTGGACGGCGGCGAGGTCGATCGAGCCGTCCTTGGACTGCAGCGGGCGCAGGGCCTCCACGGCGTCCTTGAGGCGCAGCCAGGCCGGGTGGGCCGCATGGCCGTCGGCCGTCGACGCGGGAAGGTCGGCCGCCACAGCCAGCCTTGGCGAAAGATTCTGCATCTGAGACCCACCTAGACAGGAGTTATTTCGACAGGGACACCATAGGTTCGAAAGGTTCTCCTGTTCAAGGGGGGGTGGGTGAGAGACCGGCACCCGGTCACGTTGTCCAGCATCCGGACACCGTTCTGGATGATCTGGACAGATGCGCCGATGGGGTGCGAACCTCCCGCCATGCTCCCGGCGGTGATCCAGGTGGCCCGGTGCCACATCGACCTGCTCCGGGTGTGCTCCTGTTGTCGTGCGCACGGCTGTCGCTGCCGCCACTGACGCCGGCTCAGGAGGCACCGCGGAGTCGTTGCCGTACGCCGACCATGCCTCGCGCCCCGCAGTGCCGCCACCGGGAGACCCGGTGTCCCCGGCCCGTGTGCCGGGCACTCTTCCCACGGTTTCCCGTCCGTGTTCCCCGCTCTCCTCTCCTTCTCCCCTTCTCTGGAGCCCTGCCATGACCCCTGCCCCTCGCTCCGCGTCCCGTGCTCCGCGCCGGTCGGCGCTGGCCGCGCTGCTCGTCCTGACGGCCTCGGCGCTGGGCGCGTGCGCCCCGCAGCCGGCCGCGACCTCCGGCGCGGGCGCCTCGGGCTCCGCCGCCGGGCAGGCGGCGGGCAGCTGCGTCAAGGGCGGGCTGGGCACCCGGACGGCGGGCACGCTGACGGTCGGCACGGACAAGCCGGCGTACGACCCGTGGTTCTCGGACGACAAGCCGGAGAACGGGAAGGGCTTCGAGTCCGCCGTCGCGTACGCGGTCGCGGACCGGCTCGGTTACCCCCAGGGCAAGGTCACCTGGGTGGTGAGCCCGTTCAACAAGGCCTTCGCGCCGGGCGCCAAGGACTTCGACTTCGACATCAACCAGGTGTCGATCAACGACGACCGGAAGAAGTCGGTGGACTTCTCCTCCGGCTACTACGACGTCCGGCAGGCCGTGGTGGCGTTGAAGACCTCCAAGCTGGCCGGTGCCAGGAGCCTGGCGGATCTGAAGGGCGCCAAGCTGGGCGCGCAGGTGGGCAGCACGAGCCTGTCGGCCATCACCGGGCAGATCAAGCCCACGGTGCAGCCCGCCGTGTTCGACGACAACGACCTGGCGAAGTCCGCGCTGAAGAACGGTCAGATCGACGCGCTGGTGCTGGACCTGCCCACCGCCTTCTACGTCACCGGCGCCGAGGTGACCGACGCGGCCGTGATCGGCCAGTTGGCGGACAGCGGCGCCGCGACGGACCGGTTCGGCCTGGTGCTGGACAAGGGCAGCGCGCTGACCGGCTGCGTCAGCCAGGCCGTGGACTCGCTGCGCGCCGACGGCACGCTGGCGAAGCTGGAGAAGCAGTGGCTGTCCGACGCCGTCTCGGCGCCGGTGCTGAAGTGACGACTGCGGACCCGGCGACGACCGGGAGCGGCGCGCAGGCGCCGTACCGCCCCTCGGAGCGGCGGCTGGCCCGGGAGGCGTACCGGCGGCAACGGGCACGGCGGTCCGGGCTGATCGCCGCGGTCAGTACGGGTGTGACGGCGCTGGTGCTCTATCTGGTGGTCGTCGGCTCGCCCGGCTGGGAGGTCACCCGGAGGACGTTCTTCAGTGCGCACTACGCGCGGCAGGCCCTGCCGGAGGTGCTCAAGGGCCTGCGGGTCAACCTCGAACTGATGGTGGTCTGCGGGGCGCTGATCCTGGTGTCCGGGCTGCTGCTGGCGGTGCTGCGGACGCTGCGCGGGCCGGTGTTCCTGCCGGTGCGGCTGCTGGCCACGGCGTACGTGGACTTCTTCCTCGGCCTGCCGATGATCATCTGCCTGCTCATCATGATCACCGGGGTGCCGGCGCTGCGGCTGACCGGTGTGACCACCGACCCGACGGTGCTCGGCGGCGCGGCGCTGGTGCTGACGTACTCGGCGTACGTCTCCGAGGTGTTCCGCGCGGGCATCCAGTCGGTGCACCCCAGCCAGCGCGCGGCGGCCCGTTCGCTGGGGCTGAGCAACGCCCAGGCGATGCGGTACGTGGTGCTGCCGCAGGCGGTGCGGCGGGTCGTCCCGCCGCTGCTGAACAATCTGGTCAGCCTGCAGAAGGACACCGGCCTGGTGTCCATCGGCGGGGTGATCGACGCGGTGTACGCCGCGAAGATCATCGCCGTCCAGTCCTTCAACTACACGCCGTACCTGGTCGCGGGCCTGGTCTTCATCGTGCTGACCGTCCCGATGACCAGGTTCACCGATTGGATCACCGGCCGGATGAACCGCCGCCAGTGGCAGGGAGGACTCGTATGACCGCCCCCGGCACCCCCGTCCTGCGGCTGGAGTCGGTGCGCAAGAGCTTCGGCGACCAGCTGGTGCTGCGCGACATCAGCATCGACGTGCCCGCGCACTCCGTCACCGCGCTGATCGGCGCCTCCGGCTCCGGCAAGTCGACGCTGATGCGCTGCGCCAACCTGCTGGAGGAGATCGACGACGGCGCGATCCTGCTGGACGGCGAGGACATCACCGACCCCCGGGCCGACCAGGACGCGGTGCGGCGCCGGATCGGCGTCGTCTTCCAGGCGTACAACCTCTTCCCGCACATGACCGTGCTGGACAACATCACCCTCGCGCCGCGCCGGGTGCACGGCGTCGGCCGTGCCGAGGCCGAGGCCGAGGCGCTCGGACTGCTGGAGCGGCTCGGGCTGGCGGCCAAGGCCAAGGAGTACCCGGACCGGCTCTCCGGCGGGCAGCAACAGCGGGTGGCGATCGTCCGGGCGCTGGCGACCAAGCCACGGCTGCTGCTCCTGGACGAGATCACGGCGGCGCTCGACCCGGAGCTGGTGGGCGAGGTGCTCGCGGTGGTCCGGGACCTGAAGACCCAGGGCATGACCATGGTGCTCTCCACCCACGAGATGGGCTTCGCCCGCGAGGTGGCGGACCAGGTCTGCTTCCTGGACGCGGGCGTGGTGCTCGAACAGGGGCCGCCCGAGCAGGTCTTCGGCGACCCGCAGCAGGAGCGCACCCGGCGGTTCCTCCGCCGGATCGTGGCCGCCGGGCGGCTCGCCCCGCAGTAGGCCGGGTCCGGGTCCGGGGCCGTCGGTCCTGGACCCGGAGACCGCGCCCGGCTCACGGCTCACGGCTCACGGCTCACGGCGGCCCGCCCCGGCGGGCGGCTGCCGAAGCAGGCTGGTCAACACCTCCGTGCGCCCCCGCACGCGCCCTGCTGTGCCTCACTCCGATCGGTGATCGTGGACGGTACTCCCGTTCACAGCGGTCGAGAGGGGCACCGATGCACGGTCCGGCCGTCGTCACCTGGCTGTTGGCGGCCCTCACCGCCGCCTCCGGTCTCTACTGCCTGACCAGGCTGCGCAGCCCCGTCACGGTCTGCGCACCGCCCGGCGCGGGAGCCGGGAGCCGGCCCGCCCGGGAGTCGGACGCGACCGAGGCCCTGATGGGCCTGGGCATGGCGGGGATGGCGCTCTGGCCGACGGCGCTGTGGGGCTGGCTGTACGGACTGGTCGCGCTCGCCCTGCTGGCCGCGGTCGCCCGGCCGGGCCCGGCGGGGCCGCGGGTGCACCGGCTGCACCACGGGATCGGGGCCCTCGCGATGACGTACATGGCGCTCGCGATGGCCGACGCCATGGCGGGCGGCGGGTCCGGCGGTCCGGTACCGGCGCACCACCACGGCGGCCCGGTCGGGCTGCCGCTGCTCACCGGGGCGCTGCTGGTCTACTTCGGCTGCTACACGCTCTGGACCGGGAGCCGGCTGCTGACCGTCTCCGGCGGCGCGGTCGGGGCGGCGCCCGGCGGCGGGAGGAGCGCGGGGGTGTCGCGGGCGTGCCGACTGGCCATGGGCGTCGGGATGTTCGCGATGCTGCTGTCGATGTGAGTCCACGAGTCGGCGTGAGGGACCGGTGCGAGCCCCGGTGCGAGCCCCGGTCGGTCCGGGTGCGGCGGGCAGGTCGGGTGTCCGGAGGGGCCGGGTGGTCTGACGGGCTTTCGGCGTGGTGTTGGTCACTGGCGGGTCGAAGACGTTCCACGGGCCTTCGGCAGCGCGTAGGTTGAGGCGAGCGCACCGCCGCGCTCCCGTGCCTCCAGGGGGAGCACCTGCCATGACGGCCCTGCTGAGCCTGCTCCTGCTCGGTCTGCTGCTGTCCACCGTCGCGCCGGGCCGGCTGGCCCGGGCCCGCTGGGCCGAGCGTGAACCCGTCCTGGCACTCTGCGTCTGGCAGTGCCTGGTGGTCGCGGTGCTGCTCTGCTGCGTGCTGAGCCTGCTGCTGGCCGGTGCCGCCGCCCTTCCCGAACTGCGCACGCTGGTGTTCACGGGTGCGCCGCACGGTGTCGAGGCGGCGTACGGGCTCGCGGGCGGCGAGGGCTGGGGCCGGCTGCTGGCCGCCCTGCTGGCGTCGGGCGGGCTCTGGACGGCGGTCTCGCTCACCCGGGAGATCCGGTCGGCGCGGGTGCTGCGCGGTCGGCGGCACGCCCAGCTGAACCACCGGGCCCCCGAGATGCCCGCCGAGCTGACGGCTCGACGGCCGCGCGGCCGCCGGGCCGGCGGCGAGCGGCTGGTGGTGCTGGAGAACCTCCGCCCGGAGGCCTGGTCGCTGCCCGGTCCGGGCGCCCGGCTGGTGGTCACCACCGGTGCGTTGCAGCAGCTGAGCGACCGTGAGCTGGCCGCCGTGCTCAGCCATGAGCGCGGACACGTCCGGGCCCGGCACCACTGGCTGGCGCAGTGCGCCGAGGCGCTCGCGGCGGGGTTTCCCGGGGTGGGTGTGTTCAGCGCCTTCCGGGACCAGGTCGGCGAGTTGATCGAGCTGGCGGCGGACGACCGCGCGGCGCGACGGCACGGCAGGCTGACCACGGCCCTCGCACTGGTCGAGCTGAACTCGGACAACGGGGTCTTCGGCGCCTGCGCGTCCCGTCCGGCCGCCCGTACCCCGCAGCTCGCCGCCCAGGCGCCGCGCCGGGTGGACCGGCTGCTCGCGGGCGAACCCCGCCTCCCGGTGGACCGCAGGCTGCGGTTGACGCTGGCCGCGCTGGCCGCGCCCGCCACCGTCCTGCTGCTGGCCGCCGCGCCGGGGCTGTCCGCACTGCGGTAGCGGGCGCCGCCGGGCAGGAGTCCCGCGACGGGTGACCGGCACAGCCCTGACCGACGGGCCTGTGGACCGGGCCGGCTGTCGCGCAGGTCGCCCGGGTCGGCGTCCGGCCGACCGGGCTAGCTCTCGGGCCGGTCGACCGGTCCGGCTTCCGGCCTGCCGACCGGGCCCGCCAGGTGGCGGGCCAGCACCTCGCGGTGCAGCGGCCTGGCCTCCTCGTAACGCTTGCGGCCGGCCGTGGTGGCGACCACGAAGATGCCGCGCCGGTCGGACTCGCAGACCGCCCGCTCGACCAGGCCGGCCTTGACCAAGCGCCCGATCAGGCGGGAGAGCGCGCTCTGGCTCAGGTGCACGGTGGGGCCCAGGTCCTGCAGCCGGCGGGGGCCGCAGCCCGGTGGCCATTCGACCAGCCGCTCCAGCACCTCGAACTCGCTCATGCCGAGGTCGTGCCGCTCGCCCAGCTCGCGGTCGAGCGCGCAGGAGGCGGCCGCGTGCCGGGCCAGCAGGTCACGCCACTCGGCGACGAGGGCCGGCTCCGGGTTGTCGGGGGTGACGACATCGAAGTTTGACACGCCCCCAGGTTAGCAGATGTCCGCGCATTTAATGCAAGCACATTAAATTCGCTTGCATCTGATGCGCATGCATGTAGTCTCCTGGCCATGACCTCAGCTCAGCAGCCGACAGCTACTGCCAAGCCCGGCAAGCCAACTGACGACCCGTCCCCGCACGGCGAGCCGTGGAGCCCACGCCTGTGGGGCACCCTCCTCGTCCTCTGCGCCGCCCTCTTCCTCGACTCCCTCGACGTCTCGATGGTCGGCGTCGCCCTGCCCTCGATCGGTACCGACCTCAAGCTCTCCACCTCCACCCTCCAGTGGGTGGTCAGCGGCTACGTCCTCGGCTACGGCGGGCTGCTGCTGCTCGGCGGGCGGGCGGCCGACCTGCTGGGCCGCCGCCGGGTCTTCCTGGTCGCACTCGCCGTCTTCGCCGCAGCCTCGCTGCTCGGCGGGCTGGTCGACAGCGGCGCGCTGCTGATCGGCGCCCGCTTCCTGAAGGGTGTCGCGGCCGCGTTCACCGCGCCCGCCGGGCTCTCCATCATCACCACCACCTTCGCCGAGGGCCCGGCGCGCAACCGGGCCCTGAGCATCTACACCACCTGCGGCGCCAGCGGCTTCTCGCTCGGCCTGGTGCTCAGCGGGCTGCTCACCTCGGCGGGCTGGCGCTGGACCTTCCTGATGCCCGTTCCGGTGGCCGTGCTCGCCCTCGTGGTCGCGATCCGGCTGCTCCCCCGCCAGGCCGGTCCCGAGCGCGGGTCCGGCGGGTACGACGTGGCGGGCGCGATCACCGGAACGGGCGCACTGCTGCTGCTGGTCTTCACCGTGACGGAGGCCCAGTCGGCCGGCTGGGCCGGCCTGCGCACCGTCGGCTCGCTGCTCGTGGTGGCCGCGCTGGCCACCGCCTTCCTGCGGATCGAGCAGCGCACCGCGCACCCGCTGGTACGGCTCGGCATCTTCCGCAACGGCGGGGTGACCCGGGCCAACATCGCGGCGCTCGCGCTGTTCGGCTCGTACGCGGGCTTCCAGTTCGTCGCGACCCTGTACCTGCAGCGGCTGCTCGGGTGGTCGGCACTGGAGATGGCCCTCGCCTTCCTGCCCGCCGGCACCCTGGTCGCCCTCTCCTCCACCAGGATGGGCGCGCTCGTGGACCGGTACGGCACCAGCCGGCTGCTCCCGCTCGGGGTGCTGTCGCTGACGGCCGGGTACGCGCTGTTCCTCCGGCTGGACGCGCACAGCGGCTACCTCGGCCTGGTGCTGCCCAGCATGCTGCTGCTCGGCACCGGCTTCGCGCTGGCCTTCCCCTCGGTCAACATCGCGGCCACCAACGGCGTGCCGGACGAGGAGCAGGGGCTGGCCTCCGGGCTGGTGAACACCGCCTTCCAGGTCGGCAGCGCGCTGGTACTGGCCGGGACGACCGCCGTGATCACGGCGGGCAGCGGCGGCGGGCAGAGCCCGCAGGCCCAGTTGGACGGCTACCGCCCGGCCCTGCTGCTGATAGCCGGCGTCTCACTGGTCGCACTGCTGGTGACCGCCGTCGGCGCCGTGATCGACCGCCGGACGACCGCCGACCCCCTCGGCGCACCCGACGACATCAGCGCGGTGACGGCGGACAAGGTGCTCGCCGCGCGCTGACCGGCACCACCCCGGGCGACCGACCCCTCGATGCCCGGTGGGAGCCGACTCCACCAAACCCCCGTGTTGGTGGAGTCGGCCCTCCCGTACGGGGCCGCTGCACGGCGCACCCCGGAGCCTCCGCCCAAAGGGAGTATCCGGGACAGCCGACACCGGCCCTGGCCCCGCCAGTATATTGACCGGGAGCCAACCAACGTACGGAGCAGACACGATGGCACCTCGCGGGGATTCGGTCAACGAGGAAATGCGCCAACGCTCCCGCCGCCGGATCCTGCGAGCCACCATCGAGCTGGTCGACCAGCGCGGATACGCCCGCACGACGCTCGGTGACATCGCCGAGCGCGCCGGGCTCGCCCGGGGCCTGGTCTCGTACTACTTCGACGGCAAACGACTGCTGATGCAGGCGGCCTGCCATCGGCTGATGCAGCTGGAACTGGCGGACGCGCTGGCGAAGCTGCCGCCCGATGCCTGCGCGGACTCCCGGCTGGCCACCGGCATCGACGCGATCCTGACGTTCGCCCTGGAGCACCCCCGGGTGATGCGCTCGCATCTCGCGCTCATCCTCGATCCGGATGTCGGCGCGTTCGTGCAGGGCCCGGAGCAGCAGGAGCTCGGCTCGATCCTGCGGGAACTGCTGCTGGGCTGGGGGGCGACCGACCCGGCCGCCGAACACGCCGTGCTGCGCAGCGCGCTGATGGGTGCCTGCATAGGCGTCCTGCTGCCGGGGGCACCGATCCCGCTGGCACCGATCCGGGCCGACCTGTTCGCCCGCTACGGTCTGGCCTGGACCCTGGGCGCACCGCCCCAGCCGGATGCCCCGTCCCGCCCGCAGCCCGCCCACCGGGGCTGACCACCCGGTCCGCCCGGTCCGGCCGCTGCGGTCGACGCCCGGTCAGCGGCACTGCCGCTCATGCCCGCCGCTCGTGCCACGGGAGGCCGGCAGCGGCGGGGAACCGGTCACCCGGGGAGGCCGGCCGCCCGATGCCGCGTCAGCGCTCGGCGAGAATGGCGGCGAGCAGGTCCACGGTCCGGTCGGGGGTGAGGCTGTCGACGCACAGCCGCTCCATGACCTGCACGTACGCGTCCACGTCGTCCCGTTTGTCCAGGTAGAGCGCACTGGTGAGCTGCTCCAGGTAGACCACGTCGGCGAGGTCCTGCTCCGGGAAGCGCAGGATGCTGAACGCCCCGCTCTCCCCCGCGTGCATGCCGAAGCGGAACGGCATGACCTGGATCACCACGTTGGCCTGCTCGGCGACGTCGATCAGGTACTGGACCTGCGCCCGCATCACCTCGGGGCCGCCGACCGGGCGGCGCAGCGCGGCCTCGTCGATGACGGCCCACAGCCGGGGGCTCTGACCCTCGGTCAGCAGCTTCTGACGGCGCATCCGGAGTCCGAGGCGGCGTTCCAGCTCCTCCTCGCTGATCACCGGGCGGGTCTGGGCGAAGATCGCGCGGGCGTACTCCTCGGACTGGAGCAGGCCGGGGATGAACTGCACCTCGTAGGTGCGGATCAGCGACGCCGCCTCCTCCAGGCCGACATAGGTCTGGAACCAGCCCGGCAGCACGTCGTTGAAGCTGTGCCACCACCCGGACTTGTTGGCCTCGCGGACCAGGCCGAGCAGGGACTCGCGCTCGGTGGGGTCGGCGACGCCGTAGAGGCTGAGCAGGTCGGCGACGTCGCGCTCCTTGAAGCTGACCCGGCCGAGCTCCATCCTGCTGATCTTGGATTCGGAGGCGCGGATCGCGTAGCCCGCGTCCTCACGGGTGATCCCGCGCCCTTCCCTGAGCCTGCGCAACTGGGAGCCGAGGAGGATCCGGCGCACCATCGAGCCACCGCTCGGCTGAACTGTGGTCATGCCGTCCAAACCTCCGCCTTGGGCAAACAGGGCACAGTCTGCCATCAGTTGAGCGCTCAGGGTGCCGGTACTGACAGAACGATCTACCAGTTCTGCATCAGATCCCCCATGATGCACGTGCATTCGGCGCTTGCATATGCCAATAGTGCGACTGCACGTGAATCGACTCTTGCATCTGCCGTGGGCGCAGAGGACCATGGTGCACGTGCACCTGCACATCCCTGGCAATCCCGCGGGCTCCGCGTCGACCCCACGCGCGATACCGCACACATCTCCCGGTCACGCCCTCGCGTGACTGGGCGCCCGTGTGCGTACGCGGCGGTGTCGAGGTGGCGGCCGCGCGGCCGAGCGAGTCGGAGGTGACCGGCATGACCCCGGCGGGTCCAGCCGTGTCGGCCCCCTTATGGGAGGAGCTCTTCATGAGCACAGGTACGGCTCTCGCGGTCGACCCCCACGTGGTCACCTGTACCCTCGCACCTCGTCTCGAAGCCGTGAGAACGGCACGGGAGTTCGCCAGATCGACGCTCCAGGGCTGGGGCCTCGGCGACCTCTTCGACGATGTCGCGCTGGTCGCCTCCGAGCTGGTCACCAACGCGCTGCGCCATGCGCTCGCCCCCGGCCGGGAGGGCCAGGCCGCGATCGAGCCCAGCCGCTTCCCCGTCCAGCCGGGCCCCCGGCAGGCCGAGCCGCGGCTCCAGCCCGCCTGCCACACCCTGCCGATCCGAATAAGCCTGGTGCACCGCTCGCCACAGGTGGTCTGCGCGGTGAGCGACCCGAGCAGCAGCGGGCCGGTGGCCCGCGAGGCCGACTTCGTCGCCGAGTCCGGCCGCGGGCTGCACCTGGTCGACTCCTTCAGCCGCTCCTGGGGCTGGCATCCGCTGGCCGGCGCCGGGAAGGTCGTCTGGGCCCTCTTCGAGGCCGAGGCCGGCGAGCCCTCCGGCCGGCACCGCCGCTCCGCCTGACGCCCACGCGGAACACCGCACCTGACGTCCACTCGGCCGGTCCGGCCGGGCGGCCGCTCGGGGCGGGCACCCACGCGGAAGGAAAGCGGCCCACACTGGAAGTCGGCCCCCGAACGAGAGTAGGCCCGGGCACCGGCGGGGATTCCGGTCGGCCGCGACGTCCGGCAGACGGGCCCGCACCGGGCCGTGCGGGGGCGCGCGGGGGCACGCGACGGCGCGCGGGTCAATCGGGCCGCGCGCAGGGGGAATCACGTACGGGGGAATCAGATGGGGAGAACAAGACGAAGGCCGTCGCGGTGACATGAGCCACGACGGCCCTTCCGTACCGGGAACAACGGCGGTTCAGACCGCCAGGTGGTCGAACTCCCCGTCCTTCGCGCCGAGCAGCAGTGCCGCTATCTCGGCCCTTGTGTAGATCAATGCGGGCCCCGCTGGGAAGCGGGAGTTGCGCATGGCCACATCACCCCCCGGCAGTGCGGCGAACTCCACGCAGTTGCCCTGCGAGTTGCTGTGCCGGCTCTTCTGCCAGACCACACCTTCGAGGTCCGCAGCCGCCATGCCGTTGTACGTGTTCTGCATTGAAATCTCCCGACCTGCCTGGCGTTCGCCTCACTTGACGTGATGATAACTCCAGTGCACGTGCATCAGCACGGGAACTCGCGCGTGCATAAGCCACTGTCACGAGCCTGTATCTCCTTACGGACAACCACAGTTGACGACCCGTAAGCGGACATAACAGGTCAAATCCCAAGTACTTCGATGACGCCCTGTACAGACAGCGCGGCGGCGCGTCGATCTTGACCTCGATCGACTCGGCTCACGGTCCGTCACCTGCCGGGACGACTGTGAGGCACGTCACTCCGGCCCGGCGGGACCCCGGACGGCGGGGTCGACGAGACGGAGTGTCAGCAGGTCACGGGTGTGTTTTGGGGGCAAATATCCGCATTTTTGCGGGCCCCAACCCGCCGGACCGGGATCCGACTGCAGGCAGGGCCTCCCAATGTCTTACGATCTCCGCCATGAGCACCGCAGCCATTCCGGGCGCGCCACTGCCCGTCCGAACCCCAGGCTCCCGTGCGCGGGGGCGCCACCGCCGCCCCGAGCGCCCCGAGGTCCCGACCGGGGCCCCGGCCCTGGTGCTGGCCGTCCCGGCCACCGCCGGGCCCGAGGCGCGGCCGGTCGTCGAGGAACTGCTCTCCGTCGTGCGCGGCGAGCAGCCCGGCATCGAGGCCGCCGCCGCCTACCTGGCGGCGCCCGACGCCGAGTACGACCCGTACGCGCCCACCGTGGCCGACCTGCTGGCCCAGGCCGCCGCCGCGGGGCAGCCCGCGCCCGTCCTGGTGCCGCTGCTGGCCGGACCGCACGACTTCCTGACGGACCTGCGGCAGCTCGCCGCCGAGGCCGGTACGACCGTCACCGACGTGCTCGGCCCGCACCCGCTGCTGGCCGAGGCGGTGCACGTCCGGCTCTCCGAGGCGGGTCTGGCCCGGGCCGACCGCGCCCGGCTGTTCGCGATCGCGACGGCTGCCGACGGCGTGGTGCTGACCACCGTCGGCGGCGAGGAGGCCGCCACGGCCGCCGGGATCACCGGCGTCCTGCTGGCCGCCCGTCTCGCGGTGCCCGTGGTGGCGGCCGCCCTGGACGTGCCCGGCTCGGTCGCGGCCGCCGTGGACCACCTGCGGGCCACCGGCTCGGAGCGCCCTGCGCTGGCCCCCCTGGTGATCGGCCCCGAGGCCGACCCGGAGCTGCTCGCCCAGGCCGCCGAGGAGACCGGCTGCCCGAGCGCCGCGCCGATCGGCACCTACCAGGCCGTCGGCCAGCTGATCGCCTCGACCTACCTGGCCGCGCTCAACCTCCCGGCACCCGGCGAGGCCCCGGCCGAGACCGAGGAGCAGCCGGCCGGCTGACCTGCCGCCGCCGCACGACGAGGGGCCCCTTTCCGGGGCCCCTCTCGCGTTCGGGCACCCCTCTCCTCCGGCCCGTCCGCCCCCTCTCCTACGGCCCGTCCCTCCCGCCCCTTCGGCCCGCCCGTCCCGGGCCCTTCGGCCCTGGCCGCCGGCCGGACCGCATCCTCCGATGCTTCGTGGTCGACCGACTTCCACGCACCCCTCGGCCGTGCCGCCGGAACCTGAAACGCGGACAGTTCCGGTAATCCGAACCGGAAATGCTCGAATCCGATCGAATTTGATCAAGTGGGCCGCGAGATTCCGATCATGAGGGATTCGAAAATGATCTGTGAGCGCCGTCACAGGTATTTGCGGTTTCAACTTAAGTCTGTCTAACGTGCTCCCGTTCGTGGTCACACGGACCCAGTTCATCCGGGACGCCGAGTCCTGCCACCGGACGGACTGGCACGCAGAAACGCACCACGGCAGGGGCGGGGGAACCAGGTAAGTCGCCCGGCAGCGGTCCTCGGACCGCGACCGGGCTTGGGGTGAAGCCGTGCTCAGCACGGCCGGGCAACTCCAGCCCGAATCCGACAGCTCACCTCGCAGGCGTGGGAGAGGAACGCTTTTTCATGCTGCCCATCAATGCCACCAAGCGCACCCGCCGTCTGATCGCCGCCACCGGCGTGGTCGGCCTCGGCCTCTCGATCCCGTGCCTCACCGCCGGCGTCGCCTCGGCCGCCCCGGTCTCCACCTGGGACAAGGTCGCCCAGTGCGAGAGCACCGGCAACTGGAGCATCAACACCGGCAACGGCTTCTACGGCGGCCTGCAGTTCACCTCCAGCACCTGGGCCGCGTACGGCGGCACCCAGTACGCCTCGCAGGCCAACCAGGCCACCAAGGACCAGCAGATCGCGGTCGCCGAGAAGGTGCTCGCCGACCAGGGCCCCGGTGCCTGGCCGGTCTGCTCCATCCAGGGCGGGCTGACCAAGGGCGGCGCCGCCGCCCAGGTCGACACCGGCTCCAGCGCCCCGGCCCCCAAGGCCGCCGCTCCGAGCACCCGGCACAGCGCTCCGAAGGCCGCCCCCCAGGCTGCCCCGGAGTCCGCCCCCGCCGCCCAGGCTCCGGCCCCGGCCGCCGCCCCCGTCGCGGACAAGTCGTACACCGTCGTCGCCGGTGACTGGCTCTCCACCATCGCCCAGAAGAACAGCGTCCAGGGCGGCTGGCAGAAGCTGTACGACCTCAACAAGGCACAGCTGGGCTCCGGCCCGGACGTCATCTACCCGGGCCAGCAGCTCAGCCTCGGCGGCAACGTCGCCGTCGCCGCGCCGGCCCAGGAGGCTCCCGCCCAGGCCGCCCCGCAGCAGCCCGCCGCGCCGAAGGCCACCACCCGGACCACCTCCGCCCACCGCAACGGCACCGTCGCCGCTGCCCCGGCGGCCGCCCAGGCCCCGGCCGCGACCGGCAGCAAGGCCGCCGCGATCTCCTTCGCCGAGTCCAAGCTCGGCCAGGCGTACGTCTACGGCGGCACCAGCGACGGCGGTTGGGACTGCTCGGGTCTGACCCAGGCCGCCTACCGCCAGGCCGGCATCTCGCTCCCCCGCGTGGCCGCCGACCAGGCCGACGCCACCACCCGCGTCTCGCTGGACAGCCTGCAGCCGGGCGACCTGCTGTTCTGGTCCAACAACGGCAGCAACTCGGGCGTCTACCACGTCGCCATGTACGTCGGCAACGGCGAGTACGTCGAGGCCGCCAACCCGAGCGCCGGTGTGAAGACCGAGTCCATCAGCAACTGGGCCCCGGACTTCGCCGGCCGGGTCTGACGCCCCGGTAGTACCCGCAGCACCTGGTGCCCCCGGAGAACTGGTCGTCTCCGGGGGCACCCGCCTGTCCGGCCCTGGCGTGGGCCGCTCACCCGCCGGACACCCCGGCGGGGGGCTTCTCCGCCGTCGGCACGGCGTCCCGGCGCCGCGACCGGGTGACGAGCAGGAACCCCGCGAAGGCCACCGCCGCGATGACGGCGCCCACCAGCGAGGCGCCCCGGAACCAGGGCGCGTTCACGTCCATCACCCGCCGGCCGGCGTGCGCGCCGCTGCCGCCGCCGACCACGACGCCCAGCGTCCACAGGTTCGGCAGCGCCAGGACGACCGCGAGCGACAGCCAGGCGGCGACGGCCTTCCAGGTCCGCCGCTTGCGCAGCCCGATCCAGGCCACCATCAAGGGCAGCAGCGTGCAGCTGATGCCGATGCACAGGCCGAGGACCAGCCCGGTCCCCAGGTGGCCGCCGACCGCGTCCCCGACCCGCTGCGACCACCAGCGCGGGATGGTCGCGGCCAGGATGAGGTAGACCACCACCAGCACCACCAGCAGCCCGCCGCCGAGCAGCAACCGCTTACGCCCGTCGAGGCGCGGTTCCGTCTCCCCCGTCTGCTTACGTCTCATGATCCGATCGTCACACCCGCACGACCGACCCGCAGCCCAGCAGCGAGGCGTCAACCACAACAGGGGCGCGAGGAACTGCGCGAAACCGGAAGGTGCGGACCTGTGCCCTTCCGACTTCGCGCAGTTCCTCGCGCCCCTGTTGTGGCCGACCGGTTGCCTACTGCTTCGGGTTCGCGCCCGTGGAGCCCCGCATCACCAGCTCCGGCTGGAACATGAACTCGGCGCGCTGGCCCGGGCTGCCGCCCACCTCTTCGAGCAGGGCGTCCACCGCGGCGGTGGCCATCGCCTCGACCGGCTGGCGGATGGTGGTGAGCGGCGGTTCGGTGAACGCTATCAACGGCGAATCGTCGAAACCGACCACCGAGATGTCCTGCGGGACGGCCAGTCCGCGCTGGCGGACCGCGCGGATCGCGCCGAGCGCCATCATGTCGGAGCCGCAGACGATCGCCGTGCACCCCTTGTCCAGCAGGGCGCCGGCCGCCGCGTGCCCGCCCTCCACGCTGAACAGCGTGTGGTGGACGAGGCCCTCGGCCTCCTCGGGGGTCTTGTGCAGCAGCGCCTGGACGGCCGCCGTGAAGCCCTCGATCTTGCGCAGGACGGGCACGTACCGGCGCTGGCCGACGGCCAGGCCGATCCGCTCGTGGCCCAGCTCGACCAGGTGCTGCACCGCCATCCACATCGCGGCCCGGTCGTCCGGCGAGATGAACGGCGCGGCGATCTTCTCGCTGTACCCGTTGATCAGCACGAACGGCACCTGACGGCCCGTCAGTTTCGCGTACCGGTCGTGGTCGGCGGTGGAGTCCGCGTGCAGGCCGGAGACGAAGACGATGCCGGCCACCCCCCGCTCGACCAGCATCTCCACCAGTTCGTCCTCGGTGGAGCCGCCCGGCGTCTGGGTGCAGAGCACCGGCGTGTAGCCGTGCCGGCTCAGCACCTGCTCGATCACCTGGGCCAGCGCGGGGAAGATCGGGTTGCTCAGCTCCGGGGTGATCAGCCCGATCAGGCCCGCGCTGCGCTGCCGCAGCCGGGTGGGCCGCTCGTAGCCGAGCACGTCGAGTGCCGCCAGCACGGTCTGCCGCGTGGTGGCGGAGACGCCAGCCTTGCCGTTGAGGACGCGGCTGACGGTCGCTTCGCTGACCCCCGCCTGCGCCGCGATGTCCGAGAGTCGCGCCGTAGTCACGATCCCAGAGCCTATTGCACCCATGTCAGACCGCCCACCAAATGGCGCTGTCGGCCGGCAGGACCGTCTCGCCGTCCACCACGACCACCTCGGTGGAGGCGAGCAGGACGTGGCCGGGTGCGGCCGTCCGGACCGGCTCGGCGCCGGTGTTGACGGTGCAGACGAACGAGCCCTCGGCGCTGTCCCGGCGGAAGGCGAGCACCTCCGGCGGGGTGTCCAGCCAGGTCACGGCCGTGCCCGCGCCGAGCGCGGGGTGCTCGCGGCGGACGGTCAGCGCGCTGCGGTAGAGCTCCAGGGTGGAGGTCGGGTCACCGGCCTGGGCCTCCACGCTGAGCGCGGCCCACTCGGCGGGCTGCGGCAGCCAGCTGGGGCCGCCCGCGGTCGGGCCGAAGCCGTACGGGGCCTCGGTGCCGGACCACGGGATCGGGACGCGGCAGCCGTCGCGGAAGCCGTCCTGGCCGGCCTGGCGGAAGAAGGACGGGTCCTGGCGGACCTCGTCGGGCAGGTCGGTGACGTCCGGCAGGCCGAGCTCCTCGCCCTGGTAGACGTAGGCCGAGCCGGGCAGCGCGAGCATCAGCAGGGTGGCGGCGCGGGCGCGCCGGAGGCCGAGTTCGCGGTCGCCGGGGGTGCGGATCTGGGTGCCGCCGGGCGGGTTGGCGAAGCGGGTGGC
Source organism: Kitasatospora kazusensis (assembly GCF_039529945.1). Lineage (NCBI taxonomy): Bacteria > Bacillati > Actinomycetota > Actinomycetes > Kitasatosporales > Streptomycetaceae > Kitasatospora > Kitasatospora kazusensis. The sequence continues at coordinate 262,284 of NZ_BAAANT010000003.1, read as the reverse complement.
GTGCCGGGTGACGTCGTGGTTGGAGAGCACCCAGGTGGTGGGGGCGTCGACCGGGCGCATCGAGTCGAGCGAGACGTCGATGACCTCGCGCAGCGCGGCGGCGTCCCAGGCGGTGCCCAGGTACTGGAAGTTGAACGCCTGGTGCAGCTCGTCCGGGCGGACGTAGTTGGCGGTGCGCTGGACGGTCGGGGTCCACGCCTCGGCGACGCCGATCCGCTCGCCCGGGTACTCGTCCAGGATCTGCCGCCAGCTGCGGTAGATCTCGTGCACGCCGTCCTGGTCGAAGAACGGCATCACGTCGTTGCCGAGCAGCTTGAGCTGGTCGCCGCCGCCGATGTCGGGCAGGCCCTCGGCCTTGACCAGGCCGTGGGCGACGTCGATCCGGAAGCCGTCGACGCCCATGTCGAGCCAGAACCGCAGGATCGAGCGGAACTCGTCGGCGACGGCCGGGTTCTCCCAGTTGAAGTCGGGCTGCTCCGGGGCGAACAGGTGCAGGTACCAGTCGCCGGGGGTGCCGTCCGGGTTCGCGGAGCGCGTCCAGGCCGGGCCGCCGAAGATGGACTCCCAGTCGTTGGGCGGCAGTTCGCCGCTGACGCCCTTGCCGGGGCGGAAGTGGTAGCGCTCGCGCAGCGCGGAGCCCGGGCCCTCGCGCAGCGCGCGCTGGAACCACTCGTGCTGGTCGGAGGAGTGGTTCGGGACGAGGTCCACGATGATCCGCAGGCCCAGTTCGTGGGCGTCCCGGATCAGCGCGTCGGCGTCCAGCAGGTTGCCGAACATCGGGTCCACCGCGCGGTAGTCGGCGACGTCGTACCCGGCGTCGGCCTGCGGGGAGGCGTAGAAGGGGGACAGCCAGACGGCGTCCACGCCCAGGTCGCGCAGGTACGGCAGGCGGCTGCGGATGCCGGGCAGGTCGCCCATGCCGTCGCCGTTGGAGTCGGCGAAGCTGCGCGGGTACACCTGGTAGATGACCGCGTCCCGCCACCAGCCTCTGGACTCGCCGGTCTTCGCGTGGACCGAGTCGGCGGCGGGCCGGGAGGAGGAGGCCAGGTTCTGGGTCATGACGGTCATCCCTTGGGGACTAGGTGTCGTCCCGGCCGCCCGGGTACGGGCGGGGCCGGTGCGCGGTAACAGAAGTGGGAGCAGAGAGGTTGGCGGACGGCGCTTGCGTCAGGACTTCGCCGCGCCGGCCGTCAGGCCGGAGACCAGGTGCCGCTGCACCAGGTAGAAGACCAGGGCGGCCGGGAGGGCGATCAGCACGGAGGTCGCGGCCATCAGGTTCCACTGGCTCTCGTACTGGCTGACGAAGCTCTGCAGGCCGACGGCGAGGGTGTACTTGCCGGAGCTGAGCATGAAGGTCGAGGCGTAGGCGACCTCGGCCCAGGCGGTCAGGAAGGAGTAGAACGCCGCCACCGCCAGGCCCGGCCGGGCCAGCGGGACGATCAGGCGCCAGAAGGTGCCGAACGGGGTGAGCCCGTCGACCCGGCCGGCCTCGTCGATCTCCACCGGGATGGTGTCGAAGTAGCCCTTCAGCAGCCAGGCGCAGTACGGCACGGTGGTGGTCGAGTAGACCAGGATCAGGCCGAGGTAGCCGTCCAGCAGCTTGAGGTCGGACAGGATGCCGTACAGCGGCACCATCAGCACGGTGACCGGGAACATCTGGGTCACCAGCAGGGTCCACATCAGCGGGCGGTGGCCGGCGAAGCGCATCCGGGAGACCGCGTAGCCGCAGGTCGCGGCGGTCAGGACGCCGAAGACGGTGGTGCCGCCCGCGACGATCGCCGAGTTGCCGAACCAGGTGAAGAAGTCGGTGTGGAACAGCACCTTCGAGTAGTTCGAGAAGGTCGCCTTGCCGAAGATCCCGCCCGGGTGCAGGTAGTCCATCTTGTCCGGGCCGAACGAGATGTACGCGATGTAGGCGATCGGCAGGAGTGCGACCAGGCTCGCCACGATCAGGATGCCGTGCGAGAGAGCGCTCGCCAGCGGGCTGCTCTCGCCCCGGAGCCGGCGGCGCGGTGCGGCGGTGAGCGGGGCCTGCGGGACGGTCGCGGTGAGCTGGGTGGTGTCGCTGGTGGAGGTGGTCATCGTCCTGCCTGCCTCGTCGTGGTCGCCGGTCTGGGTACGGGTGGCGGCGGTCATCGGGTCGCCTCCTCGTTCCGGGCGAGCCAGCGGCGGTAGAAGGTGGTGAAGACGATCAGGATCGAGAGCAGCAGCACGCCGTAGGTGGCCGACTGGGCGAAGTCCCGGGGCTGCTGGCCGAAGCCGAGGTAGTAGGCCCAGGTCACCAGGATGTTGACGTCCGGGGCGTTGGTGCCGAACAGGACGAAGATGACGGTGAACTGGTTGAACGTCCAGATCACGCCGAGCAGCACCACCGTGCTGCTGACGTTGCGCAGGCCCGGCATCGTCACGTGGCGGAACCGCTGCCAGGGCGTGGCGCCGTCCATCTCGGCGGCCTCGTACAGCTCGCCCGGGATGGACTGCAGGCCGCCGAGCAGCGAGACCATCATGAACGGCACGCCGCACCAGGTGTTGACCAGGATCGCGGCGGCCTTCTGGGCCAGCGGGTCGGAGAGCCAGGCGGGTTCGGGCAGGCCGACCGCGCCGAGCATGGTGTTGACAGCGCCGCCGTCGGCCAGCATCAGCCGCCAGGAGAAGACGGTGACGAAGGTGGGCACGGCCCAGGGCAGGATCAGCAGCATCCGGTAGAGGCTGCGGCCTCGCAGCTTCTGGTTCATCAGCAGCGCGAAGCCCAGGCCGATCGCGAAGGTGACGGTGACGCAGGTGACCGTCCACACGATGGTCCAGATGAAGTGCGACCAGAACCGGTCGTACGAGCCCGGGCCCCACAGCACGTCGGCGTAGTTGTGCAGGCCGACGAAGTGGTAGCTCGCCGGGATGTGCTTGAGCCCGATCTGGCGGGCCGAGTTGAGGCTGTTGGCGTCGGTGAGGGTCAGGTAGATGCCGTTGACCAGCGGGTAGCCGACCAGCACGCCGAGCACCAGGACGACCGGCGTGACCATCGCGTAGGCGTACCAGTACTTGCTGTACGAGAGCTTGAGGCGCTCGACGAGGCCGGGGCGCGGTTCGCGCTCACGGCTGCTGCCCTTGCTGGGAGCGCCCTGCACGGCGACTGCCATCTGTGACACCTTTTCGGGAGGTCCGCAGCCTCGCTACGGCGACTGCTGGTCGGTACGGGTGAGCCGCCCGGCCCGCTGTCAGGCGGGGCCGGGCGGCCGGTGGGCCTACTTCGTGAAGCCGGGGAGCAGCTTCGCGTAGTCGACGGCGGTGGCGTCCAGGCCGGCCTGGGTGCTGGCCTGGCCCTGGACGATCTTGCCGAGGTTCGTCCCGATGGAGCCGAACAGCGAGCTGTACTCGGGCAGTTCGGGGCGCGGCTGGGCGGCGGGCAGGATCGCCTGGAAGCCGGCGATGCCCAGGTTGGCCTTGACCTCGGCGGTGTACGCGTCGGAGCGGGTCGGCAGGGTGTCGTTCTTCAGCGCGAGGAAGGTCTGGCTCTCGGCCGAGGTCAGGAACCCGGCCAGCTTCTCGGCGGCGGCCTTGTGGGCGGCGTCCGAACCGGCGTAGACGGCGACGTTGTGGCCGCCGGTCGGGGCGCCGGCCTTGCCGGTCGAGCCGGCCGGGACGGGCGCGATGCCGAGGTTGGCCTTGTCGGCGAAGGCGGAGCCCTTGTAGATGTTGGTGAGCTCCCACGGGCCCTGGATGATCGCCGCGACCTTGCCGCTGTTGAAGGCGTCCATCATGTGGGCGTACCCGTCGGTGGTCACGTCGGCCTTGACGGTGCCGGGCGCGGTGAACATCGACTGGTAGGTCGTGATGGCCTTGGCGGCCTCGGGCGAGTTGATGGTGATCTTCTTGTTGGCGGCGTCCACCATGTTGGTGCCCTCGCCGTAGAGGAACGGCATGGCGTAGTAGCCGTCGCCGGCCCGCATGAAGAAGCCGTCGGCGCCGGCCTTGTCCTTGACCAGCGCGGCGTCGGCCTTCAGCTCGTCCCAGGTCTTGGGGGCCGCGGTGATGCCGGCCTTGGCGAACAGCGCCTTGTTGTAGAGGAAGCCGAGGGTGTCGGTGACCAGCGGGACGCCGTACAGCTTGCCGTCGAACTTGGCCTGCTGGATCAGGCTCGGCTGGAAGGCGGCGGTGTCGGCGGCGGCCGGGGTGCCGTCGAGCGGCTCCAGGTAGCCGCCCTTGGCGAAGGCGGAGGTCCAGCCGACCTCGGAGCGGAAGACGTCCGGCGCGCCCGAGGCACCCATCGCGGTCTGCAGCTTGTTCTGCGCCTGGTCGAACGGCACGTTGACGAAGTTGACCTTGATGTTCGGGTTGGCGGCCTCGAACTTGCTGACCAGGGCCTGGTAGTTCGGCGCCTCGTTGGTGGCGTTCGAGGTGTCCCAGTACGTGATGGTGACCGGGCCGTCGGCGGCCTTGCTGCCCGCCGAGCCGCTGCTGCCGCAGGCCGCCAGAGAGACCGCGAGGGCCGCCACGAGGGCAGAGGCCGCGATGCCACGCCGCATGAGAACTCCTAGAAAGGTGGGGGTGCCCGAGGGAGGGGGAGGACGGCGCATAATGGCTGTCCCGCGCCGACCGCCGTTACGGCCGTCGGGCTTGGGGAGGAACGTAACAGCGATGCAATCGTCGCCGAAAGTCCTTGCAGCAAGTTTCTGCAAGATGCAGCGATCGTTACGCCCGCGTGTCCTGGACGTAGCCGCTTCGAACCTGAAGAACCCGACGGGCAGGGCCCGGCGGACAGCACCCGGCGAGCCCGCCGCGCCCAGCGCGGCGGGCTCTGCCGTTTCCACCCCGGCCCACCCCCGCCAATAAAAATGATGAACATCCTCTATATTGAGAGCACGGCACCGCCCCACCGGCGGGACCGACAACCCCTTGCCATGCCCTGGAGGAACCTGTGCTCTCCCCCGAGTCGACCACGACCGTCCGCGCCACCCTGCCCGCCGTGGGCGGAGCGCTCGGCGAGATCACCGCGCTGTTCTACTCCCGGATGTTCGCCGAGAACCCGGAGCTGGAGCGGGACCTCTTCAACCGCGGCAACCAGGCGGTCGGCGAGCAGCGCAAGGCACTGGCCGGCGCGATAGCCGCCTACGCCACCATGCTGGTCGAACACCCCGAGGTCCGGCCCGGCGCGATGCTCGCCCGGATCGCCCACAAGCACGCCTCGCTGGGGATCACCGCGGACCAGTACCAGGTGGTGCACAAGTACCTGTTCGCCGCGATCGTCGAGGTGCTCGGCGAGGCCGTCACACCGGAGGTGGCGGCGGCCTGGGACGAGGTCTACTGGCTGATGGCGAACGAGCTGATCGCCCTGGAGGCCAAGCTCTACCAGGAGGCCGCCGTCGCGGACGGCCAGGTCTGGCGGGAGGTCCTGGTCACCGGCCGCCGGAACGAGTCGCAGGACGCCGTCTCGCTCACCCTGCGCCCGGCGGACGGCAGCCCGGCACCGTCCTTCGTCCCCGGCCAGTACGTCAGCGTCGCCGTCCGGCTCGCCGACGGCGCGCGGCAGATCCGGCAGTACAGCCTCTCCGCCGGACCCGGCCGGGGCGAGTGGCGGATCACCGTGAAGCGGGTGCACGGCAGCAGCACCCCCGACGGCGAGGTCTCCAACTGGCTGCACGACAACGTCGACGCCGGGGACCTGCTGGAGGTCTCGCTCCCGTTCGGCGACCTCACCCTCGCCGAGGGCGAGGAGCCGCTGCTGCTCGCCTCGGCCGGCATCGGCTGCACCCCGATGGTCGGCATGCTCGACCACCTGGCGGCCGGCGGCTCCACCCGTCCGGTGACGGTCGTCCACGGCGACCGCTCCCCCGCCCACCACGCCCACGCAGACGAGCTCCAGGCGCTGGTCTCCGCACTGCCCGAGGCGGTGCTGCACCGCTGGTACGAGGAGCCGGGCGAGCACGCAGGCGCGGCCGCGACCGGCCGGGTCGACCTCGCGCAGATCGAGATCCCGGAGGGCGTGCGCGCCTACCTCTGCGGTCCGCTGCCGTTCATGCGCGCCGCCCGGGCCGAGCTGCTCCGGCGCGGGGTGCCGAGCACGGCCATCCACTACGAGGTGTTCGGGCCCGACCTGTGGCTCGGCGGCAAGTAGCAGCGGGCAGGGCAGGTCGCACCACCAGGTCGCACCACCACCAGGGGCTCCGCCGTCGGGCGGGGCCCCTACCGCGTTCCGGGGGACGCGTCGTCGGGGTCCGGTACACCGGAAGACGCGTCGTCGGGGGCCGGTGCGCCGGGGCGGGCCAGCTCGATGGTGCACACCCCCGGGCCGCTGAACGGGAGCAGCCGCAGGGCGCCGGGCCGCCCGGCCCGGTCCGCCATCGCGTCCAGCAGCCCCTGGTGCACCGAGCAGACCACCTCGGGGTGGGTCTCGGCGTTCCGCTGGAAGGGGCAGCCGTGCAGCAGCACCGCACTGCCACCGGGCCGGAGTTCCGGCTCGAAGCCCCACCGGTCGGCCTCGGCGAGCACCTGTTCGGCGAGCGTGCCGCCGTCGGCGGGCGCGGTGGGGCCCCACTCGCGCCCCGCCCGCTCGGCCCGCACCGCACGCTCGGCGCGGTCCGCGCCGTAACCGCTCGCCAGCACGTCCACCATCGTCCGGTACGCGTCCAGCTGCTCGCCGACCGGCGCCGCCTCGTACAGCCGGCGCGGCCGGCCCCGCCCGGCCGGCGCCTCGTCGGTGCCCACCCGCACCAGCCCGGCCTCGACCAGCGCCGTCAGATGGTGCCGGACGGTGGTGATGTGCTGGCCCAGCAGATCGGCCAACTGCCGGATGTCCAGCGGCCCGGCGGCCTCCGTCAGCGCGGCGAGCAGCGCTCGCCGGGCTGGCACGGCGAGCGCCTTGTGCACGCCTGGGTCACTGTTCTCCACCCGCCCAATCCTACGGGCCGGCCCCGGGGGCGCGGGCAGCCCGCCGGGCGGCCGTTCGGGCCGGCCCCCGCGCGCCTGGGACCTCGGTGGAGCCGGTCAGGCGACCGAGACCCGCAGCAGCGTCACCGAGCGGAACTCCTGCCCCGGCCGCAGCTCGGTGGACGGGTAGGACGGCTGGTGCGGTGAGTCCGGGTGGTGCTGGGTCTCCAGCGCGATCCCCGCGTACGGGCCGTACGGGACGCCGCTCGCGCCCGTCACCGCGCCGTGGAAGGTGTTGGCGGTGTAGACCTGGAGCCCGGGCTCGGTGGTGAGGACCTCCAGGACGCGCCCGCTGCCCGGGTCCTCCAGCAGGGCCGCGCGGGCCGGGGTGCCGTCGGCGGGCCGGGGCCGGAGCACCCAGTTGTGGTCGTAGCCGCCGGGGCCGCGCAGCTGCGGGTGGTCGTCGTGCAGGGACTTGCCGATCGGCCGGGCGGTGGTGAAGTCGAAGGGCGTGCCCGCCACCGGCTCGTACGGGCCGTACGGGATCTGCCGGTCGTCGACGGGGGTGTACTCGTCGGCGTCCAGCGTGAGCAGGTGGCCCAGGACGTCGCCGCTGCCCTCGCCGGCCAGGTTGAAGTAGGCGTGGTTGGTCAGGTTGACCACGGTGGGGCGGGTGGTGACGGCCCGGTACTCGATCGCGAGGGTGCCGCCGGTGAGGGTGTAGGTGACCCAGACGTCGAGTGCGCCGGGGAAGCCCTGGTCGCCGTCCGGGCTGTGCAGGTAGAGGCGGACGCCGCCGGGGACCTCCTCCGCCTGCCAGATCCGGTTGGCGAAACCGTCCGGGCCGCCGTGCAGGGTGACGCCGTTCCCGGTGGGGGCGATCGGGTGGTCCTGGCCGTCCAGGGTGATCCGGCTGTCCGCGATCCGGTTGGCGTAGCGGCCGACGGTGGTGCCGTAGTGGCGGGCACCGCCGAGGATCTGGCCCAGTTCGTCGGTGCTGAGCAGGATCTGGCCCGGCGTACCGAGGCGGTCCGGGACGGTCAGGGTGTGCAGGGTCGCGCCGAGGGTCAGCACGGTGGCCTCGATCCGGGCACCCCCGCTGGTACTGCGGAGCGTCCAGCGCTCGATGGCCGCGCCGGCTCCGGTCGCCTCGAAGGGTTCCCGCCCGACCTCGGTGGCTGCTGCCGACCCCGTCATGGCCTGCTCCCTACTCATCCCGCCAAGGGATATGTCCGATTCTGGGGACTCTTGTCATACCCGGGCCCAGCCTAGCCCGGCCGGGCCCGGCACCAGCTGCTACGACCGCTCGCGCGCCCCCGGCGCGCTTCACGATCCGTCAGTCTTCGCTCCCTTGGCCGTCCTCCGGCGTGTCGGGCAGCCCGAGCGCCTTCGCCAGGCCCTCGGGGCCGGTGCCGGCCTTGCGGTGGACGGAGGCCAGGCGCCGGTGCACCAGGCTGAGTTCGACGTCGAGCTGCTTCGCGATCCGCTGCGGCGGGACGCCCTGGGCGGCCAGCTTGGCGACGTCCCACTCGGGCTGGCTCAGCGCGTCCTTGCTGAGCGTCCGGAGCCGGTTGGGCCGCAGGCCCGAGGTGGCGAGTTCCTGCCTGGTGCGCGCCACCAGGCCGTCGGCGCCGCAGTGCTGGGCCAGCTCCATGCCCTGGTAGAGGTGCTCGGCGGCGTCCTCCGAACGGCCCGCCCGGCGCAGTGCCGACCCCAGGTCCACCAGGGCGTGGGCGAGTTCGTAGCCCACCGGGGACTGGGTGAGCAGGCCGACGGACTCCTCCAGCAGCTCGACCGTGCGCGGGCCGTCCCAGACCGCCGCCTGCTGGCGCAGTGCGGTGCCGGTCGCCGAGGCGGAGCCGAAGGCGCGGGCCCGCGCCACGGCGTCCTCCGCCACCTCGCGGGCTTCGAGCGGCCGCAGCGGGGCGAGGGCGAGCGCCAGGTTCCCGGCCCAGGGCGCCCAGACCGGGTTGCGCCAGCCCCGCTTGTCCAGCTGCTCACCGACCTCGGTGAGGATCTCGACGGCGCCCTCGTGGTCGCCGCGGGCCAGCAGCAGCTTTCCGTACAGCGTCGGCGCGTCGGGCAGCACCATCGCCGTCTGGTGGAAGGGCGGCGCGAAGCGGTACTTCTGGCAGAGCTCCCACGCCTCCTCCACCCGGCCCCGGGCGAGCAGGGTGTCGGCCAGCACCCCGACGATGTCCCACTGCAGCGGGATGTCGGGGGCGATCCGCTCGGAGAGCCGCAGGCCGCGCCGGAGGAAGTCCTCGGCCTCGGCCAGGAAGCCGCGCCGGAAGCGGACCAGGCCCATCAGGAAGTAGGCGAAGCCCCGGTGCGCACCGCTCCAACCGGCGATCTCGAATTCGAGGATGGCCTCCGAGAAAAGCTTCTCCGCGCGGGCGAGCTGGTCGGTGTAGGTGTACGAGAGGCCGACGATGGCGGGCAGTTCGAAGCCCCAGAGGGTGTTACGCCAGCCCAGCTCCTCCGGCAGCCTGCCGTGGACGAGGGCCTGGTCGACCAGGCCCAGCACCCGGGGGACGGGCTCCCCGCGCAGGGTCAGGTCCCAGGCGCGCAGCGCGAAGACGGCCCGCTCGGCCATCTGCTCGCCGGTCAGGTCGGCGGAGAGCTCCTTCAGCGCCCGGGAGCGGCCCGGGCCGTCCTCCTCGTCGCGCTGCCACGCCGTCCACATGAACTGCGCCGCCCGCAGCCGCAGCCGGCCGGGCCCCGGCGGGGTGCGGTCGGCCTCCGCCCGGCAGGTCTCGGAGGCGAGGAACAGCTCGCCCGCGTGGGCCAGGACCTCGGAGAGCCGGAAGGTCGCGTCGATCCGCTGCGCCGGGTCGAGGCCGTTCTCCAGTTCCAGGGCGAGCTTCAGTTGGTTGACGGTCGCGGCCGGGTCGGTGAGCAGCGCGGCGCAGCCGGCCTCGTAGAGCACCGCGGCGCGGTCGTCCTCGTCCGGCGGCTCGACGAGCGCGCGTTCGAGACAGCGGTAGGCGGCCTCGGGAGCGCCGATCGCCAGGTGTTCGAAGGCGGCCTTGCGCAGTTTGCGGACGATGTCGTCGTCACCGTCGGGGTGGGTCTCCAGCAGGTGCCGGGACGCCTCCAGCAGCGAGCCGCCCGAGTTCTCGACGGCCGTGGCGGCGATGCCGTGCATGCCGGTCCGGGTGGCGGGCGGGATGGACTGGTAGATCGAGGTGCCGAGCAGCGTGTGGACGAAGTCCAGCTTGCCGTTGGGGCTGCTCTTGAGCACCCGGTGCCTGCGCAGCTGCCGCACGGACTCGGCGGCCTCGGCGGGCCCCTGGGCGCAGATGCTGGCCGCGAGGCCCTGCTTGATGTCGGTGCCGAGCAGCGCGGCGGCCCAGGCGAACCGCAGCGTGTTGGGGCCGAGCTTCTCCAGCCAGTACTGGTGCGTCATGCCCTTGGCCGAAGCGGCCAGGTCGTGCAGCTGCGGGGTGTTCTCCTCGCTCGGGTCGAGGGCCTGCTCGCGGATCTCGCGCAGCAGCGCCTCGGTGTCGTACGGGCTGCCGGCGGTGATGGCCCAGACCTGGCGGCAGAACGCGTCATCGGCGTCCTCGCCCAGCTCGGCGCGGACCAGCCGGGCGACCGATCCGGGGTTGAGCGGGAGCAGCACGTGCTTGCGGGCGGCCTGGTCCTCGATCTGCTGCTGGAGGCTGCGGGCCTCTTCGGCGAACTCGCCGTCCCGGTAGGCGAAGACCAGCAGGACGGGCAGGTGGCGGGCCCGGCCGGCGAAGGAGGCGAGCCAGGTGAGGGACTCCAGGTCGGCCCAGTGCAGGTCGTCGACCACCATCACCAACGGCGCCCGGCGCGGGGCGAGTTGGGTCAGCACGTAGTCGAGGCCGTCGCGGACGCCCTGCGGGTCGAGCGGCTCCATCTCGCCGGAGGGCGGGACCAGGCCGATCGCCGGGCCGACGATCCCGTACCAGCCGCCGAAGACCTCGCCGCGCTCGGCCTCGGTCAGGCTGCCGAGCACCGGGAGCAGCAACTGCCGCAGGACGTGGAAGGGTTCCTTGGTCTGCCGCTCGCCGCCGCGGCCGGAGAGCACGGTGCAGGGGTCGCGCAGACTGGCCAGCCGGCGGATCTGGTCGAGCACCGAGGTCTTGCCGTGCCCGGCGGGGGCGGCGAAGAGTAGCAGCTCGCCGATTTCGGTGCCACCCGCCTCAAACTCCTTGCAGAGCTTGTCGAGTGACTGCTCCCCCGAGCGGAGCTCGTCCTCGCGCTCGTGCAACGGTGTCCTCGGGGCGGCGTCGTCCGGGCCGTACTCGCTGTCACTGGGCAGCTCGCTCCGCTGTTCGGCCATGCCGCGCCTCCGCTTCGTCCGTCGTCTGCAGGCGACATTAGCGCCGCACGCGCCCCCATGTGGGGCGTTCACGCAGGCCGGAGTACGCAGGCAGGGTTCGGAGCGAATGCCTAGGGCAAATGCCCTGGTACCCCTAACGTCTGATGATCAGATCGGATACTCTACGGCCCGCGGGACCAAAGATGATCTTTGACTCGTACACGGAACAGCAGTACCGGGAGCAGCCCCCGGCAGTGGCACCGACAGTCGCACCGAACGCACCACGGAGAACACCGGCCACGGCAGGCCGGACAGCACCATCCGACACCACAGGAGAGGGATTCGCACCAACGTACAGCACCGACCCTCAGCAGCGCCGGGAGTCCGATGTCCGACGACACCTCACTTGAGCTTCCGTTCCCCTACCGCCGCAACCCCCACCAGCCCCAGGCCGCCGGACACCACCAGGAGTGGCTGTCGCGGCATCGTGAACTCACCTCCGGAACAGGCGAGTTCGCGTACGCGGCCTGGGAGGTGGCCGAACTGGCCGCCCTCAGCTACCCCGACTGCTCCCCCACCGACCTCGGGCTGGCCGCCGACCTCCTCGGCTTCTACTTCCTGTTCGACGACCAGTTCGACGGACCGCTCGGCCGCAGGCCCGAGCAGGTCGCCCGGATCTGTGACCGGCTCGGCGCGATCATCCACGGCGCCCGCCCCGACGGGAACTCGCCGGTCGAACGCGCCTTCGCCGATCTGTGGAGACGGAGTGTCCAGGGCATGTCAGCGCGATGGCGTGCCCGCGCAGCCTACAACTGGGAGTGGTACTTCGCCAGCCATCCTTCGGAGGCGGCCGGCCGCCTCTCCGGCCAACCACCGGACCGTGCGGCCTACCTGATGCTCCGTCGGGGAACGGCGGCGATGGAGACCATCTTCGACATGGTCGAGCGGCTCGGCCGCTTCGAGGTGCCGCAGACCGTCCTGCACCACCCGGTGCTCCGCCAGCTGCGCCAACTCGCCGCCGACATACCCTCGCTGAGCAACGACGTCCGCTCGTACCCACTGGAGGCGCCGCGCGGCGACGTCTGCAACCTGGTGATGGTCGTCCAGCGCGAGCGCGCCTGCTCGCCCGAGGAGGCCTGCTCGGTGGTGATCGCCGAGGCGCAGCTGATGGTCGACCGCTTCGCCGAACTGTCCGGCGGGCTCCCCGAGGTGTACGACTGGTTGGAGCTCGACCAGGCACAGCGCGAGGCCGCCCGGCGCTACGCGGACGGACTGGCCCGCTGGCTGGCCGGCTACCTCCGCTGGGAGCGGCGGACGGGGCGCTACCGGGCCGCGTGACGGCTGCCGCCGGGCACCGCCCGGGGGTGCGAGGACGCGCGCGGAGCGGGGTGGGTACGGCGACGCCACTCCCGCCCTCCGCGCGACCCGCGCCCCCGGGCCGCCCGCCCGTGAACAGGTCCTCACGCACCGTAGCGGCACTGCGGATCGGGGGTTAGGGTCTGTCGATGAGACAGACCCAAGGGTGCAACGCGGGGGCGGCCAGCCCCTGCTGAGCAACTGTCAGATCCGTTCCGTGCGCGCTTCGCAGCGAGGAGACATCTGAGCATGACGGTCTACCAGCCTCCCGGCCAGCCCGGCAGTGTCGTCACCCTCCGCCCCCGGTACGAACACTGGATCGGCGGCGAGTGGGCACCGCCGGTGCTCGGGCAGTACTTCGAGAACCCCACCCCCGTGACCGGCCAGGTCTACTCCGAGATCGCGCGCGGCACGGCCGAGGACATCGAAGCCGCGCTGGACGCCGCACACGCCGCCGCACACGCCTGGGGCCGGACCTCCCCCGCCGAACGGGCCGACGTGCTGCTGCGGATGGCGGACCGGATGGCCGAGCACCTGGAGGCGCTCGCCGTCGCCGAGAGCTGGGACAACGGCAAGCCGGTCCGCGAGGCGCTGGCCGCCGACCTGCCACTGGCCGTCGACCACCTGCGCTACTTCGCCGGTGCGCTGCGGGCCCAGGAGGGCGGCCTCACCCAGATCGACGACGACACCGTGGCGTACCACTTCCACGAGCCGCTGGGCGTGGTCGGCCAGATCATCCCGTGGAACTTCCCGCTGCTGATGGCGATCTGGAAGCTCGCCCCGGCGCTGGCGGGCGGCAACGCGGTGGTGCTCAAGCCCGCCGAGCAGACGCCCGTCTCGATCATGCTGCTGATGGAGCTGACCGCCGACCTGCTGCCGCCGGGCGTGGTGAACGTGGTCAACGGCTTCGGACTGGAGGCCGGCAAGCCGCTGGCCTCCAGCCCCCGGATCCGCAAGATCGCCTTCACCGGCGAGACCACCACCGGGCGCCTGATCATGCAGTACGCCGGTGCCAACCTGATCCCGGTCAGCCTGGAGCTGGGCGGCAAGAGCCCCAACCTCTTCTTCGCGGACGTCGCCGCCGAGCAGGACGCCTTCTACGACAAGGCGCTGGAGGGCTTCGCGATGTTCGCCCTGAACCAGGGCGAGGTCTGCACCTGTCCGAGCCGGGCGCTGATCCAGTCCTCGGTCTACGACCGCTTCCTGGGCGACGGCCTGGCCCGGGTCCACGCGATGCGCCAGGGCAACCCGCTGGACACCGACACCATGGTCGGCGCACAGGCCAGCAAGGAGCAGCTGGAGAAGATCCTCTCCTACATCGACATCGGCCAGGCCGAGGGCGCGAAGCTGCTCACGGGCGGCGAGCGCACGGACCTCGGCGGCGCACTGTCGGACGGCTACTACGTCACGCCGACCGTCTTCGAGGGCGACAACAGCATGCGGATCTTCCAGGAGGAGATCTTCGGCCCGGTGGTCGCGGTCACCCCCTTCGACGACTTCCAGGACGGCATCGACCTGGCCAACGACACGCTGTACGGGCTGGGCGCGGGCGTCTGGAGCCGTGACGGCGGCGTCGCGTACCGGGCCGGGCGCGCCATCCAGGCCGGCCGGGTCTGGACCAACTGCTACCACGCCTACCCGGCCGGCGCCGCATTCGGCGGGTACAAGAACTCCGGCATCGGCCGGGAGACCCACAAGGCGGTGCTGGAGCACTACCAGCAGACCAAGAACCTGCTGGTCAGCTACTCCCCGCAGGCGCTCGGGTTCTTCTAGGGGACCTCGCGCGCGGCGCTGCGCTGCGACGACGGGGTCGTGGTTAGGCCCTGCGGACCAGTGCGGAGTGCAGGGCCTCTCGCACCGTGCGACGGTGCGAGAGGCCGCAGCCGTACGCCGCCCTTCAGTGAGGACACCCGATGACCATCGCCAACGACCGGCTCTCCGACCCGACCGTCCGCGCCCTGGTGGCCGCGATCAACGCCGGCGACCGGACGGCCTTCCTGGCCCTGCTCACCCCGGACGCGACGATGTCCGACGACGGCACGGAACGCGACCTGCTGGGGTGGGTCGACCGCGAGATCTTCTCCTCCAACGGCCACCTCGACGTCCAGTCCGAATCCGCCGACGGACGGGCCCTGGTCGCCGACTACCGCAACGACACCTGGGGCGAGATGCGGACCGCTTGGCGCTTCACCGTCACCGGCGACCACATCACCCACTTCGCCACCGGCCAGGCCTGAGCTTCCCTCGCCGGAAGGCGGGTCCCCCTCGGACCCCCAGGGGCGCGGGTTCACCTTTCGGGACGGGGTACCCCCAGGGGCGCGGGGAACTGCGCGCGCAACCGTGCACGGACGTCGTGCCCTGGTCGCGCAGTTCCCCGCGCCCCTGGGGGTACCCGTGTGCGTAGGCCCACCCAGCCCCTACTGTGAGAGCCCCAGGGACCGCCGTACGGCCCCGATCAGCGTCCGGGAGCGGATGTCGCCCGTCACGCCCGGCTGCATGCCGTTGGTGACGTAGCCGAAGCCGATGCCCAGGTCCGGGTCGGCGAAGCCGAGTGAGCCGCCGCGGCCGGGGTGGCCGAAGGCTGCGGGGGAGGACATCGGCGAGGTGGGGCCGTGCCGGAAGAAGCCCAGGCCGAACGAGGTGTTGACGATCAGGACCCGGTCCGGGCCGCTGACGGCCGGGCCGACGGCCTCGCGCAGCAGCGCGGGGCCGAGCAGTGGCGGGAGCAGTTCGCCGGGGGCGCCGCCCTGCCGGTCGGCGGCGCCGATCAGCGCCGCGTAGAACCGGGCGACGGAGCGCGCGGTGCCGATGCCGCCCGCGCCGGGGATCTCGGCGGCCTGTACCGCCGGGTCGGCCATGTCCAGGGCCGGCCGCACGGCCGCGAACGAGCGGGCCGTCAGCGAGGTGTGGTCCTGGTAGGCGTTGACCACGGCCGGGCGGGGGCGGATCTTCATCCCGTTCGGGCCGAGCTGGGCGGCCTCGGGGGCGGGCAGGTCGACCAGCCGGCCGACCCTGGGCCGGACCACGGCCGGAAGGCCGATCCAGAGGTCCAGGCCGAGCGGGCCGGCGACCTCCTCGGCGAAGTACCGGCCCACACTGCGGCCGTCCGCCCGGCGGACCACCTCGCCGACCAGCCAGCCGAAGGTGTAGGGGTGGTAGCCGTGCGCGGTGCCGGGTTCCCAGGCCGGGGCCTGTGCGGCGACGGCGGCGGCCGCGGGCTCCCAGGCGATGACGTCCTCGACCCGCAGCGGCACGTCCAGGGCGGGCAGTCCGGCCTGGTGCGAGAGCAGCCAGCGGACGGGCACCCGTTCCTTCCCGGCCGCCTTGAACTCGGGCCAGTAGGAGGCGACGGGCGCGTCCAGGTCGAGCCGCCCGCTCTGGACCAGGTGCAGCGCGGCGGCGGCCGTCATGCCTTTGGTGACGGAGCGCAGCACCTGCGCGGTGTCCGCCGTCCAGCCGACGGCGGGCGCGGGCCGCCCGCCGACCTCGGGCCGGGCGTCGCCGCCCCACAGGTCGACCACCTTGCGGCCGTCCAGGTAGAGCGTGAAGGCCGCGCCCAGTTCGCCGTGCTCGCGGAAGTTCCGCGCGAACGCCGCCCGTACGGGCTCGAAGCCCTCTGCCGCCTCGCCCCGGATCTCCACCACGTCGCGCCGCCTTCTGCTCGTCCGCCCACTCATGGCGAACGATAGTCGGACGATCATTCCGTCGCCGGTCCGGCTGATTCGGTAGCGTCTGCGGTATGACGAACCCCGCCGAAGAGCTGCTGGACGTGGTCGACGCGCAGGACCGGGTGATCGGTACGGCTCCGCGCGGGGAGGTGTACCGGCGGGGGCTGACCCACCGCTGCGTGTTCGTCCTGGTCCGCGACCCGCAGGGCCGGATCTTCACCCACCGCCGGACGGACGGCAAGCTCTTCGCGCCCGGCGCCTACGACTGCTTCGTCGGCGGCGTGGTCGGCGCGGGTGAGACGTACGCGAGCGCGGCCGTGCGGGAGGCGGAGGAGGAGCTCGGCGTGCGCGGCGTCGAACCCGTCCCGCTGTTCAGGTTCCTCTTCGAGCAGAAGCGGCTCTCCTGGTGGTGCGACCTCTACGAGGCGGTCTGGGACGGGCCGGTCTCGCCGCAGGTCGAGGAGGTCGCCTGGCACGCCTGGCTGACCGAGGCCGAACTCGCCGAGCGGCTGGACGAGTGGGAGTTCGTCCCGGACGGCCGGGAGGCGTACCGGCGCTACCTGGCGTCCCGCTGAGGGTCCCAGTCGGGGTGCTCGCGGGCCGCCCACCCCTCGTCCACGCTGCCGGTGCGCAGCCCGAGCCGGGCCTCCGGGTCCTTCAGCGCCATCCGGATGTGACCGAAGAGCACCACGGCCAGCGCGAGCGTCAGCCAGTCGTGGACGAAGGTCGCGCCGGTGCGCCAGGCCAGCGGGGCGAGGTGGGTGAACCACATCAGCAGCCCGGTGCCCATCATCACCAGCACCGCGCCGGCCGTCCACGAGGCGTAGAGCTTCTGGCCCGCGTTGAACTTGCCCGCCGGGCGCCGGTACGAGCGGCGCAGCACGGCGCGCAGCCATTCGCGGTCGTACGGGGCGAACCGGTTCAGCCGGGACAGGTCGGCCCGGAAGGCCCGCGAGCCGAGGCCAAGCAGCACGGGCACCGGCAGTGCCAGCCCGCACCACTCGTGCACCGTCACCACCAGCCTGCGCCGGCCGACCAGTTCGGAGAGCGGCGGGTAGTACAGGCAGGCGGCCGTCACCAGGCAGACCGTCATCAGCGCGGCGGTGCCCCGGTGGATCCAGCGCTCGGCCGGGGTGAACCGGGCCACCCGCCCCGGGGTGTCAGCCGGTCGGGGCATCGTCGCGCCCGTTCGAACGGCCGACCCAGGCGTCGACGTCATAGCCGTAGTTCTCCCAGTAGCCGGTCTGGACGGTGGGGGTGAGGGTGATGCCGGAGAGCCACTTCGCCGACTTGTAGAAGTACATCGGCGCGACGTACAGCCGGACCGGGCCGCCGTGCGCGTGGTTGACCGGGGCGTCCTGCATCTTCAGCGCGACCAGCACGCCGTCCTGCCGGGCCTGGTCGAGGGTGAGGCTCTCGGTGTACGAGCCGTCGAAGCAGCTGAACCGGACGGCGGTCGCGCCGGACCGCACCCCGGCGGCGTCCAGCAGGTCCGCCAGCGGCACGCCCTCGAACGGGGTGGCCGGCACCCTCCAGCCGGTGACGCACTGCACGTCGTGGACGATCCGGCGCTGCCGCATCGCCTGGAGGTCGGCCAGCTTGTACGTGACGGGGTGGTCGACCAGCCCGTCGACGGTGAGGGTGTAGTTCTCGGCCGTCCGGGTCGGCACCGAGTCCACGACGGAGTAGTAGCGGAACCCGCCGCCGCCGGGCAGCAGCCCGGCCAGGCCCGTCGGGTCCTTGCTCACCACGTTCTCGACGCCGCGCTGCAGATAGGGCCCGGCGGCCACTCCCGCCACGCCCAGCCCCAGCATGCCGAGCACCACCCGGCGCCCCACGGGTGGTCCGGACGGTGTTCCAGAGGTATCGCTCACACCCCGATTCGACCAGCTCAGCGCCACGATGACCAGGCCCTGGGGCCCGCCGTCAGACTTTCGTCATCTCCCGGTCGGCCCCGGCGCGCGGCGGCCCGACCGATAGGGTGACGGCATGGCCTCCCGTACGCCGCCGGTCGCGGACCGGTCCGAGCACGACCGCTCGCGCGCCGAGCGGGCGCCCCGGCGCCGGTTGAGCGTGGACGAGCGCCGGGAGCAGCTGATCGCGGTCGCGCTGGACCTCTTCGCCCGCCGCCCGCCGGAGGAGGTGTCGATCGACGACATCGCGGCGGCCGCCGGTGCCTCCCGGCCGCTGGTGTACCACTACTTCCCGGGCAAGCAGGCGATCTACGAGGAGTCGCTGCGGCGCGCGGGGCAGGAGTTGGCGGGCCGGTTCGAGGAGCCGGCCGAGGGGCCGCTCTCCGAGCGGCTGTACCGGGTGATGGGCCGCTACCTGGACTTCGTGGACAGCCACGGGCCCGGGTTCGCGGCGCTGCTGCGCGGCGGGTCGGTGGCGGCCGGCCCCGGGACGACCGCCGTGATCGACGAGGTGCGGCAGGCCGCGTACCAGCAGATCCTGCTGCACCTGGCCCTGGCCGAGCCGAGCACCGCGGTCCGGCGCACCGTCCGGGCCTGGATCGCCAACGCCGAGATCACCTCGCTGGAGTGGCTCGGTGACCGCACCGTGCCGCGCGCGGAACTCCAGCTGCAGCTGGTGCAGGAGTTCGTGGCGGCACTGGCCCTGACGGCCGCCCGGGAGCCCGCGCTCGCGCTGGAATTCGCCGACTTCTTCGCGGCGGAACGGCCGGAGGGCCCGACCGGACGGTTGGTCCGCGACCTGAGCGGACTGCTCGCCCTCCCGGGCCTGGTGGAGACGCTCGGGCGGTTGGCCGCCGGGTAGCGTCCGGTGTGCCGGGGCGTCGGCATTCTCTGATAGAAAATGGACAGCATTTCAGCTTTTCAGGCTTCGGAGCGAGGGGGGCTCGGCACACCATGACTCAGGACAGCTTCACGGCCGCGGAGCGGATCGGGGCCACGCTCGACGTGCTGGCCGACGCGCTGGTCGACGACCGGGCGTCGCACTACCCCGCCGCTTCGCTGAGCGGCTTCGGCCGGGCCGACCACCCTGCGGCTGCCGCACTGTTCGGCCTGCGGATCGGCACCGACGGGCCCGGCCGGCTGACGGTGCACGGGCTCGGCACGGTCATCGAGGGCAGCACCCTGCGCGGGGCCGGCGCCGAGGGCGGCGCACAGACGGCGGCCCAGCTGCTGGCGCGGTACGGCGGCGGCGCGGTGCTCGGCGTGAGCGGCGCCGAGGCGGCCGGGCAGTTCCAGCTGCCCGTCTCCCCCGAGACCTCCGCCCCCGGGCTGCGCCCGTCCTTCCCCGGCGTCCTCGCCGAGCTGGCCTCCGGGCGCGACACCGTCGAGCCCGAGGAGCTGGCGACGGGGGCGGGTGCCGAGGTGCGGATGGTGGTGCCGCCGGTCTTCCACCCGCTCGCCGCCCGGGGTTCCGGCGCCGCCCGCACCGGGCAGCTCGCCGAGACCGCCGAGGAGCTGTTCGCCGGCGGCGACGCGCAGTCCCGCAAGGACTGGGCCGTCCTCTCCGCGCTGCTTGCCGACCCGTCCGCCGCCGCCGGCGTGGTCTTCGCCGGGGTCGCGGCCCTGTCGGTGGCCGGACGCCCGAGCCACGCCTCGCTGGTGGTCTCGCTGGCCTCCTGCCGTACGCCGGTGGCGCAGCTCGCCACCGACCTGGCGGACGCCCGCGCCGAGGCCGAGGTGTGGACCGTGCTGCTGCCGTCGGGCCCGGCCGTGGTGCTGGTCGAGGGGCGGACGTCCCCGGTGCCGGCCGCGCTGACCCGGGACGGCGTGCGGCGCTGGGCCGTCAGCTCGGTGGCGCAGGCGTTCCTGCCGCTGCCGGACGGCGCCTCGGTGCTGACCGTCCAGCTCGGCACCGTCCAGTCCGCGGACTGGGAGCTGTACGCGGGGGCCTTCGCCGAGATCCTCAAGAGCATCCAGGTCGCCTGGGACGGCGTGCTCGCCGCCGAGCCGGTGGCCGCGCCCGCCGCGCCCGCGCCCGCGCCGACGGCCGTTCCGGAGCCTGCGCCGTACGTGGAGCCGTACGCCGCGCCGTCGATCCCCGTGCAGCCCGTGGCGGCGGCCCCCGTGGCCGCGCCCGTTCCGCCCGCCCCGCCGGTAGCCGCACCGCCTGCCCCGCCCGTGCCGGCGTTCGCGCCGGCGCCGCCGCAGGAGCAGGCGCCCAAGGGCACCCCGGTGCTGGTCCCCCCGGCGGACTTCAACCCCTTCGCGCCCCCGGCACCGCCGGCCGCCGCCGAGCAGGCGCCCAAGGGCACCTCCGTCCTGGTACCCCCGGCCGACTTCGACCCCTTCGCACCCCCGGCACCCGCAGCCGCGGGCGCCGCAGCGCAGCAGGCACCCAAGGGCACCTCCGTCCTGGTACCCCCCGCGGACTTCGATCCCTTCGCACCCCCGGCACCGCCGGCCGCCGCCGAGCAGGCGCCCAAGGGCACCTCCGTCCTGGTACCCCCGGCCGACTTCGATCCCTTCGCACCCCCGGCACCCGCAGCCGCGGGCGCCGCCGAGCAGGCGCCCAAGGGCACCCCGGTGCTGGTCCCCCCGGCGGACTTCAACCCCTTCGGGGCCAGCTCGGCCCCGGCCGCGCCCGTCGCCGCACCGGTGGCACCGGCTCCGCAGGCGCCGGTCGCCGACCCGTTCGGGACGGTCACCAAGGAGGTCCCGAAGGACCCGTTCGGCACGGTGGCGGCGCCCACCGCCGGCGCTCCGTCCTTCGCCCCGCCGGTGGCGGCGCCGCCTGCTCCGACCCAGCCTCCGATGGCCGGCAAGCGCACCCCGGTGATGGTCCCCCCGGCGGACTTCAACCCCTTCGCGCCCCCGGCACCGCCCGCGGCCGCCGAGGAGTCGGAGCCGGCCAAGGGCACCCCGGTGCTGATCCCGCCGGCGGACTTCAATCCGTTCGCCGCGGCCGCCCCAGCCGCACCCGCCGCACCTCCGGCGCCGCCGGCGCCCGAGCCGGCCAAGCACAACCCGTTCGGCTGAGCCGTCCGGCCACCTCGCCCGCCGGGCCTGCGCGTCAGGCCCGGCGGGCGAGGTGCACCACGTCCGGCACGCCGCGCTGCACCGGGATCTCCAGGGTGCGCACGTCCTGGAAGCCGCCGGCCCGCAGCGCCTGTTCGAACGCGGCGGACGGCTGGGCGCTCCAGACCGCCAGCACCCCGCCGGGCGTCAGGCAGTGCCGTGCGGCGGCCAGCCCGGCCGGGCCGTAGAGACCGGCGTTCGAGTCGGTGACCGTCCAGTCCGGGCCGTTGTCGATGTCCAGGCAGAGTGCGTCGTAGGTCTCGGCACCGGCCGCCAGGTACCCGACCAGGTCGGTGTGCAGGACCGTCACCCGGGGGTCGTCCAGGGCGTGCGCCGAGAAGGCCGCCAGTGGACCGGACCGGTGCCACTCGATGATCGCGCCCTCGCGCTCGGCCACCGCGATCCGGCTCCAGCGCGGCTCGGCGGCGGCGTACGCGAGGGAGAAGCCCACGCCCAGCCCGCCGATCAGCACCGCCGGGCGCTCGGCGGCGAGCCCGTCCAGCGCCGCCTGGACCAGCAGCCGCTCCGAGCGGCCGTCGGCGGTGTCCATCAGGAAGCACCCGTTGGCGATGATCTCGAAGTGCCCGCCGCGCTGCCGCAGCACCAGCTCGCCGTACGGGCCCTGGCGGCGGTCGAGGGTGACGGGCGCGTCGGGCCCGTCGCGGTCGGGCGGTACCTGGTGCGCGGACTGTGCGGTCATCGCGGTCCTTCAGGGAGGCTCCGGTCGTCTGCGAGCCACCCTAGTACACCCCGGCGGACGCCCGCCGTTCCCTTGACGACTCGTCAGGTCGTCAGCAGCACACCCGCGTACGAGACTCCGGCCACCATCACCCAGGAGGCCAGCCCGAGTGCGGCGATCCGGCCGCCGGTACGGGCCAGGGTGGGCAGGTGGACGGCGCTGCCGAGGCCGAACAGGGCGGCGGCGAGCAGGAGTTCCTGGAGACTCTGGGCCTGCGCGAGCACCCCGCCGGACACCGTGAAAAGGCTGCGCAGCACGATCATCGCCAGGAAGCCGGCCACGAACAGCGGTACCAGCGGCGGCCGCTTGCCCACCGTGCCGGACGCGCCCTTGCGCCGGGCGATGGCCAGGCCGACTCCGGCGGTCAGCGGCGCGAGCAGGGTCACCCGCATCAGCTTGACCAGGACCGCCTCGCGCAGCGCCGTCGGGCCGCCGCTCTGCGCGGTGGCCACCACCTGTCCGACGTCGTGCACGCTGGCGCCGACCCAGCGCCCGAAGGCGTCCGGGTCGAGGCCGAGCGGGTGCCGGAGCAGCGGGAGCACGGCGATCGCCAGCGTGCCGCAGAGCGTCACCAGGGCGACGGAGGTGGCGATGTCCTCCTCCTCGCTGCCGGCCGCCTGGCTGACCGCGCCGATCGCCGAGGCGCCGCAGATCGAGTAGCCGGTCGCCACCAGCAGCGGCTGGTCGCCGGGCAGGCCGAGGCGGCGGCCGAGCCAGAGGGTGCCGAAGAAGGTCGCCGTGACCACCACGAGGACCATCCCGACCGTCTGCCAGCCGAGCCCGATCACGTCGTGCAGGCTGAGCTTGAGCCCGAGCAGGACGATCCCGGCCCGCATCAGCCGCTTGCCCGCCAGCGAGAGCCCCGCGCGGGCGGCCCCCCGGACCAGCGGGCGCAGCCCGGGCAGGTGGGCGGCGGCCACCCCGAGCAGCACGGCCGCGGTCAGCCGGGGGACGGCGGGGACCAGCTGGTGCACGCCCCAGGCGGCCGCGACGCCGAGAACGGCCAGCGCCAGCCCTGGCCCGTTGCGGCGGATCCCGGACGGCGAGCTGCGCACGGCGGGCGGGGCGGTGGTGGAACCGCCCGGACGGGCGGCGGTGCGGAGGGTCAGAGCCACGACGTGGTCACCGCTCGTCTGCGGGGAGCTGGTACACCCGGCGGACGCTGCTGCCGAGCCTGGAGACGTCCGCACCGTAGACGTGCAGCGAGATCGCGGTGGAGGTGCCGGAGTTGCGCACCAGGTGGATGTCGCCGGGCGGGGCGAACCCGCAGACCGAGCCCGGCTCGTTGACGAACTCCCCGGTCGCGACCAGCCGGGCGGTCCCGCCGTCGGGGACCAGGCGGTAGCGGACTTCGCTCTCCTGGCCGAGGTGGACGCCGGTGGCGCACCAGGAGAGGTGGTCGTGGATGGACGTCCCCTGCCCGGGCAGCCAGACCAGCGCGACGACGGACAGGCTGCCGTCCTGGTCGGCGTGCAGCAGGTGCTGGCGGTAGCAGTCGGGGTCGCCGACCTGCTGGGCCTCGGTGAGCAGGTCCGCCGACTGCAGGTGCGGCGCGAGCACCTCCCCCACCAGAGCCGCCGTCAGGTCGGGCGCGAGCCCGCGTCCCACCACTGTGCGCAGCTCACCGATCAGGCCGTGCATGCGATCCGTGAGGTCACCGACACCGATCGTCGCGGAATTCGTCATACGAGGAGGGTCGGGCCGCGCCTCCCATCACGTCCAACGACAGTTCTTTCGCGTCTTCCCAACTACAGCTTATGGATGACCACCCCGGGCTCCCCCAGGGGTGCCCGGGCGGTCACGCCACGGCCGCCCGGTACGCGCGGCCGTCAGCACCCGACCCGGGCCGCCGCCGCCGACCGCAGCTCGTCCAGCACCAGCGCGGTGGCCGGTACCCGCAGGTGCTCCCGCAGGACGTACGCGGAGACCTTCCGCCGCAGGTGCGGCTCCACCAGCCGGCCGGTGACCTTGCGGTGGCTCATGAACGAGAGCACCAGGGTCGGCATCAGCGCGATGCCGACGCCCGCGGCGACCAGGCTCTGCACGGCGAGGTTGTCGTCGGTGGTGAAGACGACGTCCGGGGCGAAGCCCTCCTCCGCGCAGACCTGGAGGAAGTTGGCGCGGCAGCGCGGGCAGCCCGCGATCCAGCGCTCCTCGGTGAGGTCCGAGAGCCGTACCGCGTGCCGCCGGGCCAGCGGGTGGCCGACCGGCAGCAGGACGGTGAGCTGGTCCTCCAGCAGCGGGATCTCGACCAGCTCGGGCGGCGTCTGCCCCTCCGCCGCCTGCTGGCCGGGGGCTCCCGGGTAGCCGAAGGCGAGCGCGATGTCGCACTCGCCGCGCAGCAGGCGCTGGACGGACTCGGGCGGCTCGGCCTCCAGCAGTTCGACCCGGACCCCGGGGTGCTCGGCGAGCAGCCGGGCCATCGCCTCGGGGATCAGGGTGGCGTTGGCGCTGGGGAAGGCGCAGATCCGGACCCGTCCGGCGCGCAGCCGGGAGAGCGCGCTGAGCTGCTGCTGGGCGGCGCTGAGGCTGCCGAGGATCACTTCGGCGTGCCGGGCCAGCGCCTCGCCGGCCTCGGTGAGCCGCAGCCCCCGGCCCGCTCTGATGAACAGCGGAACGCCGACGGTGCGTTCCAGCGCCTTCATCTGCTGGGTGATCGCGGGCTGGGTGTAGCCGAGCGCCCGGGCGGCCGCCGAGTACGAGCCCGAGCCGACCACCTCGTGGAAAGTCCGGATGTGGCGTGAATCGAACACCGACGAATCATAAGCAGAAGTTGGGGTGGCGAACTACAGCTCCGCCCGGCCCTTTGGGTTGGCCGGCCGATCAGCCCTCCGGACACCCCGGCCGGCCCGCCGGTCCGGAGCCGCGAAGCCGTGCGAGGGCGGGCCTACCTGCTGCGCCGTCCCTTGAGCAGCCACCCGAGCGCGCCGCCGGCCACCAGGGTCGCCAGCAGGGCGATCCAGAGCGGCGCGGTGACGGTGAACACCCAGAACTGGATCTTCACCTTGTTGAGGTTGGCGAGCAGGAACCAGATCGCCAGGATCACGATGGCGCCGATCGCGATCACCCTGGTGGGGATGCCCCCGATCTCGCTCCTGCGCCTGGTGCCCGGCGATGACGAACCGTCCGAAGTCTTGGTCACTCCGGCAGTCTGCGCCGTGCAGGGCGGCTCCGGCGGCACGCGGGCCCGGCAGTGACCCGGGCGGCGCAGCGGAGTACACCCGTTCGGGTCAGGCCCGGGCGGCTGCCGCCCGGTACCGAGTTGTTGAGCACTGTTCAACAACTGGTCCGCCCGCCGGACCTTCACGGGCCGTCAGCACCGTCGACGTCAGCTGAGGCCGGCACCCGGCCCGGCGGAATTCCACGGGACCCGACCCGGCGAATTCCGCCGGAACGGGAACAAGTCGTCCCGGATCCGGGTTTCTGCTCACCGGCACACCATTGGACGATCCGGAGGGCCTACCTTCTCGTGAGCACCATCCCCAGCATCACCCTGAACAACGGCACCCGGATCCCGCAGCTGGGCTACGGGGTCTGGCAGGTTCCGGACGACGAGGCGGCGGCCGCGGTCCGCGCCGCCATCGAGACCGGCTACCGGAGCATCGACACGGCGGCGATCTACGAGAACGAGGTCGGCACCGGCCAGGCGGTCGCGGCGGCGGGCGTGCCCCGCGAAGAGCTCTACATCACCACCAAGCTCTGGAACTCGGGCACCCGCGACTGGTCGGGCGAGCAGGGCCGGGACGCCGTCCTGCGGGAGTTCGACGCGTCCCTGGCCAAGCTCGGCCTGGACTACGTGGACCTCTACCTGATCCACTGGCCGCGCCCGATGCACGGCAGCTTCCTGAACGTCTGGAAGGCCTTCGAGGAGCTCTACCGCGACGGCCGGGTCAAGTCGGTCGGCGTCTCCAACTTCGGCACCGAGCAGCTGGACACGCTGCTCAAGGAGTCGTCGGTGGTGCCCGTGCTGAACCAGGTCGAGCTGCACCCGCACTTCCCGCAGACCGCGCTGCGCGAGTACCACGCCGCGCACGGCATCGCCACCGAGGCGTGGAGCCCGCTCGGGCAGGGCAAGGAGCTGCTGGCCGAGCCCGCCCTGCTGGAGGTCGCCCGCAAGCACGGACGCACCGTCGCCCAGGTGGTGCTCCGCTGGCACCTGCAGAGCGGCGTGATCGCCATCCCGAAGTCCGTGACGCCGTCCCGGATCAAGGAGAACTTCGAGGTGGGCGGCTTCGAGCTGGACGCCGGGGACCTGGCCGCGATCGCCGCCGTCGAGACCGGCA
This sequence comes from Kitasatospora kazusensis, assembly GCF_039529945.1. Lineage (NCBI taxonomy): Bacteria > Bacillati > Actinomycetota > Actinomycetes > Kitasatosporales > Streptomycetaceae > Kitasatospora > Kitasatospora kazusensis. The sequence continues at coordinate 236,095 of NZ_BAAANT010000003.1, read as the reverse complement.
AGCGCCTCGGGCCGGACCCGCAGGGCTTCGACTGGAACTGATCCGCCCGGACGCACCGAGGGGCCGTCAGCTCGTGCTGACGGCCCCTCGGTGCGTCCGCAGCCCGGTCCGGCGCCGATGGCGCCGGATCCGGCAAATCGTTACTGCGGCTGCGGGCACTCGGCGAATCGTTACAGCCGGGCCGCCTTCGCGAGCAGCGCGAGCGCCGTCTCGTGCTCGTGCTCCTCCAGCGGAGCGAGCAGCAGCTCCTGGACCTCGCGCACTCCGGCGGTCGCCCAGTGCAGCAGGTCCTGACCGGCCGGCGAGAGCGAGAGCAGGTTGCGCCGCCCGTCCGAGGGGTCACGACGGCGGAGCACCAGGCCGCGCCGGACGAGCCGGCTGACCATCTCCGCCATCGTCGCCTTGTCCAGCGAGGCCAGCTCACCGACCGTGCGCTGGTCCGCGCCGGGCTCCGACTCCAGGGCGTCCAGGACGGCGTACTGCGGCGCGGTCAGGTCGGAGCCGACCTTCTCGGACCACAGCTTGGTGTGCACCTGCTGGCTGACCCGGATCAGGTAGCCGATCGCGCGCTGCGCGTCGAGGACCGGCCGGGCGTCGCTCATGACCGCGACAGCCGCAGGCTCCAGCCTCGCTATCTTGGCCATCACCCGGACGATCTCGGTCTGCTCCTCGGGGTTGAGCGGTTCGAAGAGCGTCCGCTGGACGCGGACGACGCCGCCGGTCGCCTCGCGGACGGCCTGTGCGCCGTTCTGCGAGAGGGCCAGCAGCTTGCGACGGCCGTCCGCGGGGTCGCGGCGCCGCAGCACCAGACCTCGTCGGACCAGGCGGGCGACCATCTCCGCCATCGTCGCCTTGTCCAGTGACGCCCGTTCGCCGACCGTGCGCTGGTCCGCGCCCGGTTCGAGGGCGAGCACCAGGAGCACGGCGAACTGCGGAGCCGTCAGCTCGGTTCCCACGTGTTCCGACCACAGGCGGGTGTGTACCTGCTGGGCCACGCGGATGAGGTGACCGGGCGACTGCTGAAGTCGGCCGGGCACGCGGGTCGTCGGGATCTCCCCCAGCACCATGAAATCCGTCCCGATGTCACACCCGGTGTGTGTGGGACACCCGGGCGGGGCAGTAACGGCGAGTGAGCGTCCCGCTGTGAAGGTAGGCGCGCCAGCCGTGCAGCCGGTGGCTGCTGGCGCACACTATACAAACGGTCGAGCCGTACTGGCAGGCGGGGGCCAAGAGTAGACGCCCGTTCGGTGAAGTTGGCATATTTCCGCAATCTGTCGCGGTCACGACGAGTCGGGGCTCCGGCCGGCCCCGGCCGAGCCCCCTCACCCTCTGTCACCTGCGACTCTGCACTCTGGTCCGGAACGCTACCCGCCGGTAGGGTGTCGGCGCAGCGCTCTCAGCACCACCCTTCCGGGTAGGCCGCGATTCAGCGGCGCCTCCGGCCGTCACCCCACCGAGAGAGACGAGTACGAGCATGACCGAGCAGACCACCACCCCCAGGGTCGCGATCGTCACCGGCGGCGCCCGGGGCATCGGCGCCGCCACCGCCCTGCGGCTCGCCGCCGACGGCTACGCGGTCGCGGTGCTGGACCTGGCGGAGTCGGCCGGCCAGGAGACCGTCGACCGGATCACCGCGGCGGGCGGCCGGGCGCTGGCCGTGGGCGCCGACGTCTCCGACGCCGCACAGGTCCAGGCCGCCGTGGAGCGGATCGCCGCCGAGCTCGGCGCGCCCGTCGTCCTGGTCAACAACGCCGGCGTGCTCCGGGACAACCTGCTCTTCAAGATGTCCGAATCGGACTGGGACACCGTGATGGACGTCCACCTCAAGGGCGCCTTCCTGATGACCCGCGCGGTGCAGAAGTACATGGTGGACGCCGGATTCGGCCGTGTCGTCAACATGTCCTCCTCCTCGGCCCAGGGCAACCGGGGCCAGGTCAACTACTCGGCCGCCAAGGCCGGCCTGCAGGGCTTCACCAAGACCCTCGCGATCGAGCTCGGCAAGTTCGGCGTCACCGCCAACGCGGTGGCGCCCGGCTTCATCGCGACGGACATGACGGCCGCCACCGCCGCCCGGATCGGCATGGGCTTCGAGGAGTTCATGCAGGCCGCGGCGACCCAGATCCCGGTCAACCGGGTGGGCCTGCCCGAGGACATCGCCAACACCGTCTCCTTCCTGGCCGGCGAGGGCGCCGGATTCGTCTCCGGCCAGGTCATCTACGTGGCCGGCGGGCCGCTCGACTGATCGCGGGGCGGACGGGCGGCGGTAATCGCCTCTCCTTATTACTTGTCCCCTCCCCACCCGTCCGCCCTCCCGCCGTTCACCTGCGCCGAAGCACCTCCGATCCTCCGACCGGTTTCCGGGGATCCGGGGTGCTTCGGCATGCGGAGGAGCAGTTGCCCGGCTTTTTCAGGTTTAAGAGGATGTAAAGAAAGCATCAACTCCTTGGGGGGGCTTGGGGGGCGGCGGCACGGCCGGCGGCACTCGCGATGCGCGCCGGGCCGCGCGGGTGGAGACTCGGGATGCGGAGGCCTGCCGCGTGGCAGGCTCGGCGACCGTCCGGGCCGGGCCCGGCGGCGCCCGGATCCCGGGAGGCACTGATGAGCGAGCCCAGCGACGTCGATTCCCATCCCACTCCGGACCACCTGCTGCACACAGGTGGCGAGCACCCGGTCGATCCGATCGACCTGGTGATGGCCTCGGGGCGCACCCCGACTCCGGAGCTCATCGAGAAAGCCCGGCAGGATCTCGAAAAGTACGGCGCCGCAGCCGTCGAGCGCCTGATGCCCTGATCAGCCCGCCCGCCCAGCCCTCAGGCCCCGCCTCCGCGCGGGGCCTGACCGCGTTCCGGGGCGGCAGGGGGTGTGGCCAAGCCGCCCGCGCTGCGCTATACCTGCTCATCAGTGTTCATTCTTGCATGATGAGGGGTTGATATGCGCAGTACTTTGCAACACTGGCACGCGCGGTCGGGTTTAGTCGCCCTGACCGCCGCCCTGACCCTGGCCGGCGGCACGCTCTCGCCCGCCCTCGCCGCACCGGCGTCGGCCGCCGCCGCGGTCCACTCCGCGGGGGCGGTCACCGGCTTCAGCGCCGACGGCGCCGTGTACACGGTCTCCGCCGGGGCGGCGAAGGCCCGGATCAGCTTCGTGAGCGACCGGGTCTTCCGGATCGAGCTCTCCCCGAACGGCCCGTTCACCGACCCGGTGGGCTCCGACGTCGTCCTGCCGCAGGGCCCGCCGCCGGCCACCAGGTGGCGCGACGCCGGGAACCGCTACGAGATGTCCACCGGCGCGGTCACCCTGCGGGTCTACAAGTCGGCCCTGCGGTTCGCCCTCTACCGGGCGGACGGGACGAAGGTGTGGGAGGAGTCCGCACCACTCTCCTGGGACGACAAGTCCACCACCCAGACGCTGACCCGGGGCGGCGCCGAGCAGTACTACGGCACCGGCGAGCAGAACGGCTCGTTCTCGCACCGGGACGCGACCGTCCAGGTCGGTGTCGACTACAACTGGGACGAGGGCGGCCACCCCAACTCCGTCCCGTTCTACCTCTCCAGCGCCGGGTACGGGGTCTACCGGAACACCTACGCCCCCGGTACGTACGCCTTCGGCAGCCCGGTGACCACCACCGAGCAGGAGACCCGGTTCGACGCGTACTACTTCACCGGGGCCGCGAACAGCCCCAAGGACATCATCGGCGAGTACACCTCGCTCACCGGGAAGCCGTTCCTGCCGCCGGTCTACGGCCTGGAGATGGGCGACTCGGACTGCTACCTGCACAACGCCAACCGGGGTGAGCGGCACACCCTCGACGCGCTCGGCATCGCCGACGCCTACCGCGCCAACGACATGCCGAACGGCTGGATGCTGGTCAACGACGGCTACGGCTGCGGCTACGAGAACCTGGCGCAGACCGCGCAGGGCCTCCAGCAGCGCAAGATGCAGCTGGGCCTGTGGACCGAGAACGGGCTCGGCCAGCTCGCCGACCAGGTCAAGGCCGGGCAGCGGATCGCCAAACTGGACGTCGCCTGGGTCGGCGACGGCTACAAGTTCGCACTCGACGGCTGCAAGGCCGCCTACCAGGGCATCGAGGACAACAGCGACGCCCGCGGCTTCACCTGGGCCCCCGAGAGCTGGGCCGGCGCGCAGCGCTGCGGGGTGCAGTGGAGCGGCGACCAGTCAGGCAGCTGGGACTACATCCGCTGGCAGATCCCGACCTACGCCGGCTCCACGATGTCCGGCCTGGCGTACAACACCGGCGACGTGGACGGCATCTTCGGCGGCAGCCCGCAGACCTACACCCGCGACCTGCAGTGGAAGTCCTTCCTCCCGACGATCATGTCGATGGACGGCTGGGCCCCCAGTGACAAGCAGCCGTTCCGCTACGGCGAGCCCTACACCTCCATCAACCGCAAGTACCTGCTGCTGAAGGAGTCGCTGCTGCCGTACATGTACAGCTACGCGGCCGAGGCCAACCGGACGGGCGTCGGCCCGGTCCGCCCGCTGGCGCTGGAGTACCCGCAGGACCCGGTGGCGGCCACCGACGCCGCGAAGTACGAGTTCCTCAGCGGCCAGGACTTCCTGGTCGCGCCGGTCTACTCCGACACCTCGGTGCGCGACGGGATCTACCTGCCCAAGGGCACCTGGGTCGACTACTGGACCGGCCGCACCTACCAGGGCCCGACCACCGTCAACGGGTACAGCGCGCCGCTCGACACCCTGCCGCTCTTCGTCAAGGCGGGTGCCACGGTGCCGATGTGGCCCGGCATCAGCTCCTACCTGGACCGTACCGCGGCCTCCCCGCTCGCCTGGGACGTCTACCCGCAGGGGCACAGCAGCTTCAGCCTGTACGAGGACGACGGGGTGACCCGGCAGTCCCGGCAGGGCGCCTTTGCGACCCAGACCGCCGACGTGCACGCACCGGACAGCGGGCCGGGCCGGGTCCGGATCGACGTCTCGGCGAGCGTCGGCGACTTCGCGGGCAAGCAGGCGGCCCGGCCGTACCTCTTCACCGTGCACAGCACCACCGCACCCGGCCGGGTCACCCTCGGCGGGCGGGCGCTGCCCAGGCTGGCGAGCAAGGCGGCCTTCGACGCGGCCGGCGCGGGCTGGTGGTACGACCCGACGGACCGGACGGGGGTCGTCCAGGTGAAGACGGCCGCGCTGAGCACGTCCTCGGCCTTCCAGCTGGTGCTGGACGGCGCGAGCGCGGTCCGCGGCTGAGCCGCTGAGCCGGCGCCCGGTTCCGCGGGCCCCCCACCCCGCGGAACCGGGCGTCCCCGGCCGGGCACCCGCACTCGAACGCGCGGACCCTCACCCAAACGGCGCATCGGAGCGCGCGGGGAGCGCGGCCCCCCGGGAGGGTGACGGGCGCCGCATCCCCAGGGTCCTCGCAGGTCGAGCGGGTACTGTCGAATCCGTGCGAGTTCAGATCCGACCCTCCGAGACCCAGATTGCGCCGTCCCCCGAAGGAGTGACCACCGAGCCCGGGTGGCCACCGCTGAGCCGCCGCCACGTGATGCTGTTCGGCCTCACCGGCCTCGCCTACCTGCTGGTGGTGGCCGCGGTGATCTGCGACACCCCGCTGGTCGACCTGGACTGGTCGCTGCTGCTGTTCCGGCCGTACAAGCGCTGGCCGGAGGTCCAGCCGCTGCTGAACGTCTGGATCCTGGCGGGCCAGCGCGGCCCGTCCGCGATCGTCGCCTGCGCCTGGGTGGCCTGGCGCTCGTACCGGATACGCTCGCTGCGGCCGCTGCTGGTGACGGGCGCGGCCCTGCTGCTGCTGAACGTCACGGTCGGCGGGGTGAAGATCGTCACCGGCCGGCTCGGACCGCACTACGCCCACTACGTCGGCTCGCCCGAGCTCTTCTCCGGCGGTGAGATATTCCCCTCCGGACACACCGCCAACGCGGTGGTGACCTGGGGGGTGCTGGCCTACCTGGCCGTCCGCTGGCGACGCACGGGCACGGTGCTCGCCGCCCTGACGGCCGTCTCGATCGGGCTCACCACCGTCTACCTCGGCACGCACTGGATGTCGGACGTCCTGGCCGGCTGGGCGGCCGGCGCACTGGTGCTGCTGTCACTCCCCCTGGCCGAACCCCTGATCGCCGGCCTCGACCGGCGGATCCGCGCACTCCGGAATCCGCACGCCCCCGAGTGATCCCGCACACCCTTGTCCCCCGGCCGGGCCCCGGACGTAGGCTGGCTGTGAGGGAGCCGACAGGGCGGAGGCGAATCGGCGATGCGGCCGGCGAAGACCCCAAGGACTTGGCGGAGCGGCACCGAGCCGGCCACGGCCCGCAGTGACCTGCGGCTGCGGTTCCTGCTCTCCGTCACCTTCACCCCGCTCTTCGCCCTGATGACGGCGGGCTTCGCGGTCTGGGCCGCGTTCTCGGACGCCGGTTCCGTCCCGACCCGGGGGACGCTGACGGTGTTCGCGGTCCTCTGCGCCGCGCTCACCCTCTTCGCGGTGGTCGACCTCTACGTGGTGGTCCGGCGCCGCCGGACCGAACTCTGACGCCGCCCCAGCCGGTTACCGCCTCCCCCCTCAGCCCTGCCGGTTGCCGGCGACGGCCTGCTTGACCAGGGTGCGGCCGAAGTCCCACATCAGGCCGCTGCCCTTGTGGGCGTCGTCCATCACGTCGGTGAAGGCCTCCATGAAGCGGTCCACCTCGCGTTCGGTGATGATCAGCGGCGGGATCAGCTTGATCACCTCCAGGTGGTCGCCGGAGACCTGGGTGAGGATCCGGTGCCGTTGCAGCAGCGGCACCACCACCATCTGGGCGAACAGGCCCTTGCGTGCGGCCTGCAGGGCCGTCCAGCCGGTCCGCAGCTTCAGTGACTTGGGGCGCCCGAACTCGATCCCGATCATCAGGCCGCGCCCGCGCACGTCCGCCAGCAGCTCGTACCGGTCGAGCAGCGCGGAGAGCCGGTCGCGGAAGAGCTGCCCGACGGTGTGCGAGTTCTCCACGACCTTCTCGTCCCGCATCACCTGGAGCGTGGCGAGCCCGGCGGCCATCGCCTGGGCGTTGGAGCCGAAACTCGCGGAGTGCACCAGCACCCGGTCCATCGAGGAGTAGACCTTCTCGAAGATCCAGCCCTTGCCGAGCGTCGCGCCGATCGGCACGTACCCGCCGGAGAGCGCCTTGGCCGCGCAGACCAGGTCGGGCAGCACGCCCTCCTCGTGCTGGTACGCGAAGAAGTCGCCGGTCCGGCCGATGCCGGTCTGCACCTCGTCGCAGATCAGCAGCGCCTTGTGCTCGTGCAGCAGCTGCTGGGCCGCGAGCAGCCAGCCGGGCGGGGCGGCCTGCACGCCCTTGCCCTGGATCGGCTCCACGATCAGCGCCGCCACGTCGCCCTTCTTCAGCTCGCGGGCGAGCGCGTCGAGGTCGCCGAGCGGGACGGCGGTGTCCGGCAGCAGCGGGTCGAAACCCTTGCGGAAGCCGCTCTCGCCGTTGACCGAGAGCGAACCGGTGGTGAGCCCGTGGAAGGCGTGGTCGCAGTAGAGGACGCGCCTGCGCCCGGTGGCGTAGCGGGCGAACTTGAGCGCGGTCTCGACCGCCTCCGTCCCGCTGTTGCCGAAGAACACCCGGTCCAGCCCGGGGGTGTGCGCGAGCAGCTGCTCGGCGAGCAGGCCGGGCAGCGGCGGGCAGTCGAAGCGGGTGAGGTCCGGGAGGTCGAGCTCCATCACCTGCTCGATCGCGTCCCGGACCACCGGGTGGTGCCGGCCGAGCGCGAAGATGCCGAAGCCGGCCAGCATGTCCAGGTACTCGTGGCCCTCGGCGTCGTAGAAGTACGGGCCCTCGGCGCGCTCGTAGTACTTGTCGAAGCCGATGGTGCGCAGCATCCGGGGCAGCTGCGGGTTGAGGTACCTGGTGTGCAGCTCGTAGCGCTCCGCGCCGCGCTCGGCGATCAGGGCGGCGAGGTCGAGGCGGCGGTCGGTCGGGTCAGCCGGCATGGGTGGGGTCCGCTCCCGGGATCGGTAGGAGTTGCTTGGCGAAGACTGCGGTCTGGGCTGCCACACCGGTGCCGGTGAGGCCGATCTCCTCCAGGATCTCGCCCCGGGAGGCGTGCGCGAGGAACTCCTGCGGGATGCCCAGGTCCCGCAGCGGGACGTCGACGTCGGCGTCCCGCATGGCCTGGGCGATCGCCGCGCCGACGCCGCCGACCCGGCCGTTGTCCTCGACCGTGACGACCAGCCGGTGCGCGGCGGCCAGTCGGACCAGTGCCGGGTCGACGGGCTTGACCCAGCGCGGGTCGGCCACCGTCGCGGTGAATCCCTCGGCGAGCAGCAGGGCGGCGGCGTCCAGGCAGGCGGGCGCCATCGAGCCGACGGCGACCAGCAGGATCTCCGGGGCGGGCCCGGTGCGCTGCAGCACGTCGACGCCGCCGATCCGCTCCAGCGCGGGGACGGCCGGGCCCAGTTCGCCCTTGGGGAAGCGCAGCACCGTCGGGGCGTCGGCCACCGCGACGGCCTCGCGCAGCTGGGCCCGCAGCTGGTCGGCGTCGCGCGGCGCGGCCAGCCTGAGGCCCGGGACGAGTTGCAGCATCGACATGTCCCACATGCCGTTGTGCGAGGCGCCGTCGTTGCCGGTGACGCCCGCGCGGTCGAGCACGAAGGTGACGCCGAGGCGGTGCAGGGCGACGTCCATCAGCACCTGGTCGAAGGCCCGGTTCAGGAAGGTCGCGTAGACCGCGACCACCGGGTGCAGCCCGCCGGTGGCCAGGCCCGCCGCGCTCGCCACGGCGTGCTGCTCGGCGATGCCGACGTCGAAGGTCCGCTCCGGGTACTCCTGCGCGAACTTCGCCAGTCCGACGGGCTGCAGCATCGCGGCGGTGATCGCCACCAGGTCCGGGCGCTCGGCGCCCAGCGCGACCAGCTCACTGCCGAAGACGGACGTCCAGGAGGCGCCGGCCGAGGGCGAGACGGGCAGGCAGGTGTACGGGTCCATGGCGTTCACCGCGTGGAAGCGGTCTGCCTCGTCCTGCTCGGCGGGCCGGTAGCCGCGGCCCTTGACGGTGAGGCAGTGCACGATGACCGGGCCGCCGAAGTTCCGGGCCTGGCGCAGCGCCTGCTCGACGGCGCCGATGTCGTGGCCGTCGATCGGTCCGAGGTACTTGAGGCCCAGGTCCTCGAACAGGCCCTGCGGGGTGAAGGCGTCCTTGAAGCCCTTCTTCGCGCCGTGCAGCGCGTCGAAGATCGGCTGGCCGACCAGCGGCGTGCGCTGGAGCGCGCCCTTGCCGAGGGCGAGGAAGCGCTCGTAGCCCTGGGTGGTGCGCAGGGTGGCGAGGTGGTGCGCCAGGCCGCCGACCGTGCGGGCGTAGCTGCGCTCGTTGTCGTTCACGACGATCACCAGCGGGCGCCGCCGCGCCTCGGCGATGTTGTTCAGCGCCTCCCAGGCGAGGCCGCCGGTGAGCGCGCCGTCGCCGATCACGGCGACGGTGCGGCGGTCGGTGCGGCCGAGCAGCTGGTGGGCCTTGGCCAGGCCGTCGGCGTAGCCGAGGGCGGTGGAGGCGTGCGAGTTCTCGATCAGGTCGTGCACGGACTCGGCCCGGGACGGGTACCCGGAGAGGCCGTCCTTGGCGCGCAGCCGGGAGAAGTCCTGACGGCCGGTGAGCAGCTTGTGCACGTACGCCTGGTGCCCGGTGTCCCAGAGGATCCGGTCGGTCGGCGAGTCGAAGACCCGGTGCAGCGCGATGGTCAGCTCGACGACGCCGAGGTTGGGGCCCAGGTGGCCCCCGGTCCGGGTGACGGCATCGATCAGGAAGTCGCGGATCTCCTCGGCCAGCAGGGGCAGGTCCGCCGGAGCGAGGCTTCTGAGATCGGCGGGCCCCTGGATGGTGGGCAGGAGTGACATGGCTTCACCTCGCGGCTCGGTTCAGAGCGATGACTGTCTGTACTCAGCCTGCGGCCGCGGAGGGCCGCGCGCCTCTTGTGAACCCCCCCCCCGGGGAGCGGGGAACGGCGCGATCGGGGCATGACGTGAGTGCCTGGTTGCGCGCGCAGTTCCCCGCGCCCCTTCGGGGGCGCCGGGAAGGGGCTCAGGTGCCGAGGGTTTCGCGGGCCGCGCGGATGGACTCCTTGAGGGAGCCCATGGTGGCGAGGACGGCGGTCGGCTCGTAGCCGCAGTGCGCCATGCAGTTCGCGCAGCGCGGGTCCTTGCCGCGGCCGTACTTGGCCCAGTCGGTCTTCTCGATCAGTTCGCGGTAGGTGGGGACGTAGCCGTCGGCCATCAGGTAGCAGGGGCGCTGCCAGCCGAACAGCGAGTAGTTGGGGATGCCCCAGGCGGTGCACTCGAAGTCGACCTTGCCCTCCAGGAAGTCCAGGAAGAGCGGGCTGTGGTTGAGGCGCCAGCGGCGCCGGTTGCCGCCGGCAAAGGCCTTCCGGAAGAGCTCCCTGGTCTGTTCGACGCCGAGGAAGTGCTCCTGGTCGGGGGCCTTCTCGTAGGCGTACGCCGGGGAGATCATCATCTCGTCGACCTTCAGGTCGTCGTTGAGGTAGTCGAGCACCTCGATGATGGTCTGCGGGGTGTCGGTGTTGAAGAAGGTGCTGTTGGTGGTGACCCGGAAGCCGCGCCGCTTGGCCTCCTTGATCGCCGCCACCGCCTCGTCGAAGGTGCCCTCCTTGGCCACCGACTCGTCGTGCCGCTCGCGCAGCCCGTCGATGTGCACGGTGAAGGTGAAGTAGGGCGAGGGCGTGAACTTGTCCAGCTTCTTGCGCATCAGCAGCGCGTTGGTGCAGAGGAAGACGTACTTGCGCCGGGCGACCAGCTGGCGGACGATCTCGTCGATCTGCGGGTGCATCAGCGGCTCGCCGCCGGCGATCGAGACCATCGGGGCGCCGGACTCCAGGACCGCGCCGACCGCCTGGGCGACCGGCATCCGCTGCTTGAGCACTCCTGCCGGGTGCTGGATCTTCCCGCAGCCCTCGCAGGCGAGGTTGCAGGCGAACAGCGGTTCCAGCTCGACGATCAGCGGGAACTTGTCCCGCCGCCTGAGCTTCTGCTCCATGAGATAGGTGCCGACCCGAAGGGTCTGGCGCAGCGGCATGGCCATGACTAGCTCGCCTCCTGAGGGAGCGTCGAGGGCTGGGTTTCCTTGGTAGAGGTGGCGGGGACGGGGGTGACGGCGTAGCCGTGCCAGGCGACCAGCGCCGGAACCGCGGCGCGCAGGGCCCGCCAGGCGTGCAGCCCCGCGGGGAGGGTGCCCGGGCGCAGCAGCTCGCGCTCGGGGGTGTCGACCACCACCCGCAGGACGGCGGCGGGCAGGGCGGGCCGGAGTTCGGCCCGGGCGGCGAGCACGGCGGCGGCCTCCATGTCCACGGCCAGCGCGCCCTGGGCGTACAGGGCGCGGCGTTCGAAGCCGCGCACCACGTGGTCGGCGGTGTGGTGCAGGCCCACGTGGGTGGTCAGGCCGCGCGAGCGCAGCGCGGCGGCGAGCGGGGCGGCGGAGTCCAGCGGGTGGTGGCCGCCCTCGCCGTCGCGGACCGCGTCCGCGACGATGACGTCCCCCGGCCGCACCCCGGGGCCGACGGCGGCGCCGAAGCCGGCCACCACCAGGGCGCCGTAGCCGTCCCGGCTCAGCAGGTCGGCCACGCTGCGCCGGGCCCGGGCGCGTCCCATGCCCGTCCGGGCCAGCACCGCCGGGCCGGCCCGGCCGCCCGTCCAGTCCCCGCCGCGCAGGGCCCAGACCTCGGGCCCGAGCGCGCAGACCACCAGCAGCGGGGCCGGCGGCGGTTCGGGCCTCATCGGACGCCCCCGCCCAGCGGGGTCCCGTGCACGTAGCGGCCGAGCGCGGTGACCGGGAAGACCAGCCGGTAGAGGTGGTAGTTGATGGAGAAGTCCCACGGGAATCCCGTCCCGGTGAACTGCGGCTCGTCCCAGGTGCCCTCGGGCAGCTGGGTGGCGGCCAGCCAGCGCACGCCGCGCTCCACCGCCTCGTTGCGCGCGCCGTCCGGGCCTTCGCCCGCCGCCAGCAGGGCCATCAGCGCCCAGGCGGTCTGCGAGGCGGTGGACTCGCCGCGCCCGGACCAGCGGACCGGGTCCTCGTACGAGCGCATGTCCTCGCCCCAGCCGCCGTCCGGGTTCTGCCGGTCCTCCAGCCAGCCGACGGCCCGGCGGATCGCGGGGTGCGCCACCGGCATCCCGGCCGCGACCAGGGCGGGCAGCACGGAGCCGGTGCCGTAGATGTAGTTGGTGCCCCAGCGGCCGAACCAGGATCCGTCGGCCTCCTGGTTCGCCAGCAGCCAGGCCACTCCGCGCCGGGTGCGCGGGTCGTCGGCCCGGCCGACCTCGGCGAGCATCTCGACCACGTGTGCCGTGACGTCCGCCGAGGGCGGGTCCACCACCTCGCCGAAGTCGCAGAACGGGAGCTTGTTGGGCAGGGTGCTGGTGTTGTCGACGTCGAAGGCGCCCCAGGCACCGTTCTTCGACTGCATGCCGAGGTTCCACTCCACCGCGCGGTGAACCGCACCGTCCACTCTGGACTGCTCCGGATGGGTGACGCGGCGCAGGGCGAGCACCACCTCGGCGGTGTCGTCGATGTCGGGGTAGTTGTCGTTCTCGAACTCGAAGGCCCAGCCGCCCGGCGCGAGGCCCGGCCGCTGCACGGCCCAGTCGCCGCTGGTGGTGATCTCCTCGCCGAGCATCCAGTCGACGGCGGAGAGCAGCGCGGGGTGGTCGGCGGGCAGGCCGGCGTCGCGGAGCGCGATGGTGGCGAGGCCGGTGTCCCAGACCGGGGACTGGCAGGCCTCCATCCAGCGGCCGCCGTCCTCGGTGTGCACGGTGAAGCGCTCGAAGGAGGCCAGGCCCGCCTTCATCACCGGGTGGTCCAGGTCGTAGCCGAGCAGCTGGAGGGCGATCAGCGAGTAGACGGCGGGCGGCTGGATCCCGCCCCAGCAGCCGTCCGCCTCCTGCCGGTGGACGATCCACCGGCCGGCCTTGGCCAGCGCCGCCCGGCGCAGCGGGCGGGCGGCGTACCGGTGGTAGACGTGCAGCACCCGGTCCAGCCGGGCGAACAGGCCGTCCCAGGTGGTCGGCGGGGCGAGCGGGCGCTCGGGGTACGGGTCGGCGGGGTCGGTGTGCAGCTCGGTCAGGGCGAACGGCGCGGGCCGGACCGGGCGGTGAGCCGACACCACGGTGAGCGGTACGATGGTCTGCCTGGCCCAGCAGCCGAACGCGTAGATGTTCAGCGGCAGCCACTTGGGCAGGTACATGATCTCCGGCGGCATCTCGGGCAGCCGGTCCCAGGGCCACCAGCCGAACAGGGCCAGCCAGATCCGGGTGAAGACGCGTGCGGCGGCGATGCCGCCCCGGGCGCGGACGAAGGCGGAGGCCGCCCGCATGTGCGGGGCCTCGGGGTCGTCACCGGCGAGTTTCAGCGCGACGTACGCCTCGACGGTGGTGGAGAGTTCGGGCGGGCCGTCGTGGAACGTGGACCAGGTGCCGTCCTCGCGCTGCTGCGAGCGGATCCAGGCGGCGGTGGCCGCCGTCTGCTCCGCCGTCCGGATGCCGAGGAACTGGCGCAGTAAAAGGTCCTCGGCGTCCATGGTGACGTTGGTCTCCAGGTCGCCCTTCCACCATCCGTCGGGGTGCTGGAGTGACAGCAGGTGGTCGGTGGCCCGGTCCAGCGCCTCGGCAGCGGAGAGCTCCTCGGACTGCATCTCACCGGATTGTCGTACCGCAGGTGGTCCGTCAGGCTCCCACCGCCCTGACCCGAACGGCAGATCCGACCGGCCCACCGGCGGCTGACGGCCGTTCAGCCGTTCGGGCACCGGGGGGCGGTCCTCCACCGCGACCGGCTCGGGATCGTACTCAGGGTCGAGCCGGCCGTCCGCGGTTGCAGTCAACTTGACGTCACCTCTCTCGTACCACCACGAATTCGGCGAGTGCGACGAAGCGCTCGCGCACCTCGTCGGCCATCGGCACCTCGTCCAGGGCGGCGAGGGCGGTCTTGTGCTGGCGGCGGGCCTCGTCCTGGGTCCAGGACCGGCCGCCGGCCTGCTCGATCAGGGCGGCGCGGGCGGCGAGCACCGGCTCGCTCTCCTCGCCCCGGCCCTCGGGGTCGGCCAGCTGCTCCGCCAGCAGGCGGGAGGCGGCGCCGCCCTCGGCGAGCGCGGCGGCCACCGGCAGCGACTTCTTGCGCTGGCGCAGGTCGCCCCAGTGCGGCTTGCCCGTCACCTCGGTGGCGCCCCAGATGCCGAGCAGGTCGTCGACGGCCTGGAACGCCAGGCCCAGGTGGTGGCCGTAGCGCTGCAACGCGTCGGAGGTGCGGTCGTCGGCGCCGGCCAGCACCGCGCCGATCGCCGAGGCGGCGGCGAGCAGGGCCCCGGTCTTGCCGCCCTCCATCTCCAGGCACTCCTCGACCGTCACCGCGTCGCGCTGCTCGAAGGCGACGTCCATGGCCTGCCCGTCGATCAGCTTACGGGTGGCGGTGGTGATCAGGCGGACGGCGCGAGCGGCGTCCGCGGCGCTCGCGCCACCGGTCACGGCGGCGTCGAGCAGCACCTCGGTGCCCAGGGTGGCCAGCGCGTCGCCGACCAGGATCGCCTGCGCGGGGCCGAAGACCGTCCAGGCCGTCGCCCGGTGCCGTCGAGTCTCGTCGCCGTCCATCAGATCATCATGGAGCAGGGAGAAGTTGTGCACCAGTTCAACGGAGACGCCGCCCGGCACCCCCGCCTCTGCGGGCGCCCCGACCGCCTGCGCCGACAGCAGCGCGAGCGCCGGACGGAGGGCCTTGCCGCCGTCCCCCGCGGCCGGCGTGCCGTCCCGGTCGATCCAGCCGAAGTGGTACGCCGCCACGGTGTCCATCGGCGCCGCGAGCCGGGCCACCGCCGCGCGCAGCGGCGGCGTGCAGAGCGTGCGGCCGCGAGCCAGCAGCTCGGGCACCGAAGCGGCGTCCTTGACAGCCGAGGCATTACCGCTGCGAGGCTCCACGTACGTTCCCTCTTCCTGAGGTGACCGGAGCGCCGAGGGCGTCCGGCCGGTTCTGATTCCATTGCCGCTGTCGGCGTCGGTGCGCGCGAAGGTCCGGGTCATCGGGGCCACCGGCCGTCGCCACGGTCGACCGGCAGCCGGCCGGCCGCCGAGAGCGCGGCGTCCGCCGCCGCGTGGCCGCTGCGGACGGCGCTCTCCATGGTCGCGGGCCAGCCGGTGGCCGTCCACGAACCGGCCAGCAGCAGGCCCGGGACGTCGGTACGGGCCTGCGGGCGCAGGGCCGCCGTGCCGGGGGCCGGGTCGAAGGTCGCGGTGCGCTCCCGGGTGACGAAGAAGTCCAGCACCTCGGCCTCCCGGGCGGCCGGCAGCAGCCGCTCCAGCTCGGGCAGGTAGCGGCGGCGCAGCTCGGCCACCGGCAGGTCGATCTCGTCCTGGACGGCGGACTGCGAGAGCGCCAGGTACTGGGCACCCGGGACGGCCAGCCCGGAGTGGGCCGTCCGGTCGAAGACCCACTGGACCGGGGAGCCGAGCGCCGCGAAGAACGGCTTGCGCAGCAGCCTGCGGTCGTAGACCACGTGCACGTTGAGGATCGGCGCGGTGCCGAACTCGGCGAGCCGCTCCTGGCGCGCGATCGCGCCGGGCGGCAGCAGGGCGGCGGCGCTGTCCTGCGCCCCGGCCAGCACCACCGTGTCGGCGGTGAGCAGCTCGCCGCTCTCCAGCCGGACCGCGTGCTGGGCGGCCGGCTTGAGCTCGACGGCGCGGGACCGCAGCAGGACGCGCACCCCGGCGCGCTCCAGCTCGGCCCGGGCGGCGTCGTGGTGGATCTCGCCGAGCGGGACGGAGGCCATCCCGATGTCGGAGGCTCCGGGGTCGGAGAGCAGGCCGGTCTTGAAGACCATCGCGGCCAGCGCCAGCGAGGTCTGGTCGGCGGTGGCGTTGAGGGTGGCCACCCCGACCAGGTCCCACATGGCGGCCAGGGTGGCCGCGTTCTGCCCGTTGCGGCGCAGCCAGTCGCCGAACGAGATCTCGTCCAGCTTCGGGTCGGCCAGGTCGAGGGCCTTCAGCGCGAGCGCGGCCCGGACCACCCGGAGGCGGTCCACCGGGCCCAGGTGCGGGTAGCCGGCCAGGCTGCCGGCCAGGTGCAGCGGCACCGGCAGGCCCGCCCGGCGCAGCCGGCCCAGGGTGCGGCGGCCGTCGGCGGAGACGCCGAGGACGGGCACGTCCAGGCGCGGCTGGATTTCCACCAGACGGCCCGCGCCCAGCCGGTCGACCAGGCCCCGGTAGGCGGTGCAGCAGCGCAGGAAGACGTGCTGGCCGTTGTCGACCGTCAGCTCGCCGCGCTGGAAGGAGAAGGCGAGACCGCCGAGCCGGGGCCGGGTCTCCACCAGGGTGACCCGGTGGCCGGACTCGGCCAGGCGCAGCGCGGCGGTGATCCCCGCCAGGCCGCCGCCGATCACCACGGCGGTGGGCTCCGCCGGACGCGGCCGTGCCGTCATCGGCCCTCCCCCCTACCGGTTCGCTGCTCAGTCGTGGACAGGGCGCGGGCACCCTGGGGCGACCCCGCGCTGACACAGCGTGACATAACTGGCGAGAGAATCAAGAACGCCCTCCGGCGAGCCCGGACAGTGCCACGTATGCCTTCTCCCAGCCGGGGAGGGAGACCCGTCCGCGCAGCACGGACTCCGGTTCGGCCGCGATCCGGGCGAGCAGCCGGTGGTAGATGCCGGCCATCGCGGCGGTGCAGGCACGGCTGCGGCGGTCCAGCATCGGCAGCAGCCGCAGGCCCTCCTCGAAGCAGCGCTGGGCGCGCTCGGCCTGGAAGGCGACCAGCCCGGTGAAGTCGGCCCCGGCCGCGGGCCGGGCCTGCGCGAAGCCCCCTTCGCAGCCGAACCGGACCAGGTCCTCGGTGGGGAGGTAGGTGCGGCCGTTCACGGCGTCCTCGCGCAGGTCGCGCAGGATGTTGGTGAGCTGGAGGGCGAGGCCGAGCGTGTCGGCGTACTCGGATCCGAGCTTGACGTCCTCGCAGCCGTACACGCCGAGCGAGAGCCGCCCGATCGAACCGGCCACGCAGCGGCAGTAGACCTTGAGGTCCTCGAAGGTCCGGTACTCGGCGCCCTTGAGGTCCATCTCCACGCCGTCGATCAGCTCGTCGAAGCCTTCGAGCGGGATCGGGAAGCGCCGGGCGGCGTCGGCCAGGGCCACCTTGATCGGGTCGGTGTCGTCCTCGCTGACGGCGCCCTCGCGGATCTCGTCCAGCAGGTCCCGGGTGCGGAGCAGCTGCTCCGCCTTGCGCTCGGGCGGCAGGTCGCCGTCGCCGATGTCGTCGACCCGGCGGGCCAGGGCGTACAGCGCGGACATGCCGAGCCGCTTGGCCTCCGGGAGCAGGCGGATGCCGTAGCTGAAGTTGCGGGCCTGGAGGGCGGTGACCGCCTCGCAGTACCGGTACGCCGCCATGACCTGCGCCGACGCCAGTGGTGATGCCGCCACTCGGGCGTTCACCTTCCCTTCGCGAAGAGTGTCGCCGCCTTCACTGCGAGGCGGCGCTTGTCGGGCTTCGGCTGCTGGGCCAGGACGTCGTACCCGGCGGCCTCGATGGCCGCCAGGGCCGCGTACCCGCCTGCGGTGAATCCCGCGAGGAGCAGTCGGAGCCTCCCCCGAACCGTACCCACCAGCGGCGCGCCGTGATCGAGCAGGGTCCGGGCCCGGTCCACCTCGAAGGCGATCAGCTCGCGCACCCGGGGTCCGGCGGTGGGCTCGGCGAGGTCGGCCTCGGTGACACCGAAGCGCTCCAGGTCCTCGCCGGGGAGGTAGATCCGGCCGTGGCCGAGGTCCTCGGCGACGTCCTGGAGGTGCTCGACGACCTGGAGCGCGCTGCAGACCGCGTCGGAGTACGCGACCCGCTCCGGGGTCGAGACGCCGGCGATCGAGAGCACCAGCCGGCCGACCGGGTCGGCGGACAACGTGCAGTAGCCGATGAGGTCTTGGTAGGTCGGGTAGCGGTCGGTGCGCTGGTCGACCCGGTTCGCCTCGATCAGGCGGCGGAACGGCTCGGGGGTCAGCTCGTGCCGGTCGACCAGCGGGACGAGGGCGCGCATCAGCGGGTGCCGGGGCTGCTCGGCGCCGCCGCCGGGGAGCGCCGCCTCGAAGGCGCGGTCGAGGTCGCGCTCCAGCCCGTCGAGCAGCGCGAGCCGGAACCCGGTCTCGGCGGGACTCGGCGGACCGCTCTGGGCCACCGGGGTGACGGGCGGTGCCGTCACGCCCAGCAGCGCCGCCACCCCGGCGGGGTCGGCGAGGTCGCCGTCACCGGCGTCGTCGATCAGGCGGGCGAAGCCGTAGACCGCCATCAGGTCCGTCCGCCAGGCCGCGGGCAGGAAGGACGGGGCGACCGGGAAGTTCTCCAGGTCGGCCTTGTCGAGGGTGGCGGCCGGGGCCACGGCCTGCGCGGCCGGGTTCAGCGCACTCCTGCCCGCCGTGCCGTCCATCTGATTGTCGGATTGGTCCGAAGCTGCCACTGCCGTCACTCCCCCGTTCTACACCGGACCGGCCCATAGGCCCGTCTCGGACACGCGCCGGACTCGAACACCAGGCAGGGCCGGTGCCGGGCATCCGCCCGGCACCGGCCCCCCGCAGAGCTCACCGGCGCGATTAGCCGCCGTGGTTGAACTTCTCGTAGGCGGTGACGACCTCGTCGGTCTCACCGTCCATGATCAGCTCGCCCTTCTCGATCCAGATCGTCCGCTCGCAGGTGTCGCGGATCGCGTGGTTGTTGTGGCTGACCAGGAAGACCGTACCGGCCTCGCCGCGCAGCTCGCGGATGCGGGCCTCGCTGCGCTTCTGGAACTTCTGGTCACCCGTGGCGAGCGCCTCGTCGATCAGGAGCACGTCGTGGGTCTTGGCCGCCGCGATCGAGAAGCGCAGGCGGGCCGCCATGCCCGAGGAGTACGTGCGCATCGGGAGGGAGATGAAGTCGCCCTTCTCGTTGATGCCCGAGAACTCGACGATGTCGTCGTAGCGCGCCTTCACCTCGGCGGGGGGCATGCCCATCGCCAGGCAGCCCAGGATGACGTTGCGGTCACCGGTGAGGTCGTTCATCAGGGCGGCGTTGACGCCCAGCAGGGACGGCTGGCCGTTGGTGTAGATGCCGCCCTTCTCGGTCGGCAGCAGGCCCGCGATGGCCGCCAGCATGGTCGACTTGCCGGAGCCGTTCGAGCCGATCAGGCCGACGGCCTCGCCGCGGTAGGCGGTGAAGCTGATGCCGCGGACGGCGTGCACCTCGCGGATGGAGGGCGAGCGCTTCTTGGCGATCAGGCGGCTCAGCGCGGAGGTCGCGCTGCCCTTGCCGGCGCCGGCCCCGTGGACCTTGTAGACGATGTGCACGTCGTCCACGACGACGGTGGGAACGCGTTCGTGCTTGACCTGGTCTGCCATCGTGGGCGCCACTCCTCGGTCCTCGGTGGTTGCGGTCTCAGCCACGGCCGTACTCCTCTTCGGACTTCCAGAAGAAGACGAACCCGAAGGCGAAGGCGACGACGGCCCAGGCGGCGGCGATCATCCAGATGTGGTGCGGCAGGGTCAGCCAGTGCGCCGTGTCGTGGCCGTTGACCTTGTGACCGGGGTAGGCCTTCTTGCTGAAGCTCTGGGGCATGAACGCGTAGCGCATCAGGTCCATGTAGACGCTCGCCGGGTTCAGCGCCGCGATCGTCTTGACGATGTGGGGTGCGCTGTTGATCTGCGTCTGGATGCTGTACATCACGCCGGAGAGGTACATCCAGGTGCGGAGCACGAACGGCATCAGCTGCGAGATGTCGGAGGTCTTGGCCCCGATCCGGGCCATGATCAGCGCCAGGCCGGTGTTGAACAGGGACTGCAGGATCAGCGCCGGGATGAGCAGCAGCCAGGTCACGCCCGGCGTGATGCCGTTCGCCAGCACGATGACGACCAGCACGACCATCGAGATCAGCAGCTGCTGCAGCTGGATGACGGTGAAGGCCACCGGCATGCAGGCGCGGGGGAAGTGCAGCGCCCGGATCAGCCCGAGGTTGTCGGAGATGGACCGGGTGCCGGCCTGGATCGCGCTCTGCGAGAACTGGAACACGAAGACGCCGACGCAGAGCCAGGCGATGTAGACCGGGATGCCGTCCCGGCTCTTCAGGATCACACCGAAGACCAGGTAGAAGACCGCACAGTTGAGCAGCGGCGTCAGCACCTGCCACAGCTGGCCGAGCTTGGCGGTGGTGTACTGGGCGACCAGCCGGGCGGTGGCGAAGGCCAGGATGAAGTGCCGGCGCTGCCAGAGCTGCCGCACGTACTCGACCAGGCCAGGCCGCTTGCCACTCACCGTCAGGCCATACTTGGCCGCGAGCTGCTTCTGGGTCAGGCCCGTGTCAACTCCCGACGGAGCTGAGAGGCTGACGGAGTCACTCACTGTCGACACATTCGTCCTTCACGGATCGGAGATCCGGTTCGACTCGGGGGAGAGACGCGAACCGGGCGGACCCACAGGGTTAACGGGGGGATTTGTCCGGTCGATGGCAGGGCCACCAACTACTGCGATCAAATGATTGGCGGTCTGCCCAACCTGGTCAATCGCCATACAGTACGCCATTTCATCGGCCGTCGCGGACCGCAGGGCTCGCTCCAGCCGGCCCGGAAACCGCCGGTCCAGGCCTTGATCGCCGCACCCGAGGGACGCCGCGCCAGGGTGAGCAGCAGCCACGTCCCCAGGTAGAGGGGCACCAGCGGGGCCGGGAGGTTCCGCCGCGCCAGCCACACCCGGTTCCGGGCCACGTTGTGGAAGTACGAGGCGTGCCGGGCCGGGGAGGTGGTGGGGTGGTGCAGGACGACGTCCGCGCGGTAGTCGATGGACCAGCCGGCGTCCAGCGCGCGCCAGGCGAGGTCGGTCTCCTCGTGCGCGTAGAAGAACTCGCCCGGCAGCTGGCCGGCCTGGGTGAACACCCTGCTCCGCACGGCGCTGGCGCCGCCGAGGAAGGTGGTCACCCGGGACGAGTGCATCGGGTCGCTCGCGCGCAGCCGGGGGACGTGCCGGCGCGCGGTGACGCCGGTGTCCGGGTCGGCGATCCGGAACGAGACGATGCCGAGCTGCGGGTCGGCGGTGAACGCCTCGCGGAGCAGCCGGGCCGAGTCCAGCCGCGGGAGCAGGCCGTCGTCGTCCAGGAAGAGGACGGCGTCGACGTCCTCGCCGTCCTTGCCGAACAGGTCGATGCCGACGTTGCGCCCGCCGGGGATGCCGAGGTTCTCGGGCAGCTCGACGCTCCGCACGCCCGCCGGGAGCGGCGGCAGCGGCGCGCCGTTGCCGACCACGGCGAGCTCGACCGCCGGGCCCTCCTGGTTCAGCACCGAGTCGATCAGGGCGTTCAGCTCGGCCGGGCGGTTGCCCATCGTGATGATGACCGCGCCGAGCCTGAAGTCCTCCGCGGCGCTCATCGGAGCCTGCTGGAGAGCACGATGCTGAGCAGGTGCAGGACGGTCTGCAGCATGGCGATGGCGGCCAGCACGACGACCGCGAGGCGGGTGAAGAACAGCCCGCCGTGCACGTGGTCGGCGATCCCCGCCGCCAGGATGAGCAGCGAGGCCTCGACCGCGCCGACCAGGCGGTGGAACTTGAGGAAGGCGGCGGCCTTGCGGGCCTTGGCGACGCCGGTGGAGCGCGGCACGGCCGCACTGTCCTCGACGGCGGTCAGGCCGCTGCGGGCCCGGGCCACGTCGACCAGGTCGGTCTCGGACTTGATCAGGATCGCGCCGAGCGCCGCCAGCGTGCCGAGGAAGGCCCACTCCCAGTGCGAGGCGGTGCCGTGGCGGTGCAGCAGGTCGGCGCCGCGCAGGCCGAGGCCGGTGAGCAGCGCGGCCTCGGACATGTAGTGCCCGACCCGGTCCAGGTAGACACCGGTCAGCGAGGTCTGCCGGCGCCAGCGGGCGACCTCGCCGTCCACGCAGTCGAGCAGCAGGTAGAGCTGGATCAGGAACGCCGCGAGGACGGCACCGGCCAGGCCGGGGACGACCAGCGCGGCACCGGCCAGGATGCCGGTCAGCATCATCAGGTAGGTGAGGCCGTTGGGCGTGATCACCGTCATGGTGGAGAGGACCCGGGTGATCCGGAGCGAGATGCTCCGCATGTACCAGCGGCCCGCCCAGTGCTCCGCGCTGCGGCGCTGGAGCATGCCCTCCGGGTGGATGACGGCCCGCAGCTCCTCGATCGAGGGGCGGACCGTGAGGTCGACGGCCGGGCTCGCGGCCTGGCGGTCAGCTGTTGACGGCTTGGACATAGTCGGCGTACGCGTCCCTGATGTCTGATGGGGAGAGGTCGAGGTGCTCAAGGATGGTGAAGCGACCAGGACGGGTGT
Organism: Kitasatospora kazusensis; assembly: GCF_039529945.1. Taxonomy (NCBI): domain Bacteria; kingdom Bacillati; phylum Actinomycetota; class Actinomycetes; order Kitasatosporales; family Streptomycetaceae; genus Kitasatospora; species Kitasatospora kazusensis. Next base: position 213,804 of record NZ_BAAANT010000003.1, on the reverse strand, counting down.
TCGGAGCGTAGTCCACCGCCTTCGTGAACTCCGCCTCGGTGAACCCGATCTGAGCCGCGGTCACCGGCAGGCCGTGGCTCGCCAGACGCTCCACGATCAGACCGGCCAGCCGGTGGTCGCCCCGCAGGTAGGTGGCGAACGCCGCACCGAGGCCGACCTGCTCGCCGTGCTGGGCGGAACGCTTGGGGTACAGCACGTCCAGGGCATGGCAGATCTCGTGGCAGGCGCCCGAGGAAGGCCGGGTGCTGCCCGCGATGTTCATCGCGATGCCGGACAGTACCAGGGCTTCCGCGAGCGTCGTGAGGAGGCCCGGTTCGTCCAGAGTGCCCGGGTGCCGCAGCAGGTTCTCACCGGCCGAACGGGCCATCGCGATGGCGAGCCCGTCGATCGGTTCACCGGTGACGGTGTGGGAGAGTTCCCAGTCCGCGCAGGCCGAGATGTTGGAGATGACGTCGCCGATGCCGGCCGCCACGAAGCGCCGCGGGGCCTTGCTGATCACGTCCAGGTCGACGATGATGCCGATCGGGCTGGGGACGCCGTAGGAGCCCCGCCCGGCGTCGTTGTCGAGCGTCGAGACCGGCGAGCAGAGGCCGTCGTGCGCCAGGTTGGTGGCCACCGCGACCAGCGGCAGCCCGACCCGGGCGGCGGCGTACTTCGCGGCGTCGATGATCTTGCCGCCGCCGAGGCCGACCATCGCGTCGTAGTGGCCCGCGCGCACCTGGTCGGCGAGCCGGACGGCGCTGTCGAGGCTGCCGTCCGTGACCTCGTACCAGTCCGCGCCGGGCAGGTCGGGCTCCAGGCGCTCCCGCAGCACGGTGCCGGAGCCGTCGCTGATCGCCACCGCTATCCGGCCGGAGGTGGACAGCCGCTGGTCGGCGAGGATGCCGGCCAGCGAGTCCAGGGCCCCGGAGCGGATCTCGACGAAGAGCGGCGACGGCACCAGGCGGGTCAGTACTGGCACGCGATCTCCCGCGCCTTGGTGAGGTCGTCGTGGTTGTCGACCTCGACCCAGGAGACCTCGCCGATCGGCTGCACGTCGATCCGCAGGCCGCGGTTGACCATCTCCTGGTAACCGTCCTCGTAGTAGAGGTCGGGGTCGCGCTCGAAGGTGGTCTTCAGCGCGTCGCTGAGGTCGGCCGCCGCCGAGGGGTTGATGACCGTGACGCCGATGTACTCACCGGTCGCCTCGGCCGGGTCCATCAGCTTGGTGATCCTGCGCATGCCCGAGGCGGGGTCGACGACGACCTTCATCTCCTCGTCGGCGAGCTTCTTCACCGTGTCGAGGGCGAGCAGGATCCCGGGGGCGTTGCCCTCCTTGATCCGGCGGTCGTTGCCGTCCAGCATGGTGCGCTGCACCGAGGCCGGGTGCACGGTGTCGCCGTTGGCGAGCAGCAGGCCCTCGGTGAAGAGGTCGCGGGCGCACCAGAGCGAGTACGCGTTGTTCCACTCCTCGGCCTTGTCGTTCTCGACCAGGGTGAGCTTGACGCCGTACTTCTGCTCCAGGGCGTCCTTGCGGTCGTACACCGCCTCCTTGCGGTACCCCACCACGATGGCGGCCTCGCGCAGGCCGACCTCGGCGAAGTTGCCGAGCGTGAGGTCCAGGACGGTCCGCTCACCGTCGACCGGCACCAGCGCCTTGGGCAGGGTGTCGGTGTACGGGCGCAGTCGGCGGCCGGCGCCGGCTGCCAGAACGAGGCCGATCATGCGGTGTCTCCTGATTCGTCGTGTTCAGCTGTGGCATCCCCGAGGACCCAGAAGCGGATGCTCTCGGCGACCACCACCAGAGCCAGTACGGCTGCGAGGGCCACCAGCGCGCCCTGCGTCACAGCCGCCCCGGCACCCTGGTGCCCGACGGGGCTGCCGGTGTACGCGAGCGCCGCGACGGAGGTGGCGAGCAGCGCCCGGCCCTCCTGCCCGCCGGTCGCCCGTACCAGCCATCGGGCCGGCGCTCCGGTGCCCCCGCGAAGGCGGTACACCGTGTCGTAGTGATGGTAGGCGACGGCGGCGACCAGCCCGAACGCGGCCGGGAGGGCCGCGACGTCCAGCCGCAGGACCAGCGCCAGCACCGTCAGGTACTCGCCCGCCCGGAAGAACGCGGGCGCCAGCCAGTCCAGCGCACCGTCCAGCCTACGGGCCAGTACGAGGGCGGAGACCAGCGCGTAGCCGCCGGCGGCGGCCACCGCCGTCCACGTTCCCGCGCTCAGGCGGACGGCCAGGGGCAGCGCGACGGCCGCCAGCGCGGCCAGCACCGGCGGCGCGAGCGCGGGCAGCCGGCGGGCGACCGGGCGCAGCACGGGCGCCAGCAGCTCGGCCAGCGGCCCGCCGTCGGCGAGCGTGGCGACCTCGGCCGCGGCCCGGACGGAGCGCGGGCGGCGGCGGTTCACCGAGCGCAGCACCCGGCCGGCCGTGGTGTAGCAACAGGCCAGCGCGCAGCCCGCCAGCAGGACGGTGAGGGCCGTGCGGGGGGTCGTGCAGGCGGTGAGCAGGGCGATCAGGGCCCAGCGCTCGCCGATCGGCAGCACGATGATCCGGCGGGCCCAGACCGTCCAGCCGACCCGGTCGAGGCGGCTGGAGAACTCGGCGGTGGGGCTGGTGTTCCTGGGGCCGGGGGTGCCAGCGGCGCCGGGGCCGGCTGGGCCGGCGGCGCTGGTGGGACCGGCGGGCAGGGCCTTCGCGGCGGTCTGGTCGGCCGCCATGAACGCGAAGTCGACGCTGTGCCGGAAGGTCATCAGCGTCATCGCGGCCAGCGCGAGGGCCCAGACGTGGTCGCCGGTCCGGGCCGCGCCGAGCGCCAGGCCCGCGTAGAACGCGTACTCCTTGACGCGGTCGAAGGTCGCGTCCAGCCAGGCGCCGACGGTCGAGTAGCGCAGGGCGTAGCGGGCCAACTGGCCGTCCGCGCAGTCCAGCACGAAGGAGAGCAGCAGGAGCACGCCGGCCGCGATGCCGCCCGGCCGGGTGCCGGTCGCCGCGCAGGCCGCCGCCAGCAGGGCGACCACCAGCGAGGCGGTGGTCACCTGGTTCGGGGAGAGCCCGCGCCGGGCGCACCAGCGGGCGAGGTAGCGGGAGTACGGGCTGACGAAGAAGGTGGCGAAGAAGCCGTCCCGGGCCTTCACCGCGCGGCGCAGCCGGACCTCCTCCTCGTCCACCTCCGCCATCGCGGCCCGCGCGACGTCCAGCTCGCACTCGGTGGCGGGGACGGTCGCGACCAACGTACCGAGCTCGGGGCGCTGGACGGGTATGCCGTACTGCTGCGCGAGCGCGCCGGCCAGCAGGTCCGGGAGCGGCAGCGGGGCCGGTTGCGGCTGGGGACGCGCGGGTGCCTCGGGGAAGGGGGCCACGGAGGTGCGGGCACCGGCCGGGCCCACGGGCGCGCGGTGCCTTTCGGCGCCCTGCTGCGGGCCGGCGTCGCGCGGGAGGGCGTGGCGAGGGGTGCTCTGCCGGGGGACGACCTCGCGGGGGCCGGGCTGGTACGGGCGGGCGTGGCGCGGACCGGGCAGGTACGTGCCCGGCTCGTACGGGCCGGGTTGGTACGGGCCCGGCTCGTACGTGCCGGGCTGGCGCGGGAGGAGCGGCGGGGTGGTGAGGCGGCTCGCGGCGGCGGCCAGGGCGGCGCGGGCCTGTGCCCCGGCGACCACGACCGCGCCGGGGACGGCCGCCGCCGGGAACCTCGGGTCGGTGAGCGCCAGACGCAGCGCGTGGCGGTGCCCGACGAAGCCCGCGTCGACCACCGCCACCCGGTCCGCCGGGTCGGCCGGTCCGTCGGCGGCGGTCAGCCAGGCGCCGGTGAGCGCGGCCAGCTGGTCGAGGTCGTGAGCGCGCAGGACACGGTGGAAGCCGAGGGCCGCGAGGTCCGCCGCGAGCGCGGGCGCGAGCGGCGCCACGGGCGCCGACCCGGCCATGACCCCGGTCGTGGCCCCGGCCGTCCAGCCGTCCGCCCGTCCGCCCGCGGTCCCGGCCGCCGTCCCGTGCGGGGAACGGCCGGGTCCGGCGGGCGTTCCGGACGCGAGCAGCTCGGAGCCGGTCACGATCACAGTGGACAGCGGGACTCACTCCCTGGCGGTGGTGTGCGGTCCGGCCACAACGGGATGCGGTGGGACAGGGGACAACTGGACCTGCGGGAACTGCTGAACGGGCCGGACGGCCGAGCCCCCGGTGTCCGGCGGCCGGACGGCGACCGGCCCGGTGGACGATCCGGTGGACGACCGGGCGACGGACGACCGTGGGCGGTGCGACGACGGGTGCTGCCGGGAGAACCGAGCGCACCGATCGAGGCTACCGGACCCGTAGTTCGCCCCCGAAGCCGCAGCGTGCGGCCCTGGTCCGGATCCGACGCCACAACGCCGTGGAGATCATCATTCCGGACGGCCCGCCTCCCGTTCAAGCCGCCCACCGGTCGTGACTCGACCGCGACCTGACGTTCGAACATCCAGAAGGTGAATCAAAGGCGGCAAACCCGATCATAAATCGAACAGAGTAGCTATCCGTTCGAGCCTTTCAAGCCCTGGTAAGCGTCACGTCACTCATGGTCGTGAGCCATACGGCAGACTGGTCACCCGACGCCACCAGGTGCCTTCCGTCCAAAGCCGGGAGCCCGACCGGCGACATGCAGCCGACCGCCGGACCGGGTGGGCGGATCCGGGCCCGTACGCCCGGGTTGCGGCTCCGGTCCTCGTGCCGAAAGAGGCCAGATGCCCGAGAGTCGATCGACCAGCCAGACCCGGTTCCCAGCAGAGGTCGCGGAGGCCGGAGCGGGAGCCGAGGCCGGGAGCGGAGCTGCGGCCGAGATCCTCCTGGAACTCGTCGACGACGAAGGTGCGACGATCGGCACCGCCGAGAAGCTCTGGGCGCACCAGCAGCCGGGCCGGCTGCACCGGGCCTTCTCGGTCTTCCTCTTCGACCGTCAGGGCCGGCTGCTGCTGCAGCGCCGCGCGCTCGGCAAGTACCACTCCCCCGGCGTCTGGTCCAACACCTGCTGCGGCCACCCGTACCCGGACGAGCCCCCGTTCGTCGCCGCCGCCCGGCGCACCGCCGAGGAGCTCGGCGCCGCCCCGGCCCTGATGTGCGAGGCCGGCACGGTCCGGTACGACCTGCCCGACGAGGCCTCGGGGCTGATCGAGCGGGAGTGGAACCACCTGTTCGTCGGCCTGATGACGGCACCGCTGAACCCGGACCCGGCGGAGGTCGACGACACCCTCTTCGTGACCGCCGAGGAGCTCAAGGCGCTGGAGGCCGAGCGGCCGTTCTCGGTCTGGTTCCGTACGGTCTTCGAGGCCGCCCTCCCCGGGATCCGCGAGATCGCCGGCCGGGGCTGGTAGCCCTTCGCCCGTCCGTGCGCGGCGGGGCCGCTCAGCGCGGCCAGACGCTCCCGGCGACGCCGCCGAGCTCGCCGTCCTCGTCCTCGCCGCCCGCACAGCAGTCGGGACCGGTCTCCGGACCGGCCTCGCGCTGTGCGGGCAGGGGCAGCGAGGCCCAGATCACCTTGCCGCCCTCCCCCGTGCGCTCGACGTCGCAGACGCCGCCGGCCTGCAGGGTGACGCTCTTGACCAGGAGCAGCCCGCGGCCGCCCAACTGCCCGAGATCGCTCTCCAGCGCCCTCGGGCGGTACGGGTGGCCGTCCTCGACCGAGACCCGGACCCAGCCACCGCCGATCGCCAGCTCGGTGGTGAGGTACGGCGAGAGCACGGCGGCGTGGGTCACGGCGTTGCTGACCAGCTCCGAGACGATCAGCAGCAGGTCGTCGATCAACTCCTGGTAGCGCTGCCCGGCCATCCCCTGGGCCAGCAGCCGGTCGCGCACCGCGTGCCGGGTCTGCGGCACCGACGCCTCGTGCGCCACCGCCGAGAACCGCCAGACCCCGTCGGCCGGCTCCGCCCCGGGCCGTCTCGTGGCCGCTCCGGCCGCCCCGCTCAGCTGTTCCACGTCAAGCCGCCCTTCGCACTGGTGAGGGGAGGCGCTCCCGGCGGCCCTGGCACGGTCCGGCGCGTGTCCTGCGCCGGCCCGCGACCTGCGGCCCGCGTCGGCACCCGGCGGCCCGACCGACCGATCCGGCCACCTGTCTGCCGAGAATCGGGCGTTCCGCTCAGGACTCCCTCGGTCCCTCACGAGGCTAGGAGAGCGCCGAGCGGCACCGTGGCAGCGACGGCAAGTTGGCGCCAGCCGATCTCTTTACCCCCGACCTGGGTCGACTTCTGGCCGATCCTGTGCGTTTCCGGCTCACCAATCAGCCGAAACATTCACCGCGCCGACGCCCTCTCCAGAACCCCGCCGCCGCCCCACCATCCCCGGACCGCATGGACCCGGCTGTCCGGGCGGCTGTCGCGGGGCCCACCCGCCCGGACGACCGGACGACCCGCGCGGCGCTCCGGATGTCCGCCTTGGCCCATTCCACCCCGATACGCCCCACTCCATCCCGCCGGACCACCCCTGACCGGGGGAAACGTGGGTGAGAAGCACTCCCGGAGCCTGGTAGTGTTCTCTCTGTCGCCAAGGGGAACAGCAAGAAAAAACCTGAGGCACACACCCTGTCCGGGTGGCGGAATGGCAGACGCGCTAGCTTGAGGTGCTAGTGCCCTTTATCGGGCGTGGGGGTTCAAGTCCCCCCTCGGACACACCTTTTGTACACGCTGCTTGGTTTTCGGGCAGCACTGATCGGCGCCCGTGCTCGGCCTTCGGCCGGGTCGGGCGTTCGTCGTTCCGCTCCTCCCTTCGTCGGTGGTCGCCTCGGCTACGGCGTCGGTCAGCCGATCAGGATCTTCTCCCCTCGTTCGGTGCCAGTGGTCAGGGTCCTGGCCGCCGCGTCGTAGGTCAGCTCGATGCCGCCGGCTCGCAGGTACCCGAGTGCAGCGCCAAGGCCCGGTGCCAGATCTCCAGCCGAGGCGGCGATCCGAAGTACCAGAGCCGGCAGGTGAGGCATGACATGGTCTTCGCGTAGATAAGCATTGGGCGGCCGGTCGGCCCCGGGACTGGTCGCACTGGAGTACCCGTGGCGGCAGCGGTAAGCCGGCCGGTGGTGGACCCAGCAGGATTCCAACCGCCGACCGCAGGTCGCGCAGCGCAGCAGTCCGGCCAGCAGGTACTTGCGCCCCGAGGTGGAATGGGTGGCGTGGGTGGTCTGAGCGGTGATGAAGTCGGCGTCGCTGACCAGTGCGGGGTGCGCCTGACTGCGGGAGATGGCCCAGTCCTGCGGGGTGTTGCGGCGCTGGACGTCGCGGTGGCCGAGCGCGGTGTTCGCGGGGTCGATGAGGTCGTGATCGGTGCGCTGGCGGTTCCAGACCTGGTGGCCGGTGTAGCGGGGATTGGCCAGGATGGCGCGCACCGTCGTCAGCACCCAGCGGTCGCCGGTTCGGTGCGGGTTCCGGTCGGGGTCGGCCGCGGCCGGGCAGGGTATGGACGCATCGTTCAGGGCCCGGGTGATCCGTGCGACGCTGTGCCCGGCCAGGCGCTGGGTGAAGATCCAGACCACGACGGGCCCGGTGTGGGAGTCGACGTCCAGGCGCTGGATCCGCAGCCCGCGACGGGCCAGGGCCCGGTTCGGATGCGGGCCGGCGTCGATGAGGCGGTAGCCGTAGGGCGGACGGCCACCCAGGTAGCGGCCTTGGTCCCGGGTCTGCACCAGCATCGCGGTCCGCACCCGGATGCGGGTCCGCACGATCTCCCGCTTCGCCAGGATCCCCAGCAGGACCATCAGCTCCTCATGCCCGGCGAGCGCCGGGTCGACCACCCCGCCCAGCTCTGGAACCCACAGCGCTACCCCGAAGTGCTCGAACAGTGGTGCCATCGCCGCGAACTGGCTGCCGTAGAACGCCCGCTCGCTTGAGCCGATGATGACCGCGTCGAAACCCCGGTCCGGATCGGCCATCGCTGCCACCAACGCGGCCGCCTCCGGTCGGCGCGCCCATGGCAGCACCCGGCTGTGGCCGATATCGAAGAACTCCGCCACCACCCGCCCGTGCCCCGCGATCACCGCTCCGGCCCGCTCCAACTGCCACGCCCGCGACGTCGCAGGATCCTGATGATCCTCCGTGGATACTCGGCCGTAGAAAGCGAACCGCAACCCGACTGTTACGGGCGCGTTCGCCCGAGACGACGCACCCCCATGCTCACGGGCCCACCCCGCCAAGCCACTTGACCCGTCGCTCGCGCCAGGACCGGACGCCCGTCCGCTTGTTGCAGCCCTCGCAGCCACGGCCGACACCTCCTCAGGCCCGAGCACCCCACACTTACCCAGTGGCATTGCCGCATCGGGGCCACTTACTCAGCCCACAAAGCGAATAGACCCAAACGAGTGAACATCGCCTTGGGCGGTGGGCCACGGATCTCCCGGTCAAGGGGAGGTAGTCCCCAGCGTGGTACCTCCTCATCGGGCCAGTCGGAGCTGGCGAAATCGAACGGCACACCGAGCAGCTGAGAACCCTCCTCGCCTGCTCGGCCTCGCGGGTCTCGGGCCTACCGCAGCACCATGATGGACGGATACCTCCCACCACCCGCCAGCGGTGTTCCTGCCGCCGGTCGTGGCGCCCGGTGTCAGGAGGCGAGCACCACGATCCGGGTCGCCGCCTCCATCGAGTAGCTGTTACCGCTCTTGATGACGGTGCCCTGGAAGAGCAGGTCGTGGTGGCGTGAATGGGCCGCAGCTGTCTTGTCGTAGTGCTCGGGCTCCAGGCGGATGCGAATCTGGTGTCCTGCCAGTTCGGGAGTGCTCCCGGGACCGGCGGCCACGAGGATCACGCCGCCGTTCTGGTCCTTCGCCCGTGTCAGCGAGATGGATGGTCCCAGGATCAGGGCGTCGGGGTAAACCTGCGGGCTGGGGTCGCTGGCTCGCAGTTGGTCGGCGCCAGCTGCGAGCACCGCGACCAGATCCTGGGGGAAGTCGGCACGCGGCGCGCTGAAGCTGTGGGGCACGCTCCAGCGCGGAGACCAGCTGAAGCGCACAGCGAAGCCGTCCTCGCTACTCTCCCCGATGCCTGTCAGGGCCTGGCACAGATCAGCTGAGACGCCGTGTTCCGCTTGGAGCTCAAAGGCGCCCAGGTCATCCGCCTCCATGCTCTGGGCGGCGGCGTCACGGGCGGCGTGAACCGCACGGTAGAGCCGTTGCGCGACGCGACGCCCGAAAGGCGGCGGCAAAGGGGCCGCGCCGAGCCGCGCCGCTGCCCGAGCGCTCGCAGTCAGGTCGGCCTGCGGGTCGTCCCCCAGGGGAATGCGCACGCTGAATACATAGCTTCCGGCCTTGCTAGGCCCCAACAGAGCCTGACCCAGGAAGTCCTTCGCCCTTTTAGGCTTGTTGCGCGGCAGGACCAGCCGTGGTTCGTCCAGGACCTCGGCAGTGGCCGCGCTCAGCAGCAGGTCGCGGATGCTCGACACTGCCCGGGCACCGGCGATGAGGGGCACAGTTCCGCTGGGCGTGGCAGGACGCGAGATGATCTCCTGGCTGTCTGTGTCGGTGAGGACCATGTCGCCGTGGATGTCCAGGACCGTGCGGTTCTCCACGACCGCCAGGCGCTCCAGCAGTTCCCCCATGCGGTTGGGGTAGTCGGCGAGGTCGCTCAGGACGGGCAGCAGGACCGTCGCCTCCCGGTCGGACAGGGTCCAGCGCGCGCTGAAGCGCACGCTCCCGGTCTCCTGCCAGCCGTGGGTTCGCAGGTAGCGCGCCGCGTCCCTGGGGGCGATGTCGCGAATCTGCTGCTCGGTGAGCGGGAAGGGCGTCATAGCAGGCTCCCCTCGCTGGTGACCTGGTCCAGGAGGTCGTGCAGGACCGCTGTGGTGAGCAAGTTCTTGGTGGGAACCGTGACAGTCAGCGTCTTCTGCTCGGGGCCCAGGGTGTACGGGTCGTGCTCGAGAGAAACCCAGTAGGCGCTGTGGTTCAGGCGAAGCGCCTGCTCGGATGCCTGCGCGAAGTTTTGCCGGTCACGGGGCACGACGACGGCGACGAGGTACGCCGGGACCTGGCGGCGGCCGGTCAGGCGCCGGTACTGATGGGCCTCCAGCCTGACGGTCACCGCGCCGCCCAGGTTGCCGGGATCGTCGACGCGTTGGGCTTTGACCTGGAGTTCCACGCGTGCCTCGAGCGCGGGATCGGGGTGACTGCGGATGACCTGCAGGTCAATGCCCAAGTCGGGGTAGGGCTTGGCGTGCTGCAGCCCCGCCGCTGCGGCAAGAACCGCGACGAAGGCCTCGCCGAACCATCCCTGGTGATTGTTCTGATCCATCCCCACCCGCGAACCACCAGCATCGCCGGCTTGTCTCAAATTTCTGGTGACCCACCTGCCGCAAGGGTATCGATCCGGCCCCTCCAGTGCAGAGGTTCTCCCAAGAGGGCTGAGCGGCGCACGGGCCCGCTCCCGGCGCTAGGTGGCGTCACCGGCTGGACCGGTGCTCTTCTTGCTCAGCGGGCGCGCCGGGTGTCCGCAGGTCCCGTCGTCCACTGCGCACAAGTGGTCGTGCAGGAGAGTGATCGCCTTCGACTCAATCTGCCGGATGCGTTCGCGGCTGACGCCGAATTCGTCGCCGATCGAACCGAGGGTCTGCTGCTCGCCGTCGATGACGCCTAAGCGGCGGCGTAGGACATCGGCCTCGCGTGGGGTGAGGACCGTGAGGACCTGCTCGAAGTACTCCCGGGACCATTTGCGGCGCAAGACCTCCTCCGGTCCGGGCGCGGGGTCGCTCACGCTGAGCAGCTCACCCAGGTGTAGACCTTCGCCGACCACGCGGTCCAGGGAGTCCGTCACCCGGCTGATCTTGCGAACCTCCTCGACTTTGACCACCTCCAGGTTGCAGGCGATCGCCACATCAACACTGGTGTGCGCCAGCCCCTCGCTCCGCAGTCGCGCCTCGGTGGCGGCAACCTTGCGCATGGTGTCGAACAGATGCACCGGGATGCGGATGACCGTTCCGTGGTCAGCCACTGCCCGGTTCAGCGCCTGCCGGATCCACCAGGTGGCGTAGGTGGAGAACTTGTATCCAGTCCTGGCGTCGAACTTGCACGCCGCACGCATCACCCCGAATATCCCGTACTGCACCAGATCGTCGTACTCCAGGCCCTGGTCGAGAGGGCCGCCACGGACCACGTTGTGCACAAGCCCCTGATTGTGCAGGACGAAGGCCTCGAACGCGCACCGACGCAGATCCTCACGGGGCAGAGCGGCCAGGTCCGCTTCTTCGGGGACGTCATCGAGGTGCTCGTCTGCGCCGCGCAGCAGTACGAAGAGGCCGGCCTCCTCCTGGGCGGTCAGGATGCGTTTCTGGGGACGTAGGCGCCGGTGGTCATCGTCTAGGAGCCGGCGGGCGGCAGCCACCGCGCCAGGATCGAGGCTTCCCAGCGGCACCGCCGAATCAGCGCCGCCGACCACCTGCGGTACCGCTCTGATGTGCGGGTGCGTGACTGAAACCGGGGCGATCGGTCCCTCGTGTTCAGTCGGCTGCGCAGTGAACCCCGCCGGGTCTTCCACCTCGAGCTTCAGCTCCAGGAGGGTGGCGCGGAAACGCGAGGTGGCCGCCGTATCCAGGGCCAACTCACCGACTGCGGCGGCGAAGACGTGCTGGGGGACCAACCCATGGACCGCGCTGTCGCGCAGGCGCTCGAGCACCACAGCCATGCGCGAGAGCATGCTCGGGTGCTGCGGGGCCCGGGCGGCGGCGTGAGGAGGCATGTAGGTGACCTTCCCACGCTGCGGTGACAATTCAGCCTCGTCGGGGACCGCGACCGGCGGTACCGATGGGGCACGCGTTGCTACGATCGCCCTTACCCATTATGGCGTCAAACCCGGTTCAGGGCCTGGCGTGGGACCGCTTTGCTCTGAGGAGGGCCCATGGGGCCGCGTGAGGTAATGGTTCGCTACCTGCGGGAGCAACTCGTGGGGCCGGCCGAGGGTGCGGACGAAGTCTTGGCGGTGCCGCCGGACCGCCGTTACCTGATGGGCACGCTCTATCCGCAGGACAGTGACCTGCAGAGTCAGCACGACGTGGCACACGAGGAGGCACCCGCGCCGGGACAGGACCCCGGCACGGAGGAGACTCAGTTCGCGCAGGACCCGGTCCCGGAGTCGAACGCCTGGCTGCCCTCGTCCCTGGGCCTGTCCATCTACACCGGTGCCGCCACCCTGGAAGTGCGCTGCACTGCGGCCCGGTACCAGACACAGCGCGGACACGGCCCCCGGCAATGGCAGCGGCAATCAATTCCCGAGGCAGTCCTCACCGTGACCCGCAACGACACGAGCATCCCGGTCTTCGAGGGGCGCGCCGAGGTCAGGCTGCGGTGGCGGGAGATGCCGAGCGGCGGTCACTTGGTAACCGTCGCCCTAGTCAACAGCGTGCACTGCCCGCCGCTGGTGCCCGGGAAGCGGAACCCGCCGCAGTGGGACGACATGCTCTTCCAGGTCGGTCTGGAGGTACGACCCAAGGGCGGTGACCTGCGCGAGTACCCGAGCGTGCGACTCGCCAGCAGGGACCCGGAGGAGCAGGAACTACGACTGCAGTACCGGCACGTGGTCACCCGCGCGGTTGGCCACGGATGCGCAGTCGAGGAAATCAAGCAGGACGATCAGCTCCTCGGCATCCGCTCCCAGGTCATGCCGCAAGCCGAGGTCCCTGGGGTCCGCCCCGGCGGCCCCCTCGACGCACCGGTGCTGAAACTTGCTCATCTGTGCGACTCGGCTCTGGCGGCCCACGATCTCCTGGCCGAGCTGATCGAGTTCACAGCCGCCTACCGTGTCTGGCACCAGGAGCAGTGCCAGTTGCCCGTGCCACCTTGGGGCCAGGACGCCGCCCGGCGGATCCTGGAGCGCATCAAGCTAGCTGTGGAACGCATGGAAGCCGGGGCCCAGGCGCTGTGCGCTGACCCTGATGGCCAGCCACTGCAGGCCTTCAGGCTCGCGAACCGGGCGATGGCCCTGCAGATGAGACATATGAAGGACGACCTGGCCGGCTCGCGGCACGGACGCGACGATGACACTGTCCCGCGAAATCCGCCGATCGACCCTGCCTCGGCGTGGCGCCCATTCCAGCTCGGGTTCTTCCTGCTCGCAGCCCAGGGACTGATCAAAGAGGAGCACCCGGACCGGGAGGTCGTCGATCTGATCTGGTTCCCCACTGGCGGTGGGAAGACCGAAGCGTACCTGCTGCTGGCGAGCTTCGAGATGATTCTGCGGCGTCTGCGGTACGGGCAGGCAGGCGGCGGCACTGCCGTCATCAGCCGCTACACCCTCAGCTTGCTGACGACGCAGCAGTTCCAGCGCGCGGCCAGCACGATCTGCGCGCTGGAGTATCTGCGCGATCCCCAGGAGCTGGGCACCGAGGCCGACGACGCCCCATTGCTCGGGGCAGAGCCGTTCAGCATCGGCCTATGGGTAGGCTCCTCGACCACCCCCATGTCCTACGCGGACGCCAAGAGCCGGTTCACCGACGAGCGCGGCGCTGCTGAACCGAAGGACGTCTTCATCCTGGACCGCTGTCCGTGGTGCGGAACCCGGATCCTGCCCGAGCACAAGTCCAGTTCGATTGCGGCCTACGGGATTAGGGCCACCGACACGTCCTTCCGGTTCTTCTGCCCGCGCGACACCTGCCGCTTCCACGGCGAACTTCCCGTGGCGGTGGTCGACGACCACATCTACGACAGACCCCCGACGTTTCTGCTCGGGACCGTCGACAAGTTCGCCCGTCTGGCTTGGGTACCACAAGCTGGGCGCCTATTCGGCGGCGCGGGCCAGCGCCGCCCGTCGCTGGTCATCCAGGACGAACTGCATCTGCTTACCGGCCCGCTGGGCACCACCGTCGGCCTGTACGAATCCGCTGTTCTGCAACTGTGCGCCTGGGACGGGGGCCCGGTCCCGAAAGTCATCGCTTCGACGGCCACGATCCGGCGCTCCAGCGAGCAGGTCCAGCAGTCCTACGGACGAGAGGTGCAACTGTTCCCGTGCGCGGGGCTGGACGCGCGCCGTTCCTACTTCTCCGAGCCCGACCACGACACCCCAGGACGCACCTACGTAGGGGTCATGGCCCAAGGACACACGGCAGGGCGCGCAACCGTCGCGACCTCCGCAGCGCTACTGCAAGGGGTCATGGAGCTGCCCGAGGAACACCGTGACGACTACTGGACCCTGGTCGCCTACCACCACAGCCTGCGAGAGCTAGGACGCACCAAGACCGCAGCCGCCGACGACATCCCGGCTCAGCTCTCCGGGCTCGGCGCCCCCGGGCACCGCCGGGAGCTGACCGAGCGCGAGGTGGAGGAGCTGACCAGCAACCTGGCCCGCTCAGAGCAGCCCAAGCTCCTGGACCGGCTGGAGCGCAGCTGGCAGGACAAAGACAGCGTCGCGTTCCTGGCCTGCACGAACATGCTGTCAGTCGGAGTGGACGTCAAACGTCTGGCCCTGATGCTTATGCTCGGCCAGCCAAAGGCCACCGCCGAGTACATCCAGGCCACCAGCCGAGTCGGGCGCCACCAGGTCCCTGGACTTGTCGTGACTTTCCTCAACTCCACCCGACCCAGGGACCGTTCCCACTACGAGACGTTCGGCACTTACCACGCATCGCTCTACCAGCACGTGGAACCGACCAGCGTCACACCCTGGTCGATCCCCTCCCGCCGCCGTGCGCTGCACGCGGCGCTGGTGGTACTGGTGCGCCACGGCATCGGCCTGTCCCAGGAGAACCAGGCCGGGGGCGTGCTCGACCACCCGGTGGAATTCGCCGACGCAGCTGCCCGCATCGCCGACTGGGCTGCACGCTGCGACCCAGCGGCGGCCGACGCCACCGAGCAGCACCTCGCCCTGCTCCGACGCGACTGGCGCGAGCACGCACAGCAGGCGCGTGACGCGGGCAAGCCGCTGTACTACCGCAACAACGGCAAGACGCAGGCCAACCTCCTGGGCAACTTCGGCAGGGCCGACGGCCTGTGGCAGGTCCCGCACTCGATGCGCAGCGTGGACATGGAGTGCCAGGTCATCGTGAAGGGAGCCGGAGAATGAGCCGCAACCTGCGGGTGCGTCAGGCCCAGACGGTTCTCCCGTTCGGAGTCGGCGCGATCCTCGACATCCAGGGCGAGTCCTTTGTCGCCGCAGGCATCGGCGACTGGCCCGCCGCCAAGATCCGCCGTCAGATCCTGGCGCCGCGCCTGGTCCAGAAGCTCCCCAGGGTCACCGCTCTGTGGGCGCCGCCTCCGGCACCCGTGGCCGAGTACGACGTGCCCGACGCCCGTGGGCCGGCCTACATCCGCTTCCCGTCCTGGCTGTTCTGCGGGTCTTGCCGGCGCATGGTGCGCTGGCGCATCGGCGAAGAACGGTTCGGGCGCCCGCCAGTCTGCGGAAGTTGCCAGCCACAGCGCAAACTGGCCCCGATGCGCTTCGTGCAGATCTGCGCCCAGGGGCACCTCGGTGACGTCGACTGGTGGTACTGGGCCCACTCCCAGCTCACCGCACCAGAACGCGAACGCTGTCCGGACCGCGCACGGCTGCGCTTCCGGGTCGAGGAGAGCAGCACCGGTCTGGAGGCCCTGTCGGTGAGCTGCCGCAACGAGGAGTGCGAGGATGCCTCCCGGGACCTGCTGGACATTCAGGGCACAAAGGCTCTCCGCTGTACCGGCCGCAACCCATGGCAGTACCGCTCCGAGAGCGCGGACTGCCCCGAAACGGTCCAGATCGTTCAGCGGACCGCCGGGAACCTGTACTACCCCGTCGTGCACTCGGCCCTCGACATTCCCGTGCCCGCCGCCCCCGTCGTCCTGGACAGCGACACTGCGGCTAGGGTGCGCACCCATGCCTTCTGGACCGCGCTGTGCCAGGCCTTGGACGCACCCAGCGCGCGGAACCTGTTCGACCTGATCGCGGAATCCGTCGGCGCGGACGAGGCGCTGATGCAAGCCCTGCTGGAGGAGGAGACCGGGCGCCGGCTGGGCGAACCGGCTCCCAATCCGGCAGGGACCGGCCCGACCGGCGGCCCGGATGGTGACCCACCGTTCTACCCGGATCTGAGCTGGGAGGAGTGGACCGCCTTCACCCAGCCGGTCCCGGAGAGCTCGCAGGAGTTCTCCATCCGCCGCGTCGGCCTCGGAATCGAACCCGACGACGCCATGCCGTGGCACGCCCTCGATGCTGGCATCGCCGAAGTCGTGATCGCGGACCGGCTGCGCGAAGTGCGCGCCCTGCAGGGCTTCACCCGGGTTTCCCCCAGCGAAGCAATCGTCCCCGTCGACACCCGGGTCGGCGCCCGCCAGGCTCACTGGCTGCCCGCGATCGAAGTCTTCGGCGAGGGCGTCTTTCTGTCGTTCCACGAGGACTCCCTCACGCAGTGGGAAGCGGACGCCCAGGTGCAGCACCGAGTCACGGGGATGGCGGACGACCTCTCGCGTTCCTTCCAGCGCGACCGGCTCGCCTCTGTCACCGGCGAGCTGCTGCTGCCGCGCTTCCCCCTGCTGCACACCTTCGCCCACCTACTGATCCGCCAGCTCGCGTTCGAGTCCGGCTACAGCACCGCCTCATTGCGCGAACGCGTGTACGCCCGCCCTGCGCCAGCAGCAGAACCGGGCCCCTCGCAGAGCGGAATCCTCATCTACACCGCCTCCGGGGACGCCGACGGCACCATGGGCGGGCTGGCGCGCCAGGGCGAGCCTGGGCTGCTCGCCGAGACGATCATCCGGCTGCTGGAACAGGCGGCCTGGTGCTCAGCCGACCCGCTGTGCGCCGAACACCTCGGGCAAGGCTTCGCGAATCTCAACCGCGCCGCCTGCCACGCCTGCGCGCTGCTGCCCGAGACCAGTTGCGAGACCGGCAACTCCCTGCTCGACCGGATGCTCGTCGTCGGAGGAACTGGGGTTCCGGGCTACTTCGAGGCCGCGATCAGCGCGGCCCGTGTCGAAGCCGCACAGATCAGTCAGGAGTCCGGGCTGGCCGAGGCCCCCGCGCCATGACCCCAGCTGCCGACGAACTCCTCCCGGAGCAGAGCGAGTTACTGCATGACCTTCCCGCGGCTGGCCACCATCTGGTCGATGGACCACCCGGCTCGGGCAAGAGCGCCCTGGCCGTTCATCGCGCGCTCGCGCTGGCACACGGCGGGCACCGCGTCGCCTTGGTGTCGCGGTCCAACTTGCTGCGTCAGCGACTACAGCGCGACCTGAACTCAGCCCCGGGCGCAACTGCGGTGCCGGTGACGACCTACCACAAATGGGTCATCGACTGGCACCGGCGCTCCACCGGCGCCGAGATCCGCTTCTCATCCGATGGCTCCTTCGACTGGGACGCCCTGGCGGCGTCAGCCATCAGCCTGACTGCGCCGCCCGAGCGTGAGTGGCTGGTGGTGGACGAAGGGCAGGACCTTCCCGTGCAGTTCTACCTGCTGTGCCGCCTTCTGGGGACCCACCTCACTGTCTTCGCCGACGAGTATCAGTGCATCACCGATCAGCAGAGTACCCTCGCCGAGATCAGCCAAGCCCTGGGCGCCCCCTCGCGTCACACCATTGCCGGGAATCTGCGCAACAGCCGCCAAATCTCACGACTGGCACAGGAGTTCACCCTCGACCGGACATCGGTGAAACACCCCGA
Source organism: Kitasatospora kazusensis (assembly GCF_039529945.1). Taxonomy (NCBI): domain Bacteria; kingdom Bacillati; phylum Actinomycetota; class Actinomycetes; order Kitasatosporales; family Streptomycetaceae; genus Kitasatospora; species Kitasatospora kazusensis. The sequence continues at coordinate 196,276 of NZ_BAAANT010000003.1, read as the reverse complement.
GCGCGAGGGGCCGCTGCCGTCGCTGATGCCGTTGGCGCGACTGTCGCAGACAGCGCGCTGGATCGCCGAGGTTGCCGCCGCGCACCGCGGCCAGAGCACCGGCGTCATCCTGCGCCACACCCAGGGGCAGAAGGACCTCCTCGGCGAGCTGGCCCGGGTCGCACCGCGGCTGAAGACGCAGACGTACATCGCCAGTGCTCCCGAGGGCCGGTACCGGACGGTCGATGCGAGCCGCCCCGGTCTGACGTTGGTGAACCGCGCAAGTGCCAAGGGCCTGGAGTTCGACACCGTCGTCGTCCCCGACACCCACCTGGACACAGGAGACCCCACGGCCGCAGCCATCCGCATGCTCTACTACGTGATGGCCACACGAGCCCGACACCGCCTGTACTTCGGCTATGCCGGCCCCGAGGAGCCGCCGATGCTTGCACACATCCCGCCGTTCCTGCTCGAGCGCCCAAAGCCGAAGAGCCGCTGACCTCGGAGCCATGATGTCGCCAGGGCAGCCTCTGGCCTGCAGCTTCTCTCCGCTGGCCGTGGGGGGTTACATCGGTCAAGCAGTCGGGACATCTGCGGCACCTCTGTACGGCCAGGCGCAGTGCGAGGGTCCCTCGCTTCCGCGAGGACGGTGCTGTGCCTCGGCGCACTGCCGAAGGTCCAGCCGTAGGTCGTGTTTTGGCCTGTTCCCCGCAGGTTATCGCCGACGGCCCATCAGCCCCGTCAGACTCAGCGCAGCCCTCGAAGGGCCAGGAAGAATAGAGGTCGGCCCTCCCGTCCGTGCCTCACGGTGAGCGAAGCCCTGCTGTGCGGTGAGCGTGCGTTTCAGGTCATCTCTCCCCAACGTGCCTCCTCGCCAGCCCATCCTGTCGCATCCTGTAGGTATATGCCTACGAACTGTGACTCTCTCTCGTGAGTGGGGGAGAACAAGGGAGACTGCCATGAGTGACGGGCTGGGATTTCCGATGCTGGCCACCTCGGCTCTTACTCAGGCCATCGGGTTTCTCTACCGCCGTGCCGAGGTTGTACTCGACCACCGTGCGGCACGCAGGACATCCGCCGCCCCCCTTCCGGCGGAGCAACTGCCTGACGTGGTAGTTGGAGACCCCGGCGATGCGCTGGGCTTCGACCTGACCGGCGTGACGGACGACTTGGCCGAGCGGCTGGAGTCCATGGTGGACGTGCTCGGGATGTACGCCGAAAACGAGCGCCTGGTAGACAGCCAGGACGAACGGCTTCGGCGTGTTCTCGGAAGGACCCGGGCGCTCTTGGAAGTGGTTTACGGGCGCCGTATCACCTTCGTCGGGGAGGACCGGCCCGCGAGCGGGATGCGTATCGTCAACAAGGCCGGGGACGTCCACGGAATCTCCCGCGCGCTGAAGGCGCGCCGCGTGTCCAGCCAGGCGAGCGTCGACGTCGAGCACACGGCACAGGTCGTGCATCGCGGTGCAGAGATGACCAGCGTCGAGATCGACGACCTCCTCTGAGCCCAGAGCGAAGACGACCAGCCCGCACGATCCAACCGGGGGGACTACATGGAACCTGTCATGGCTGAGGAGCCTTGCGAGCCCGACGGGACCGCCGAGCCTGGGGTCGGCGAAGCTCGGTCTTCCGACTTGCGTGACGAGCAGTGGAGTGAGTCGTTCCGGGTGCGGGAGACTGGACCCGAAGCCGGTGCGAATGGCTCCGACCGAGTCTCCACGGAGCATTCCGTGGACGAGGATCCGGCAGTGAGGGAGGCGCAGAGGGCCCTACGGGCCGCGGTCGCCGAACTCCGACAGGAGGCACTGTTCAACTTCGGGGAGATGACCGCGGTGAAACTCAACGCGGTCCTCGGCCAGTTGCTGGAGCACTCGGAGCTTCCCCGACGCTACCTGGAGACCGTCCGAGCGGTGTTCGCCGAGCCCGACGGTTACCCAACGGCGTACAAAGCGTTCGAGGAACCGGGAGCGGTGCTGGTCCTGCCTCGGGAGCCAGGTGCGGGGCGTACCTTCACCGCTCACGCACTGTTGGCCGATCTGCACCTGCGTACCGGAGCCCGAGTGGGCCCCCTGAGTTTCGGCGGCACCGAGCGATTCCCGCTGCACCGCCTGCCTCGCGAGGAGAACGCCGGGTACCTGCTGGAGCTCCCCACAGACGAGGAGAACTTCGCGGTCGGTGCCGACTTCGGTGCGATGCTCCACAACATCCAACGAGCCCTCAGAAACCGCTCGTCGCGTCTGATCGTGCTAACGACTCCGGAACAGTGGCGGCGGGTCAGAGGTCAGGCGCCAGCGGGGGTCGTTCCCAACCTGGCTGCCCCCGACCCGATGAAGGTCGCCGCTACATGGCTCAAAGCCGAGGCACCGGGCACCGACGCACAACGCTGGCTGGAAGACGAGCGCATCGCCGGCCTTCTCCACGGCCAGAAGCCCTCCGACGTCCTGCAGGTCGTCGCCCTCATCCTCAAGGCCGATCAGTCCAAGCCAACTGCAGAGAAAGCCGATGCTGGATCGGATCCCTTCAACGCCAAGGTGCTGAGCGTCGTAAAGGCACGCACCGCGTGGCGCGAGGAGCTGCTGACCTGGCACAAGAAGCCGGGCAGAACGAGCTTCGAGCGGAACTTCCTGCTGGTGGCGGCGTTGCTCAGGAACGCGAGTGTCGCCCACGTGTACGCCCAGACGGCCGAGCTGTGCAGCCTCTTCAAGAACCCCGTGTCGCTCGCGGGCCAAGAGGCTCCAGGCGTCGTCGAACTCGTCGACGAGATCAAGGCAGAACTCGATCACACGGATGACACCCTCGACTTCGGAAAACCGGGGTGGGACGACGCGGTCCTCAGCTACTTCTGGATCGACCGCCCCATGGCTCGCAAGACGTTCCTCTCCTGGATGGCCGAAGCCCCGACGACCAAGACCAGCGAATTCCTGGAGTCGTTCACACACGACGACCAGCTGCTCCTGGCCAATCGGGTCGGTGCCTTCGCCGTACGCTGGGCCACCCGCCACAAGAAACCGGACCCCCTGGAACAGATCATCACCGCATGGCGCCGGGACACGGGCCTGTGGAACGCGGCGACCGACCTGATCTCCGCCGCTGCGCTCCATCCCACGATGGGCCGGTTCATCCACGAACTCCTGCTGCGCTGGTCGAAGAGCAACGACGACCCGGCGCTACGCAAGCTGGCCGTCGACGTCTGCGCGGGCGAGTTCGGTCGCCGCTACACCGGAAAGGCACTGGTCCGCCTGGGCTATGCGGCCGGGTCGGCCGACCCTGAAGTGCAAAAGTCGCTGCGGGCTGCCGTGCGCACCATCTGGTCCGACCCGACCGCACGCGAGTCACTCTTCACCTCGATCACCCAGTGGTGCAGGCCCGGCTCGGACCGCCTCGTCTCCGGCCGCCGGGCCTTCGCCGCCTTGGCGGCCCTGCCCCCAGGCGGAGGCGGAACGGCCAGCGACCTGCCGGCACTGCTTGTTCCAGGCGTTGAGGACAGCGAGTTCCACGCCAAGCCGAAGGACCTGTCCATCGGCTGGAGCGCGCTACTGGCATCCGGAGAGGACGACGAGGAGCTGGTGTACGCGCTCAATCTCTGGATGGACACGGCGCACCAGCACTCACACTTCCAACCCCTGGTCTTCAGTGTGCTCCGAGGAGCGCTCGACGTGGCCGACCCCGCACTCGCACGCCAGCTCCGCCACCGGCTGAACGACCTGCTCTACGCGTGGCAGCCCTCCCCCGCCGCAGACGCCGACCCCGGCCGCGTGCGGTTGCGCCACGAGCTGGCCGACCTTCTCAACCTCGACCGGAGCCGTGCCGTCGCCCTGTACCACCCCCGGGCAGCAGGTCGCTTCCCGGAGGGGGTGTGAAACCGCTGAAGCGCCGCGATTCGTCACACGCAGCCGAATTCGCGCAGGCTTCCTGGGTTCGGGAGTTCCGTGATGCCCTCGACAGCGAGGAACCGGCGTTCGCCTTCACTGCCACCTTCCGCATCGAATGGCGGCGGGTGGAGGACAAGCCCGGCCGGACAACCTCCTATGAGGATGCGGGGCGCGCGGTGCGGCGTGTGGCCGAGAGTGTGGCGTCGCAGCGTAGTGTCTTGCGGTGCGACGCCACTGAGCAGGACATCAATCACGAGCTGCGCCGCCGCCTCCCGTGGCCCACCGAGGGTATCGAGATCCGGTCGGCACATGTATCCCTCCACGTCGACGAGCACACCCGCTCCAGCGCCGAGCGGGCTGCCCAGCTGGGACGTGAAGCGACGCTCGAAGTGCTCGCGCGCCATCAGACAGCGGCGCGAATCAGGTTCATGGAAGAGGAGATCCTGCGCAACCCGGCAACGGCACGGCTCTACTTGATGCTGGAGCAGACCAGCCGCCATGGCGAGCTGCCCCCAGGAGTGGACGCTGACCAGATCGTCCGGGAGGTTCAGCAGTGGCGCCCCGATGCGACCTGGGTCGTCGTCGCTCAGCTCCTGCACACGTTCGTCAGCAACCTCACATCCCAGGACCACCAGGACCTGCTGCGCACCCTGCGTGCGCTGTTCTTGGAGTACGACGGGAAGGAGCTCGCGGAGCGACTGCCGTTGGATCAGGGCTTGCTCGAGCAGGATCCGCCGAGGTGATGCGCGGTGGCGAGACCTGGCTGACTCTCTTTCGCCTGCTCTTGTCCCCGTGGACCAGTTGGCATGCCCACCAGTTGATGCGCCGCAGCTCCACCCCGCTCACCTTCGACACCGCGTGGCGACGCGCCCGATTACGTCTCCACCCTGACGAGGCTCCCTACCGTTCGTATGGCCACGGGGCGGACCTGTACGCGCCGGACGACGGACCGTCCTGACCTTCCCGCGCCGTCGGCAGCTCCGGGGTGCCGTCGTGGCTCTCACTCTCGGCGATTCAGGCGGCGTGGTGCCCGGCGCCGGACACAGTTCGGTCATCCGGTCGCGATCCTGGCCGATTTCGCGGATGCCCGCGGTCTGACAGCGGCCTGGGTCGCCTCACGGCATGACGCCGAGGGCCCTCTGGACAGCGCCCTTGGCCCGCGATGCGCAGCGGGCGGGCCGCCGTTGCCGGGGGCCGTAGGTCTCCCCGCCTGGCCCGCACAGGATGCGCAGGTGCCGGAAGGTGTAGTCGGGCTTGAAGTCGGAGTCCTCGATCGCCTGCGCCCACAGCCGCCGATATGGCTCCCGGCCCATCTGGGCGCGGATCGACCCGGACCAGTCCCTCCACGTCGCCCCGGACATCCAACCCTGCTCCCGCAGGTCTGCCTCGTCCTCGCTGAGCCGGAAGTTTAGGCGGATCGCCTGTTGCTCCCCGACGTCGAGCTTGCGACCCCGGTCGGTGCCCCGCAAGGTCTCGATGGACAGCCGGTCCAGCAGCTGCCAGTACCGGCGAACGTAAAGTCCTCGAACTCCCGCTGGCGCTGCCTACGGGTCCGGTGGACAGCGGTCACCGCACCCCACAGCACCGTCAGCGCGGTAACCACGCCCGCGCTCGCCGTGACAGCCGGCCAGTCCCAGTCCCGGCTCACACCATCCAGGTTGCCGCCAATCGTGAGGTTCAGCCACCCCATCCCGGCACCAGCGGGTCAGGCCGGAAGGCACAGAGTCCGAGAGCCGGACCCAGGCCCCCGGAGCCTGGCCCCGCAGACTGGAGGCAGGCTAGGACGCCCTGCCCTGAGGCGCGGACGGATCGAGACGTAGCTCGCTGACCAGAGAAAACACATATGGGGAAATGGTTTGTGTCCGTCCTCGGACACCAGCAGAGACCCCACTTCATGTGGGGTTTTTCTGTTTCTACGGCCTGGCGTGACAAACGCCGTGACCAACAGGATTGATCTTGCTCCAGAGCAGGACTGACAGCCCAATCCTGCTCGACGTGCTCGCGGCCAACTTCCTGGCCCCGTCCTTCCGACTGTGCCCGTACCGGGCCATCGTGTAGCCGGGCGAGTGATGCCGGACGTTCGCCGAGACCTCTACCGGATTCTCCCCGGCTTCGAGATCGTTGGTCACCTTGCTGTGACGCCAGTCATGGATGCGGAAGTCCTCCGGCAGGCCCGACCGAGCCCGCAGCGTCCGCCACCGGGCTGACACCTTCTCCGGGGCCTGCGGGCCACCGGGCCGGCCGTCCTTGAACAGCTTGAAGCCGTCCCGGGCAAACACGAGAGCGTGATCGTTCCACTCAGCGCCGAGACGCTCCATCTCGGCCTGCTGCCGTTCCCGCTGCCACTTGAGAACGTTCATGACGGCCTGGTCCACGTAGATCACGGCGTTGTCGTCGCCGTCCTTGGTGAGCCTGCGAAGCCGGAACGTGTTGCCTTCCTCGACCACCACCCGTCCCAGGGCTTCGGCGTAGTCGCGTGATGTCCGGTTCGTGATCATGTGAGCCCGAGGAACTGAAGGGGGCGGCGGGGGTCGCGGGCGTTGCGGCGGAGGCTGGCCGCGATGTTCTTCGCGTCGGCTGTCCGGAGGGCTCCGATGGCGAGGTTGCGCCAGGTGGCCATCGCGCGGGGCGCATTGCCGGTCCGCAGCTGGGAGCCGTCCTGCGACTTCGCACCGCCGTCGCCAACGGCGACCTCGACCCCTACTGGCGCTTCCACACCGCCCGCGAGCACGAGCGCCTCTACCCCACCCCCGACCAGCAGGACTTCGACCTCACCGCTTGATCACGGGCCCGCTTACGGACAGACTGCGACCCATGAGGTTCACAGGAATGCCCGCCGACGCACAGACCACCGTCGTCGATGCGGACCTCTCCCTGCAGCGGCAGGCCCACCAGTGAGCACCAGCCTGCCTTTCTTCCGCTACCACCCCGACCCCGTCGCAAACGAATCCATCCGCGAGAGCGCCGAGACCTGCGCCCGCTGCAACCCGCAGCACGGGGTGGATCTACACAGCGACCTTCTACACCGCCCAAGACGTCAGCGGGAGATTCTGCCCCTGGTGCATCGCTGACGGCAGCTCCGCTGAACGATTCGAAGGCGAATTCACCGACGCATACGGCCTCGACGGCGTCAGCGAGGAGACCCTGGCGCAGGTCACCCGCTGCACCCCGGCTTCCACGCATGGCAGGATCCGCACTGGCTCGTCCACTGCAACGACGCGGCCGCCTTCATCGGCGAGGTCGGATACACCAAACTGGCGGCCCACCCCGAGGCACTCGACCAGCTCCGACTCGACCTGCGTATGGGTGGATGGCACAACGCGTCCCAGCTCGAGAACTTCCTGACCCACCTCGGACACGGGGCGAGCGCCATGCTCTTCCGCTGCACCATCTGCGGCACCCATCTCGCCTACGCCGACGCTTCGTAGCCACGGCCAGCTCGGCACGCGCCTTTCCCTTCAAAGGATCTGCACCCAAGTCGGTTGGCCGCTTGACTGCACCCCAGCCACCTCCTCGCGGCTCATATGGTCAGCCACCATCCATGCTCAGCACGGTTGCGGCCAGAGCATTGGCTGCGCACGCTAGAAGGAGCGGTGCGGGTCGAGCTACGTGGAGCCCCGAAGATCCAGGCCTGCGACCTGCAGCCCTGTCGTTTGAATCCATCTTTCCTCAAGGTGATAGACATGCCGGCACTCTCTATTTCTGAGGCTCAAACCGCTGTCCGCAACATGGTGGATAATTACGGCGGATACTGGCATCCCACATCCGCCGCCTTCTATCTCTATGAGCATGTGACTGAGCTCGACGTACCACCCGACCCGAGCGAAACGCAGAGCGACAATATCGCCAAGCACCTAATTGAGATCTTTGTAACTAGCATCTGCCTAGCTGGGCAGTACAGTGTCGATCTAAATCGCGCCTACAAGGATGCCAAGTACAGAATCGAACTCGGGGCACTGGCCGATGACCTCCGCACCCGACGCAATGTCGACCTATCGGAACTGATACGAGAAATTAAGAATCAGACGGCTGAGGTTTGCCGAACAATCACCTTCTATGAGCTCGACAGGCTGCCCCTAGACGCACTGGAGCTCCCCAGCCTCCAGGAGGGCATACCTCGATTGCATGCAACTATAGTCGAGGCATTCACGGTCATGAATAAATCATTTCGATCCGCCTTCAGGGAGAAGTTACGGAAGGCGGCGGATTCTCATCGATTTGCACGCCACTTCGACCCCGGGACTGCTTCCTGCATTGACCTCTTCAGGAAGATTCAACAGAGTTCTGCATGCCCATTTGCCGAGAATTCTCGCCTTTGGGGAGCCCCCTCCTATGAATCGACTCAGTCGATACGCGAGAATCTGCGCTCCTCGCTTCCCATCTTGGCTTCATTCACCCGAGTGGCCCAGAAAGAGGTCCTGGACGGCTTCCTGTACGCCTTCCCGGTAGGGACTTTTGGCGATGACATTCCCAGCCTCTGCAAGCTCGTAAAGACTTTCGTAGCGTTCCTCATGGCCAATGACCCCGTAGGCCCCCGAACGCTCTCGCGAGATCAAATACTCTCCCCTGAATGGCACTTTTCATTTGACGGCGAGGACTATTTTGTAAATGTTTTCTCGCCATGCTATGCCAACGATCACACTCGATATACTCACGGAGTACGCGACTGGATATTCCTCATCCTCCAGCCGGACTCATCATTCCATTACAGGATCCCGCCGGAACGATTCGATGCAACGCGCCGCCTCATCCGGGAGAAGTTCGACAACATTTATCAGGAGTACGAGCACCAGAAGCTAGAGGCGCATAGATTCATTCTTCCCGCAGCACACTCAGACCCGCCAATCGCATGGTATGACGCAGAAGAGTTTGTTGAAAACATCGGAGGCTATTACATGTCCCCAGATGTTGAGTAGCACTGACCGCTCATACTCGCGACTGGGCGACCGCATCCTTGCGTCGCCGTCAACCGCAGCGTTCTGGCTCGGCCAGTGCCAGCGCGCCGCCTTCGGCACGCCCTCGCCTGTGTAAGGCCGCCGGGGGCGCCAGCTACGGCGGGTTCATGCAGCCGTCGAAGAAGCCACCCCGGTCCACAGCGATCTTCTGTTCGGCTGTCAACTTCGACCGCTCCGCCTGGCACTGCTCCTTCACGCCAATCGGACCGCCACCGTTGAGCAGCGCCTGCTGGGCGTAGCGGCCGACAGCCACGGACGCCTTCCGTGAACCGCTCCGGGTTTGACCGAGGCTCGATCATTTGGAAGGGTCGAGTCCGTTATGCGAAAGCCATACCCGAAGGACGTCCGGGACCGGGCCACACGCCTGGTGCTCGAGACGCGTGATCAGTACAAGACCGAGTTCGAGGCGATCCGTTCGATCGGCGCCAAGCTGGACGTGGGCGCGGAGACGCTGCGCAAGTGGGTCCGCCAGGCCGAGGTCGACGGCGGCCTGCGGTCGGGCACCACGACCGAGGAGTCCTCCGCGATGAAGGCCCTGAAACGGGAGAACGCCGAGCTCAAGCGGGCCAACGAGATTCTGAGGGCCGCGGCGAGTTTCTTCGCGGCCGAGCTCAACCGGCCACACACACGCTCGTAGCGTTCATCGACGAGCGCCGGGACCGCTCCGGCGGAATCGAGCCGATCTGCAGGACCCTCACCGGGCACGACTGCAGCATCCACCCGTCCACCTATTACACCCACAAGCAGGGCAAGCCCTCCGCGCGGGCCGTGCGCGACGCGGAGCTGACCGACGTCATCAGGCGGATCCACCGCGAGAACTACGACGTCTACGGGGTCCGCAAGATGTGGGCCGCCCTCAAGCGGGCCGGCCACACCGACGTGGCGCGCTGCACCGTCGAGCGGCTGATGAAGGCCGCCGGCCTGTCCGGAGCCGTGCGCGGCAAGAAGGTCGTCACCACCGTCCAGGACGAGGACCAGCACGTCCAGCGGGCCCTGGACCGGCTCAAGCGGCAGTTCGTCGCCTCCGCCCCGAACCGGGTCTGGGTCGCGGACTTCACCTACGTGCAGTCCTGGTCCGGCACCGTCTATGTCTCCTTCGTCGTCGACACCTTCAGTCGGCGGATCGTGGGCTGGGCGGCCGCCACCAGCAAACGCACCCCACTGATCCTGTCGGCCCTGGAGATGGGGCTGTGGCGACGCGATCGGGCGGGAAACCCAGTCCGTGCACGGGAGTTGATCCATCACAGCGACGCCGGGTCGCAATACACCAGTTTCCGCCTGGCCGCCCACCTGGCGAAAGAGGAGATCGCGGCGAGCATCGGCACCGTCGGCGACGCCCTCGACAACGCCCTGATGAAATCGATCATCGGTCTCTACAAGACCGAGGTCATCAAGCCCCGCGGTCCTTGGCGCACGCTGGCCGATGTCGAGATCGCCACCGCCGAGTGGGTCGAGTGGTTCAACCAGGCCCGGCTCTTCAGTGAACTCGGCCACATCCCGCCCGCCGAATACGAAGCCAACTACTACCAGCAACAACCAAACATGCAGGTCACAGCCGCAACCTGAAGTCTCGAACGAACCCGGGGCGGTTCAACTTCATCAGTACCGGCTCCTTCGCAGAGTCCAAGGCGTGGCGCGCCAAGCAGCGAAGCCTCATCCCGCAGGGCAAGTTCGACGTGGCGATGAAGATGGACATCGGCATGATCCGCAAGATTCACGGCACGAAGTACGACGCCGCCATCAAGGAGATGGTCGACTCCCTGCCCCACAACAAGGCCTTCCAGAAGCACCTTGGGGACAACGGCTGGAAGATCCGCACCTGCCTCCTAAAATGACAGCCATGGACATCGAACTGGACCCGCCGAACGGCATCACCGGATTCCCTCTGGGCATGCCCGCAGAAGCCGTCAAGTCGGCCGCCGCGGAGCTGGGACGGACCCGGGTGTCCAACGAGGGCTCCATCAGCAAGTTCCGTCCCATGAAGGTGCTCGCGCTGCACCCGCAGTTCGAAATCGTGTTCCACATCAAGGACGGAAAGACGCTCGACGCTGCGGAGGTGTGGATCCCTCAGCCCGGCCCCGAGGAGATCACGGTCCGCTTCCGCGGCATCGACGTCTTCCGCACTCCCGCCCTCCAGCTGCTGGAGCAACTGGAGGCGATGGGCCTGACCGTACTGCACGACGAACCCAACTACTGGACCGTGCCCGGGCTCTCCCTCGGTTTCACCCGCGTCGCCGGGCACGAGGTCCCGCTCGACACCGACGGCGAACCACTGTACTTCCAGGCCATCCTGACCGGCTCGACCGACTACTACGACGAACTCGGCAACGGTTAGATTTGCCACCCGGCTTCCAGGTATCGGAGCGAGCGGGGTTTCCTCGGTGCTGACAGCGCCGCGCCCGCAGGGAGCACCCAGACGATCATCGCGCCCGCCCGCCCCGAGCAGCGGCGTCCTCGGATCGGTGCGACGTCACCGGAGGCGCCCCGGGGGTTCCTTCCCGTTCTGACTCTCGTTCCCGTTCGGGTTCGCCTTCTCGTCCAGGCCGGTGGCCGAGGCGGGAAGCGGCTGCTCCGCCCAGATGATCTTGCCCTGCGAGGAGTACCGCGTGCCCCAGCGCCGGGTGAGCTGGGCCACCATGAACAGCCCGCGGCCGCCCTCGTCCGTCGACGCCGCGTACTTCAGATGTGGTGAGGTACTGCTGCCGTCGGACACCTCGCAGGTCAGGCCGCGATCACGCAGCAGCCGCAAGCGCACCGGCGGCGAGCCGTAGCGGATGGCGTTGGTGACCAGTTCGCTGAGTACCAGTTCCGTGCCGAAGGCCAGGTCGGCCAGGTCCCACTCGTCGAGCGTGGCGGCGGCCCACGCCCGTACGTCGGCGACGGCGGCCGGATCGGACGGCACCTCCCGCTCGGCGACCCGGTCCGCACCGAGTACCCGGGTCCTCGCTATCAGCAGCGCCACATCGTCCTGCGGACGGGCCGGCAGCAGGTCGTCGACCACGGCCTGGCAGTTCTCCTCGGGCTGCCGGTCCTGGTGGGAGAGGAGCGCCTGGCGCAGCAGTTCCATGCCGATGTCGAAGTCCCGGGTGCGGTCCTCGACCAGTCCGTCGGTGTAGAGCACGATCTGGGTCCCTTCGGCCAGGTGAACCTGCGCCGTCTCGAACGGCATCCCGCCCGCACCCAGCGGCGGGCCGATCGGAAGCTCCGGGAAGTCGACGCTGCCGTCGGGCCTGAGCAGCGCGGGTGCGGGGTGTCCGGCCGTCGCGATGGTGCAGAGCCGGGACACCGGGTCGTAGATCGCGTACAGGCAGGTGGCTCCCGTGACGCCGGTCCCGGTGCCGCTGTCGGTCTCCTCCTGGTCGATGCGGTCCACGAGTTCGTCGAGGTGGCCGAGCAACTCGTCCGGCGGGAGGTCGAGGGCCGAGAAGTTGTGCACCGCGGTGCGCAGCCGGCCCATGGTGGCTGCGGCGTGCAGCCCGTGACCGACGACATCGCCCACCACGAGGGCGACCCGGCTGCCCGGCAGGCTGATCACATCGAACCAGTCGCCGCTGACTCCGGACTGTGCGGGCAGGTAGCGGTGCGCGACGTCGAGGGCGCTCTGTGCCGGGAGGGCACGCGGCAGCAGGCTGCGCTGCAGGGTCACGGCCATGGCGTGCTCACGGGTGTAACGGCGGGCGTTGTCGACGCTGACCGCGGCCCGCGTGACCAGCTCCTCGGCCAGCGACCGGTCCTCGTCGTCGAACGGCTCGGGCTTCTGGGACCGCCAGAAGTTGGCGACGCCGAGGATGATGCCGCGCGCCGCCAAGGGCACCGTGATGAGCGAGTGGACTCCGTACTCGATGATCCGCCTGGTCCACTCCGGGTCCTGGACCTGCCAGCCGTGGGCGACCGACAGGTCGGGCACGACCTGGGACCGGCCACTGCCGAACCCCCGGGCCTGAGGAGTGGAAGGGACGAAGGCGATCAGTCTGCCGGGCGGGTAGAAGGGATGGTCCTCGCGGATCCCGTTGACCGTGACACGGCGCAGGTCCATCCCGGTGCCGGTGGGCTCGTCCCCCTGCAGGACGGGGTCGGCGAGGTCGACGGTGACGAAGTCCGCGAGACCGGGGACGGCGACCCGCGCCAGTTCCTCGGCCGTGCGCACGACGTCGAGCGTCGTGCCGATGCCCACGCCGGCCTCGTAGAGCAGGGCGAGACGGTTGCCGGCCACCTCGGCCCGGCCGGACAGTGCGAGGAGTTCGGTGGAGTCACGGATCGTTGCGACCGTTCCCATCGCGCCCCGATGGCGGTCGGTCGGCCGTTGGTTCACCGCGAGCAGTCGGCCACCGCAGCGGTGCATCTCGTCCGTCGCCTCCCGGCCCGACAGCAGCAGTTCCGCGGTGCCGGGGTCGAGGTCCCGCAGTTCGCGCAGGTGCCGGCCCTCCGCGTCGGCCGGCAGTCCCAGAAGCTCCCTCGCCTCGTCGTTCACCAGGAGCAACCGCCCGTCCTGCCCGACGATGACCACGCCCTCCCGCACCGCGTGCAGGACGGCGTCATGGTGCTCGTACATCCTGGTCATCTCGGCCGGGCCCAGACCGCGCGTCTGCCGCTTCAGCCGCCTGGCGACCAGAGCGGTCCCGGTCGTGGCCACCGCGAGTGCGGCGGCGCCGGCGCCGAAGATGACGGGCAGCTGCCGGTTGTCGGTCGTGGTGACGTTCTTGACCTTGAGCCCGGCCGACACCAGGCCCACGACCGACCCGTCGGGCGCCTTGACCGGAACGATCGCCTGGACCTCGTGGCCGAGCGGCCCGTACACGCTCTCCGTGTAGACGCGGCCGGCCAGCGAAGGGCCGATCGTTCCGACGAACGGCTTGCCGATCCGGTCCGGCAGGGGGTGCGTGTAGCGGATTCCGTGGGTGTTCATGACCACGATGAAGTCGACTCCGGCCGGTCCGCGCGTCGCCTCCGTCAACGGCTGGAGTATCGCCGTCGGATCGGGCGACTTCAGCGCCGCGAGGAGGCCGGGAGAATGCGCGAACGTCTCCGCGACCGCCACCGACCGGTTGCGGGCCTCGGCGTCGCTGGCGCGCCGCGACTCCAGGACCAGCGCCAAGATGGCGCCGAGGACGAGCAGCAGCACGACCGCGACCTGCAGCACGAATACCTGTCCGGCAACGCTGCGGGTCTTCTTCCCACCGGGACTCTTCGCGATCGGTGACCGCTCGGTTTCGATCCGAATTCGGTCGTTTTGTTCGACCATGCGTCCTTTCTAACACCACGGCCACGGTGACTACGAAGCCTCGGCGCCGGCTCGGCGGAGGAACTCCTGTGCACCGACGCGGCGTCGAACCACCGGATCGATGTACATCGGCGACTCGGACCGCGAGCTGCGCGCCGACGAACGAGTCACCGAAGCCGCCCGCCGGGCTTACGCGCACATCGGCTTGCTCGCACCGCGCCGGTAGGACTCCAGGACGGCGTCCTGGCCCGCGCCCGCGCCGCCGCCCCCGCGCGAGGGCGGGTACGGCGGCGTGGCGCTCACCGCCGGCGGTGCGTCAGACGGCCGGCTTGTAGACGGGGGCGGGGGCAGGGGCGAGCAGCGCCGTGATCTCGTCGGCGAGGTGCGGGCCGAGCCGGCCCCAGCCCTCCTTGTAGCCGTAGACGCCGGCCAGGGTGCGGGCCTCGTAGTCGCCGTTGAGGATCTCGATGTCCTCGGCCGTGATGAGGGCCGGGTGCACGACGCCGACGGCCGACGAGACCTTGATCAGCTCCTTGCGCAGAGTGCGCAGGTAGACGGCGGCCCGGGTGGCCTTCGACTCCGGGTCGAGGCCGCGGGCCAGCCACGGATTCTGGGTGGCTATGCCGGTGGGGCACTTGTCGGTGTGGCACTTCTGCGCCTGGATGCAGCCGATCGACATCATCGCCTCGCGGGCCACGTTGATCATGTCGGCGCCCAAGGCGAAGGCGACCACGGCGTTCTCGGGCAGGCCGAGCTTGCCGGAGGCGATGAAGGTCAGGTCGTCGGTCAGCCCCAGCTCGGCGAACGTGCCGTAGACCCGGGAGAAGCCCATCCGGAACGGCAGCGACACCGAGTCCGCGAACATCCGCGGCGCTGCCCCGGTGCCGCCCTCGCCGCCGTCGATGGTCACGAAGTCGACACCGCGGTCGCCCCGCGCCATCAGCGTGGCCAGCTCCTGCCAGAACTCCATCTCGCCCACCGCGCTCTTGACCCCGACCGGCAGACCGGTCTCGGTGGCCAGCAGCTCCACGAAGTCGAGCATCGAGTCGACGTCGTGGAACGCGGTGTGCCGCGACGGAGAGGCACAGTCCTGGCCCACCGGGATGCCGCGGATCGCCGCGATCTCCGCGGTCACCTTCGCGCCCGGCAGCATCCCGCCCAGCCCCGGCTTGGCGCCCTGGGAGAGCTTGATCTCGATGGCCTTGACCGGGGCTCCGGCGACGACCTCCTTGAGCTTGTCGAGGCTGAAGCTGCCGTCCTCGTTGCGGCAGCCGAAGTACGAGGTGCCGATCTGGAGGACGAGGTCGCCGCCGTTGCGGTGGTGGGGCGAGAGACCGCCCTCGCCCGTGTTGTGCATCGTGCCCGCCAGCGCCGCACCCTTGTTGAGCGCCGTGATGGCCGCGCCGGAGAGCGAGCCGAAGCTCATCGCCGAGATGTTCACCACGCTCGCCGGACGGAACGCCTTGGCGCGCCCGCGCGGCCCGCCCAGCACCTTGGCCGAGGGCAGCGGGGCCTGCGGGTCGTGCGCGTCGGGCAGCGGGCCGGCGAAGGTGCGCTGCTTCAGGTAGGCGTGGCCCTGCACGTGCTCGACGTCGACCTCGGTCCCGAAACCGAAGTAGTTGTTCTCCTCCTTCGCCGACGCGTAGATCCAGCTGCGCTGGTCACGGCTGAAGGGGCGCTCCTCCTCGTTGGAGGTCACGATGTACTGCCGCAGCTCCGGCCCGATCGTCTCCAGCAGGTACCGGGCGTGTCCGATCACCGGGAAGTTCCGGAGCAGTGCATGCCGCTTCTGGACGAGGTCGCGGGCAGCCACCAGGGCCACCGCTGTTGCGGCGACGGCGCCGATTCTCCGGGCGTGCATGAACGTTCCTCCTCGATGAACGACTCCATCGCCGTGTGGTGGGAGTCGTTGTGCCGTGTTGTACGTGGCGTGTTGTACGTGGCATGGGCGACGGGCACGGCCGGTCAGGCGTCAGCGTCCGCCGAAGAGTGCGCAACGATAGTAGGAGGCCGCGCGGGCGGGCCTGCGGCCAGGGTGCCGGACCGGCCTTCGGCTCCGCCGGGACCTGATCCGCGTCGGCGTCGCTGCCCTGCGCCCGCTGCTCCCCCGCCCCCGAGCGCAACCGATGGTTGCACATGACACCGGAGCGCCCTAGAGTTATATGCAACCAAAGGTTGCGAGTGGAGGAGAGTGGGATGGAGTACGGGAGCATCGCACGGGAGATCCGCATCGACGCGGCGCCCGAGGTCGTCTACGAGGTCGTCAGCAGGCCCGAACACCTGCGGGAGTGGTGGCCGGACGAGGCGGAGCTCGAACCGGTACCCGGCGCCACCGGGGTCATCACGTTCGGCACCCGGACGTCCCCGGACGCCAAGGTCGCGCCGCTCACGGTGGTGGAGGCCGAACCGCCGAAGCGGTTCTCCTTCCGCTGGGTGTACGACGAGGGCGAGAGGGCCACGGCGGCCAACTCGCTCCTGGTGACCTTCGAGCTGGTCCCGTCGGGCACGGGCACGCTGCTGCGCTTCACCGAGGAGGGCTTCCGGGAGAAGGGCTGGGAGGCGGCCGTGCTGGAGGAGGCGTACCGCGACCACGTCACCGGCTGGGACCACTTCCTGCCCCGGCTAGTCGCCTACGCCGCCCGGCTGGCGTCGACACCGTGAACACCCCCGCGAACATCGCCCTGAACGAGACCGTGGACCAGGCCGTGAACAAGTCCGTGGACCAGGCCGTGGACGACGAGCTCTGGTCCGCGGTGGGCGACCCCATCCGGCGGCGGATGCTCGACCTGCTGCTGAGCGGCGACGGTGGGACGGCGACCACGCTCAGCGCGCAGCTGCCGGTCACCCGGCAGGCGGTCGCCAAGCACCTCGGTGTCCTCGGGCGGGTCGGGCTGGTCCGTGACGCGCCCGCCGGACGCGAACGCCGGTACGAGGTCGACGAGGCCCGACTCGCCCGCGCGGTCGCCCAGCTGTCCTCGGTCGGAGCCGGCTGGGACGCCCGGCTTCAGCGCATCAAGCGCATCGCCGAGGCGATCCAGCGCAGCCGAGAGGACTGACAGGAGAGAGGTATCGACATGGTGGACATCCTGCACAGGATCGGAGTCACGTCCTCCCCCGAGGCCGTCTACGCCGCCCTGGCCACGATCGACGGCCTGGCCGGCTGGTGGACCGAGGACACGGAGGGCGACAGCGAGGTCGGCGGGGTCATCCGGTTCCGCTTCGGGCCCGGCGGGTTCGACATGAAGGTGCTGGAGGCCGAGGCCGCCGAGCGCGTGCTCTGGGAGGTCGCCGGCGGTCCCGAGGAGTGGATCGGCACCCGGGTCCGCTTCGAGCTCGGGCAGGAGGAGGGGTACACGATCGTCCTCTTCCGGCACGAGGGCTGGCGGGAGCCGGTGGAGTTCATGTACCACTGCAACACCAAGTGGGCGACCTTCCTGCTGAGCCCCAAGAAGCTGGTCGAGACCGGCAAGGGCGACCCGGCGCCGCACGACGTCAAGATCAGCAACTGGCCTTGAGGGCCGCGTCCGGCGTCCCGGCACAGCCCCCCACCGTCCATCACCGCGCGGGCGGCCGGGGGCCGGGGTCGGGACGGCACCGGTGTCACGGACGGATGCGGCTCGACCCGGCCGGGGCGTCAGGCGTTCGGGCTCACGAGGAGGTCGAGCATCCCGGCGAGCCCGGTGTCACCGAGCCGGTACCGCACCACGCGGCCCTCCTTGGTCGCGACGACCAGGCCGGCTTTCCGTAACAGTCGGAGTGCCTGGGAGGCGGCGGTGTCGCTGAGACCGGCGGCCAGGGCGAGGTCGGAGACGGGGATGGATCCGGCATGGCGGATGGCGAGCAGCAGCGCGAGCCTGCCGGGTTCGCCCAGCAGTGCGAGCCGGGTCGCCGCCCTGGCGACACGGTCACGGTCGCCGATCCCCTCGACCGCGTGGCACAGGGCGACTTCGTCGATCGCGCGCCGGGGCGCGCGATCCACGGCCGGCGCCTGCGGGTCCTCACTCATGAACCTCTCCTGCCGCGACACTCGCGACGCTCGTGGCGGCGCAACTCTCGTGACGCGCGCGGCTTTCGTGACTCGCGTGGCTCGCGCGGCTCTGTGGGATTGCCGGCGTCGAGGCCGAGGTGCCCGGGCGCTCCCGCCCCGTCCGGGGAGGTGCTCAGGAAGGGTTCGACGAGCGCCGGGCGGTCGCGGGGGAGGTGAGGGCGCAGTCGCCGCACAGCGCACCGGCGTGATCCGGTGCGGCCCGGTAGATGAGGCAGCAACTGCGGCGGCGGAAGCCGCTGCCGTCGACGGCCGAGGTGCCGGCTCCGCGCAGGGGCGGCAGTTCCAGCAGGCGGGCGGCGAGTTCGCGCGCCCGCGCGGCCAGTTGCGGGGAGGACCGGCCGATGGCCGTGGCCGCACCGTTGACCGCCGACGCGGTGTTGCCCCACAGGATGTGCGGCGAGACGGAGAAGCCGGCGAACGCTTCGGCCAGGTCCCGGACCGTACCGTCGAGCAGTTCTGCCGCCAGGCGCCCGGCGAGTTCTGCCGGATCGGCGACGGGATCGGGTGCCCGGAGCGGCAGTGACAGCGGGAACAGACCGCCGGGAGTCGGCTGCCACCTGGCCTCCCGCAGGTCGTACCGGAGCAGTGCGCCGTCGAGGACGGCGACGGCGAACGCCGGTGATGCCAGCCGGGCGACCAGCCCCAGGTGGGTCACCGAGGCGGCCACGCGCTCCTCGACGGCCTCCGGCGGCTGACCGCCCGCCGCCGCGAGGTGGCCGCGGACGGTGGCCACCCGGTCTCGCAACACCGCTGGATCGTCCAGGAGTTCGGCCATCGGCCGCCATGACCCGTCGGCCCGGTGCGCCGCGTGGGTGCGGTAGGCGAAGAAAGGCCCGAGGGCCGCGACCCTGTCCGGCGTCGCGGCCCTCGGTGCCGTCCGTGTCATACCGCGCCGACCGGCTCTGGGCCGGTGGTCGGGGTCGTCGCCTTGGCTGCCTTGGCGGCCTTGGCGCCGGGGGCGAGCAGGCGCTCGGCCATCGGCCCGAAGACCAGGCCCAGTACGGCCCACAGCAGCAACTGCGCCGCCACGGAGTAGAAGCGGAAGCTGAAGAGGGTGTCCGCCGGGAAGCCCGGGTAGACGATGGCCCCCTTGGCGTCGGTCAGCGGGAGCGGGGTCTCGGTCGCGTGGTGACCGTACTCCTGGACGTTGTCGGACAGTTCACCGAGCGAGGGCAGCAGCGCCATGACGACGCCGATGGCCAGCACGTAGGCTCCGACGGCCAGCAGGGTGGCGTTCCAGTTCCCGAAGCGGGCCTGCAGGCGCTTGCCGAGCCAGACCGCCGCGACCAGGAACACGATGGAACACAGGACCATGGCCAGGTACAGGTTGCCCCGGTCACGGATCGTCTCGGGGTGTCCGATGGACGGCGGGTTGGCGGGGTACTTGACGAACGGCACGAAGTACATGCCGAGGAACCCGCCCAACGCCACCAGCATCGCCAGGACGCGCGGACGCAGCTTGCCCGTCCGGCCCAGGCAGACGGCGTAGGCCACCGCGAACAGTGCGCCCATCGCCGTACCGAAGAGGACCATGCCGACACCGATACCGATGTTGGCCTGGATCGTCCGGCTGAAGATGTCGGGGCCGCCCATGTCCATCGGCAGCCCGGCGGCCTTGTCCAGCACCCCCTGCGCGGCGTCGCGTCCGCTCTCGTAGTCGATCGCCGCGGCGATCTGCGGTTCGGCGAAGACCCGCGCGAAGAGGAACGCGAGCAGGCCTGCTACTGCGCCGGCGATCACGCCGCGCAGGATGAGTCTCTTTTCCATGTCTGGTTGTTCGCTGCTTCCGCTCGTCAGTGGCAGGGGAAGCCGAGGAAATGCCGCGAGTCGTGAACGAACTCGTGGATGTGCATGTCCTTGCCGAACACGGAGTAGGCACCCTGGTCGACGCCGATGAAGTAGTAGACCATCAGCGCGATCAGCGCGGTGCCGATGAGCCAGAACACGGCCTTCGACGCCGGCATGACCACCGGGATGGGAAGGGCGGCAGGGCCGGACATACTGCTCACAGTTGAGCCTCCTTCAGGGGATCGTGCGTCCCGCTTTTCGAGTGGAGCGAGTGATGGCGCCGTATCTGACTCGCGGACCACCCGGAGGCGGCTCGCATACAGTGGCGCGACCGTGCTGGAGTCTCACCAGCTTCCTTACGCCATCACTACCTTCCGTAGCGTAGAGGCGCCTGCGGCGGCCGTCAATCGCCCTCGCGCGCCGGACGGCACGGAGGGCGTCGGCCGCCCGGCTCGCGCGGTGCGGGCGTGTTCCCGGGTCCGTGGCCGGTCGGATACCGCCGGTCCCTCCCGGCCGTAAAGGCGCCGGGAAGCGCCCGCGCGCAGCGGGTAGCACTTCTGACGGAGTGTCAACCAGAAGATCCGCCAGCCCTGTTGATGTTTCCCGACGGCCCATCAGGAATCGTCGGCCGAAGCGACAGTGCAGGCCCTCGCCCGGAGCGGCGGACCGGGCGGCGCTCAGGTTCGCCCGGTTTCCGCCCTGGCCGCGCCCAGCCGCTCTGCTGAGCTGGACGGTGACAGCAGCGGGACCGGCGGGTCATCCGGCCGGATGCGAGAAGCAGCGGGGAAGCAGGAGATGGGACGATACGTGATCAACGGTGAAGTGGTCGACGTGCGGGAGGACCGGCCGATCGGGGCGCATCTCAAGGAGGCGGCCGGGATCAACGGGGACGACTGGGTCATGGTGACGATGCCGAACGGCCAGATCCTGCGGCTGCCCGACCAGGATCCCCTGCCGTCCGAGGTGACCGACGTGACGATCGTGCCCCGCTACCAGTATGGCCACTGACCTGAGCGCGGCCGGCCGCCGCAGGAGCCGGCTGCAGGCCGAGGTGCAACTGCTCGCCCAGCGCTATCGCGACGTCAGTTTCGACCGGCAGGACGCCAGTTGGGTGCACATCGGCAGGTTCCCGGTACCGGGCGGCTGGAACAGGCCGCAGGTCGAGATCCTCATCGACGTCCCGCACGGCAACCCCGGGTACCCGTCGGTGGCCCCGCAGTGGTTCTGGACCGACCGCGACCTCAGGACGTCCGACGGCCGCGCGATCCAGCACTTCTTCACCTCCGGCGGCTCCAGCCTCGCGGACCGGAGCTACACCACCAAGGGGTGGGGGCACTTCTGCATCCACGTGACGTCCTGGCTCCCTTCGAGCGGCCTGCGCATTCGGGAAGGGCACAACCTGCTCTCCTACCTCGACCTGATCGCGGCCGTGTTCCGCGACCGCCAGCGGCTCGCCGGAGGATGACCGTGAATGTCGAGATCGTCTTCCCGGGCCCGCAGTGGGAGCTCCTCCGACGGCACCTGTTCGAGGCGGTACCGGATCCCGATACCCGCAGCATCCCCGGCGCCCCCGGTGCCCCGAGTGCCCCCGGCACCCCCGGCGTCGACGAGGGGCTCGCGTTCGCCCTGGCCGCGCCGGTCCACTCCCCGGCAGGCGTACGGCTGACCGTCCGCGAGATCCTCCCGGCCCGGCCGCAGGACCTGGAGCACCGGTCGCCGGTGGCCATCGCGCCCACCGCCGACTTCGTCGCGGCCGCCCTCACCCGCTGCCGGCAGGAGGGGTGGAGCCTGATCGAGGCGCATTCCCACCCCTTCGACCACGGTTCCGGGACGACCTTCAGCGGCGTCGACTGGTCCAGCGACCGGGCGAAGATGCCCCGGGTGGCCGGTCTGCTGCCCGAGAACGCCCTGCACGCGACGATGGTGCTCGGCCGGTCGCACCTCGACGCCCACTACTACGACCGGAAGTCGGCGAGCATCCGGCCGATCCACCGGGTCCGCGTGCTCGGCGCGGTCGGCGCGGTCGGCGCGGTCGGCGGCCGGGTGGACGCCCCACAGCTGCTGCGCATCACCCCGACGAGCAGCGCGGCGACCGCACCGCCGACCGCACCGACCGCACCGCGCCGGCGGGCATGGGGGCGGCACCGCCAGGACAGCGGCGGAGCCGCCGACGACCAGCGCTACGACCGGCAGATCCCGCTGATCGGTCGGGAGACCCAGCAGCAGCTGGCGGAGACGACCGTCGCGATCGTCGGGCTCGGGGGGCTGGGCTCCTTCACCGCGCTGGAGTGCGCGCACCTCGGGGTCGGCAGGCTCGTCCTCGTCGACCCGGACACGGTCGAACCCTCCAACCTCAACCGGCTGATCGGAGCGACCGAGGCGGCCGTCGGGCGGCCCAAGGTCGAGGTGTACGCCGACCTGGTCCGTGCCGTCGCACCGGCGTGCACCGTGGACACGGTGCAGGACTCGATCCTGAGCTCCGACGCGCTGGGCCCGGTGCGCGCGGCGGACCTCGTCCTGGGCTGTGTCGACAGCCACGGTGCCCGGCTGGTCCTGAACCAGCTCGCCGTCCAGTACGTCATCCCCTACCTCGACGCCGGCAGCGGTGCGCGCCTCGACGACGCACACCGGGTCAGCCGTCTCGGCGGACAGGTCCAGGCCGTCCTGCCCGGGCTGGGCTGCCTTGAGTGCCGGGGCTTCATCGACGCGCGCCGGGCGGCCTTCGACCTCGCGCCCCAGCACATCCGGTCCCGGGAGATCGCGCACGGCTACGGCACCCGTGAACCGGCACCCTCGGTGGTGTTCCTGAACGGCCTGGTCGCCTCGCTGTTGGTGGCGCAGACCGTACAGCTGCTCTCCGGCACGACGCCGACCGCACACGCGGGCCCGGTGCCGGCGATCACGCTCTGCGATGTGCTCACCCCCTCTCTCCTCCCCGTCGCAGCCGGACCCGTCGACGCGTGCCCCACCTGCGGGGCCGACGGTGTGACCGCTCTGGCCGATCTCTCGCCGCTGCACAGTGCGACCGCGTCGGCCCCGCCACCGGCCGTCGGCCGCACCGGGATCGGTGGTCGTCCGGATGCCTGACCCGATCCCCACCAACCGGAACGTCGGGCCGCAGCCCGAGGAACCTCCGCTGCCCCCTCCGGTCCGGCCCGGTCCACCGCCGCAGCGCCCTGCCCAGCGCCCGCCGGGCCGCACCGGCGGTGGCGGCGTTGCGGCCGGGGCGGTCGTCCTGGTGGCCGTCGGGGTCGCGGCCGTCCTGGCCGGCCACCACTCGGGCAGTCCGCAGGCCGCAACCAGGCCGCCCGCCGCCTCCCCCTTCGCCCACGTCTTCACGCCACCGCACGACCTGTTCTCCGTTCCGCCCGTTACACACCTCCCCGTCCCGCCACCACCGCCACCACCGCCACCGCCACCGCCACCACCTCCACCTCCGCCACCTCCACCGCCACCACCGCCACCACCGCCACCTCCACCTCCGCCACCTCCGCCACCTCCACCTCCGCCACCGCCACCTCCACCTCCGCCACCTCCACCACCTCCACCGCCGAGGCCCAACTACTACGGCGCCATAGCCGTCAGCCGCGACGGCAGTACCGGCAAAGCCTGGGACTACAGTGCCGTGGCCGCCGCCGATCAGGCGGCGCTGAACAAGTGCCCCCGCACCGACTGCAAGGTCCTGGTGTCTTTCGTCAACAGTTGCGGCGCCATCGCGTACAACCCCGGCACCCGCCAGTACTGGGGCGGTAGCGGTGCCACCGAGACCGAAGCCGAGAACAGTGCGATCTCCCATGCGGGCGGCGGGAATTGGATCACCTGGGTGTGCACCACGCGGTACAGCACCACCTGAGCGCCTCCGCCGGGAGGACGGCGTCCGGGCAGCCGCGCCCGGACGCCGCGCCCGGCGGCCGGGACTCCGTCCGACCGGCACGGCGCCCGCAGGCCGGCGAACGTTGCTGATCGATGACGACCCGGCGTCAAGTGTTCACGCCACTTCATCTCCCCGCTACCGTGCTACCGGCCGGTAGACATCTGGCTGGCCGACAGTCCCCTAGCCAGAAGCTGTATGTACCTCTTTCCAGGAGGCCCCACGTGTCGCCCGTCACCCGCCGCACCTTCCTCGGCTCCGCCGCCGCACTCGGCGCCGCCATCGGCCTGGACTCGCTGCCCGGCGCCGCGCCCCGCGCGGCGGCCGCCACCACCGGGACGATCAGCGACGTCAAGCACGTCGTCGTGCTGATGCAGGAGAACCGCAGCTTCGACCACTACTTCGGCTCGCTGCGCGGCGTACGGGGATTCGGCGACCGTGCCACCATCCAACTCCCGGACGGCAACAGCGTCTTCAACCAGGCCAACGGCAGCGGCCGGCAGTACCCGTGGCAGCTCAGCGGGACCAGCACCTGGTGGTGGGGCAGCAGCGGCGAGACGCTGGCCCAGTGCGACGGCTCCCTCGACCACTCCTGGTCCACCCAGCACCAGGCGTGGAACAACGGGAAGATGGACTCCTGGATCGCCGCCAAGGGCTCGCCGCGGACGATGGGGTACATGAACCGCTCGGACATCCCGTTCCACTACGCGCTGGCCGACGCCTACACCATCTGCGACGCCTACCACTGCTCGATCCTGTCGGCCACCGGCCCCAACCGGACCTACCTGTGGTCCGGCACGATCGACCCGAACGCCACGGCGGGCGGCCCGGCCTACGACGGCGGCAGCGAGAGCGGCCTGCACTGGCAGACCTACGCCGAGGCGCTGCAGAACGCCGGGGTGAGCTGGAAGGTCTACCAGAACGCCTCCGACAACTTCGGTGACAACGCGCTGGCCTACTTCAACCAGTTCACCGGTGCTGCGAGTTCGAGCCCGCTGGCCCAGCGCGGCATGGCATCGGTGCGGAGCACCGGCTCCACGCCGGACGACATCGCGGCCGCGATCAAGGCCGACGCGGTCGCGGGCACGCTGCCGCAGGTCTCCTGGGTGGTCGCCAACCAGCTCTTCTCCGAGCACCCCGACGGCCCGCCGGAGAACGGGGCGCACTTCGTCAACCTCGTCCTGCAGGCCCTGGCGGCGGACCCGGCCACCTTCAACTCCACCGCCCTGTTCCTCAACTACGACGAGAACGACGGCTTCTTCGACCACGTGCCGCCGCCCGTGGCACCCACCGGCACCCCCGACGAGTTCTACTCCGGCACCAACATCGGCCTCGGCTTCCGGGTCCCGATGGTCATCGCCTCCCCGTGGACCCGCGGCGGCTACGTGGACTCCCAGGTCTACGACCACACCAGCGTCATCCGCTTCCTGGAGACCTGGACCGCCGCCCTCGGCACCCCGGCCGTCTGCCCGAGCATCAGCGCCTGGCGCCGCCAGGTCTGCGGCGACCTCACCGGCGCCTTCGACTTCACCAGGCCCGTCTACGGGCTCCCCGCCCTGCCCGACACCAGCGCCACGATCAGCCAGGCCACCGCGAACGTGCAGGTCAACCCGAGCCCGGGCAACAACGCGATGCCCTCCCAGGAGAGCGGCACCAAGCCCGCCCGCGCGCTGCCCTACCAGCCGAACGCCTGGGTCGACCGGATCGAGTACGACGCCGACAACAAGATCCTGCTCTGGATCGACATGGCCAACCAGGGCCCGCAGGCCACCGCCTACGCGCACTACTCGATCTACGCGAATGCTCACCGCACCGGCGGCCCGTGGCAGTACACCGTCGCCCCGTACAACGCCTCGGCCGGCACCGACGGCAGCGCCCGCGACTTCTTCAACATCGGCGCCACCTACGGCAACGGGCAGTACGACCTCACCGTGGTCGGCCCCAACCGCTTCCTGCGCCACTTCACCGGCGACGCCACCGCCGCAGGGAAGACCGCCGAGGCCACCACCTCGTACGCCCCCGCGCCGGACACCGGCAAGCAGGCGCTCTGGTTCACCATGACCAACACGGGAACGGCTGCCGTCACCTTCACCGTCACCTCGAACAACTACCGCAGCGGCACCTGGACCTACCAGGTCGCCCCCGGGGCCACCGCCTCGGACTACTTCAACGCCGTGTCCGTCGCCCAGGGCTGGTACGACTTCACGGTCACGGTCAGCGGCGACACCGGCTGGTCCCGCCGGGTCACCGGCCACATCGAGACCGGCGCCACGAGCATCAGCGGCTGACGGCCGGCACCCCCGGCCACGGACCGCACCTGCTCCGGACCGCACCGGTCCGGAGCAGGGCGGGAAGAGCGCGCAGCGGCGCCCCGAACCGGTGACGACTTGTCGACATCACTGGTCCGGGGCGCCCTAGCGCCGTGTGCGGGGGCCGGTCAGACCCGGTCGGCGGCGATCAGCAGGTACTGGAAGGAGCCGTCCTTGTAGGACTCCAGGAACGCCTCCTCGATGCCGGTGACCAGCGAGGAGGTGGCCCGCAGCTCCCAGTAGGGCAGGGTGTCCGGGGTGAGGTCGATGACGGCCTGCGGGACGAGGCGGTTGTCGGCCATCGCGCGCAGGTACTCCCGGCGGGAGTGGATGTTGCACTCGAAGTGGGCGTTAATCTGCGAGACCCACTTCGAGGGCTGCCCGTAGACCGGGTTCCAGCAGCCCGTGATGGTCACGTACCGGCCGCCGACCGACAGGACGCGGGAGTGCTCGGCCATCAGGTCGTCCAGGTCCACGTACATGCTGGACTCGTTGTTCCAGGAGCCGGCCGCCGAGCCGGTCTCGAACGGCATGTCCAGCATGTTGCGGACCTGCGAGCGGACGTGCGAGTCGATGCCGAGCTGGCGGACCCGCTGGTTGGCGAAGTCGGCCTGCTTCGCCGAGAGGGTGAGGCCCTCGACCCGGCAGCCGAAGCGCTGGTGCGCCATCACCATCGAGCCGCCCCGGCCGCAGCCGGCGTCCACCAGCATGCCGTCGCGCGGGACATGGCCGAGGTGGTTGAGCAGCACGTCGGCCTGGGCGGACTCCAGCCGGTGCAGCTCGGCGATCACCTTCTTCTCCCGCTCGCTGTCACCGGGGTCGCCGAGGGCCGCCTGGTCGACGTCCCCGATGCCGTAGTGGTGGTGGTAGAGGCCGTCGACGTCGCCGAGCTTCAGGTTGACCGGGCGGGCCTCCTGGTCCCAGTAGCGGGCGATGTCGTCCTGGTACGGCGTCGCCGGGCCGGGGATCGCGGGCGTGGTGCCGGTGGCAGGGGTGATGTCCATCGTGGTCACTTCGGTCAGCTCCTTGGTTACCAGAAATCGGGCAGGCTGTAGCGGTAGGTGTTGGTGCAGTGCCAGTGGTGGTTTCCGTCCACCCAGGCGGCCACGCCGCGCAGGAAGCGGAGCATCGCCGGATCGGGCCGGGTGGCGGCCAGCACGGCCGCGGCGGACTCGAAGGCGTGCATCAGGTCGTTGTGCACCTCGACCGCCTTCAGGTAGGCCTCGCGGTCGGTGCAGTCCTCACGCTCGGCGATCACCACCGGCAGGTTGAGGTGGTGCCCCGGAGCGGCGAGCTCCTTGGTGTACGAGTAGAGGTCGTTGACGATCGTGGTGGCGTTGGAGGCGAGCGCGATGACGCGCTGCATGGCGGGCAGGGCGTGCAGGTCCGCGGGGAGTTCGTAGCCGCCGACGG
This sequence comes from Kitasatospora kazusensis, assembly GCF_039529945.1. NCBI lineage: Bacteria > Bacillati > Actinomycetota > Actinomycetes > Kitasatosporales > Streptomycetaceae > Kitasatospora > Kitasatospora kazusensis. The sequence goes on along the minus strand of NZ_BAAANT010000003.1, from coordinate 168,820 downwards.
TGTCGGTGATGGTGGGACAGGGGCGGAAGTTGTTGAACTGGCGCATCGCCAGGTACTCCCACACCTGCGGGCGGTACTCCGTCTCCGCCCAGGCCGCCTCGGCGAGGTACCCCAGGTGCAGGCGCGCCATGTCGTGCCGGAACCGGTCCGACTGGGCGGGCGTGGCGGCCTCGGTGAAGTAGTCCATCGCGGAGCGGTAGGCGCGCCGTGGGGCGTCCGCGAGGAGCGACTCCTCCCAGTGCGGCCGGTACTCCTCCGTGGTGTACAGCGGGTCGAGCGCGGTGTGCGCCAGCAGGAGCCGGCCGCCGAGGCCGACCGGTGAACCGCCGTGGTCCTCGCAGTAGAGGTCGTCCAGCGCGTTCTCGGCCGCCATCAGCCTGGTGGCGAGCATCAGGTGGTCGATGCTGGGGGCGTCCGGGTGGCAGACGACCAGGTACCGGCCGAGCGAGAACCCGTCGAACTGGTCCTCCCACTCCGGCGGGTACAGCTGGACCTCGTCCAGGGCCCAGGCCTTGACCCGCCGGCTCACCTCGGCCACCCGCTCGGGGTCGGGCTCGGGGACGGGGTGGTAGTAGAGGCCCGGGATCGGCCGGCCCGGCTCGGGCGCTCCGTCCCGCTCGGGCGGCACCGGGCCCTGCGGCACCGTCGCGCCCTCCGCCCCGACCGCCGCCCCGACCGCCGTCGCGCCCTCCGGCGGCTCCGCCGCCGTGTCCGGCGCCGACCAGTCGAGCGGGTTCAGGCCGGACGTGCCGAGTCCGCTGGGGCCTCTCAGAATCTTTTCGAGCGCGTTCGAATTCATGGCCGCACCACCGCGAGGCCGCCGTTCGGCGACGTCGATTCGGACCCGGCGGCCACGGAAAGCGGCCTCGCCCGACGGGCGGACGGGCACGACCGTGGTTTGGCGGAGAATCCCGTACCGGGCATTGACCACTCCTTCAATAAAGTTGCCGAGTCTTTCGGGCGACGTGACCGCGAGCATGGGCGACAGCCGCCGCCCACCCGGCACACGGCCGGATGCGGGTGTGCGCGAACCCCGGCGCCATTCCGGTTTTCGCGCGTCGCGGTTCGGTTCGCACGCCATTACGCAGCAATCAAATATCTTTTCGCCACCCGGGGGAGGCAATTGCAATCGAGCCGTTGTCGAGCGCTCGCCTCGATACTAGGGGCTGAAGAATGCGTTTGTCCTGAACGGTGGATTCTTCAGTTAATATGCCTATCATTCGTACATTTGTTGGAGCGACGGACGGCGCCCTGCAACGGCGCCGCGCCACGAGGGGCTCCGGACTCGAAGCATCGTCAACCATGGGTTGACGATGCTTGAGCGTCAACCTAGAGTTGACGCATGACGAATCCACTGCGTTCGACGCACCCGGTCCGCCTCGACGACCTGATCGAGGCCATCAAGAAGGTCCACCCCGACGCGCTCGACCAGCTCTCCGACGCCGTCATCGCCGCCGACCACCTCGGCGACGTGGCCGATCACCTGATCGGCCACTTCGTCGACCAGGCCCGGCGCTCGGGCGCCTCCTGGACCGACATCGGCAGGAGCATGGGGGTCAGCAAGCAGGCGGCCCAGAAGCGCTTCGTCCCCAAGAACCCCGGCGAGCCGTCGGACCTCGACCCCAGCCAGGGGTTCAGCCGGTTCACCCCCCGGGCCAGGAACGTGGCGGTGGCCGCGCAGAACGAGGCGCGCGCGGCGGGGAACGACGAGATCGGCCCCGTCCACCTGGTGCTCGGGCTGCTGAGCGAGCCGGAGGGGCTCGGGGCGGCGGCGCTCCTCGCCCAGGGGGTGAGCCTGGAGGACGTCCGGCGGGCCGCCACCGCCACGCTGCCGCCGGCGGCCGGGGAGCTGCCCGAGCTCATCCCGTACGACGCCGGGGCCCGCAAGGCGCTGGAGCTCACCTTCCGGGAGGCGCTGCGACTGGGCCACAACTACGTCGGGACCGAGCACGTGCTGCTCGCCCTGCTGGAGCTGGAAGCCGGTACCGGTGTGCTCAACGGCCTCGGCATCGACAAAGCCGCCACCGAGGCCGACATCGCCGCCACGCTGGCCGCCTTCACCACCGCCCGACAGGAGGGCTGACCGCTGCCCGGGGTGGTGGCCGCCGCGCGGCCCGGCCCGGGTCCGCGGGGCGGCCACCACCCCGGGTGCCCGGTGCGCGAACCCTCGGGATGGCCGCCTCCGCGAAGCGGGCGGAGGATGAGGGCAGAGAACCCATGACGCTCACCGGCGGCGCCCGGCCGCCGCGAGCACTGCCGCGAGTACCGCCGGGAGCGTCCGGCCCACTCCACGAGGAGACCGCATGGACCTCGCCCACCTCGGACCGGTCGAATACGCCGTCATCGCGTTCCCCGGGAACCGGTTCCGTGGCGAGATCGCCACCGAACTGGACAAGCTGATCAGCAAGGGCATCGTCCGCATCATCGACCTGACCTTCATCAAGCGGGACGCCGACGGCACCCTGGAGATCCTCGAACTCGACGCCCTCGACGCCCAGGAGGCCCGCCAGTTCACCGACCTGGACGGCGAGATCGCCGGGCTGCTCAGCCTGGAGGACATCGAGCTCGTCGCCGAGGAGATCCCGGCCGGGAACTCCGCCGCGATCGTGGTCTGGGAGGACAGCTGGGCCGCGGACCTGGCCAGGGCCGTCCGCGCGGCGGACGGCGTCCTCGTCACTCACGAACGCATCCCCGCCGCCGTCGTGGAACAGAGCATCGCGGCCGCGGCCGCGTAGCCGCGCACCAGTCCCTCCCCCGAGGAGCCCGCCATGATCCGACGCCCTCTCGCCCGGGCCGGCCGGCCCGGCCTGCTCGGCACGGCCGCCCGCACCGCCGTCGTGGCCGGCACGGCCACCGCCGTCAGCGGCCGCGTCGCGGCCCGCCAGCAGGAACGCGCCGAGCAGCAGTACCAGGCGGCGGAGCCCCCGCCGCCCGCCGCACCGCCGCCGACCGCCCCGGCACCCGCCGACGACTCGATCCCGGCGCAGATCGAGCGCCTCGCCGCGCTCCAGGCCCAGGGAGTGCTCACCCCGGAGGAGTTCAGCTCCGCGAAGCAGCGCCTGCTCGGCCTCTGATCCACCGGCCCCCGCGCCGGGCACCGCTCCGCGCGGGGGCTCGGGGACGCGGCGGCGCGGCGGCGCGGGGTCAGGGTCGGGGCCCGTCCGGGTCGGCAGCGCGGTGGGCACGCAGGGTGGTGGAGGCGGGGGGCCACGGGCGGGGGCGCGGGCGCAGGCGGCGCCAGTCGTACGGCGGGTGGCCGAGTTTGGGGCGGCGGCGGTCGTAGACGTTGCTGGCGATCCAGGCCAGGACGCAGAGCAGCATCAGGGTCTCGGTCGCGAGGTCGGCCCGGCTCGGGTCCGGGGCGGCCAGGGCGCCGACCACCGCGGTCCAGAGCCAGTAGCCGAGCAGCGGGTAGACGGCCAGCTGGTGCCAGATCTTGGTCGGGGCCAGGGCCTGTGCGCGGGTGAAGAAGCCACTGCGCAGCTCGGCCCGCCACTGCAGCAGGCCGAAGCCGAGGCACCCGGCGAGGAAGGCGGCGGCGTACGGCGGAGCGGCCGGCCCGGCGGGTGGCGCTCCGCGCAGCCGTGCGACGCCCAGGGCGACGGCGGCCGCCAGCAGCGGGTCGCCCAGCAGGACGGCCAGGAAGCCGTCGCGCAGGCCCATCCGGCGGCGTTCCAGCACGAGGGCCAGCAGCCACAGGGCTCCCGGTGTCACGGCCAGCGAGGCGCCGCCGGCGATCCACGGGCCGTGGCAGAGGGCCGTGTCGAGGACCGGCAGCCCGCAGCGGTCCATCGCAGCTCGCTCCCTTCGGTGGCCCCCCGGCCATCCTGCGGACTCCCCCGGCCCGGGGCCGCGCCGTGCTCCGCCATCCGGGCAGCGAACCCCGGCTGCGGAGCCCGGCCCCGGGGCCCGGGCGCCTACGGACGACCCGCCCCCGGGTATGACCCGTCTCACACGAACCACTGACTCTCCGTCATGACGGCTGGTCAGCGAGCACCCACCGGCCCCGGCACGAACACCCGGCCGAATTCGTCAGTCATCCGTCATTGCCGCCACCCGGCGCCGCATACAGGCTGTGACCGTGCCTGAGCGACGTGTTGTGGTGGTGTTCTACTCCGGTGCCCAGGCGCTGGACATGACGGGACCGATCGAGGTGTTCGACACCGTGAACCGGCAGCTCGCCGGCTCGGGCGGCGGCTACCGGATCGAGTTCGTCTCGGCCGACGCGCCGCTGGTCCGGACCTCCTCCGGCATGCTGGTCGGCGCCGAGCCGCTGGCGGCGGGGGACGGCCCGATCGACACCCTGCTGGTGCCCGGCGGCTGGAGCCTCAAGGAGGCGCTGGGCGACCGGGAGCTGGTGTCGTGGATCCGCCGGGCGGCCGGGCGGTCCCGGCGGGTCGCGTCGGTGTGCGGCGGGGCCTTCCTGCTGGCCGAGGCCGGTCTGCTCGCGGGGCGGCGCGCCACCACGCACTGGGCGTACTGCGCCGAGATGACCCGGCGGTACCCGGACGTGCGGGTCGAGCCGGAGCCGATCTTCGTCTGGGACGGCCGGTTCGTGACCTCGGCCGGGGTGTCCACCGGGATCGACCTGGCGCTCGCCCTGGTGGAGGCCGACCACGGCGCGGCGTTCGCGCTGGAGATCGCCCGGTTCCTGGTGCTGTTCTTCAAGCGCAACGGCGGCCAGTCCCAGTTCAGCGCGATCCTCCAGGCCCAGCTCGCCGACCGGCCGCCGATCCGGGCCGCGCAGGAGTGGATCCTGGAGCACCTCGAACAGCCGCTGCCGGTACCGGAGATCGCCGAGCGGGCCAACATGAGCCTGCGCAACTTCGCCCGGGTCTTCCGGCAGGAGGTCGGCACGCCGCCGGCCCGGTACATCGAGCAGATGCGGATCGCCCGGGCCCGGAAGCTGCTGGAGACCACCGCACTGCCCGTCGGCCAGATCGCCCGCCGGTGCGGCTTCCCGGCCACCGAGACGTTCTTCCGCTCCTTCGGCCGCGCGCTGGAGCTCACCCCGAACGAGTACCGCCACCGCTTCCAGGCCCTGACGCCCGCCGGGCTCGTCGTGCGGCCCGAGCAGCCGGACAGGAGTCCCGTGTGACCAGCAGGATCAGGCTCGTCGACCAGCTGGCGGGCGAACTGGCCCGGGAGGGCGTCCGGGACGTGTTCGGCGTCGGCGGCGCGAACATCGAGGACCTGTACGACGCCCTGCACCGGGCCGGCCTGATCCGGGCCGTGGTGGCCAAGCACGAGTTCTCCGCCGCCACCATGGCGGACGGCCAGGCCCGGGCCACCGGGCGGATCGGCGTCGTGGTGGCCACCTCGGGGGGCGGCGCCGTCAACCTGGTGCCGGGCCTGGCGGAGGCGTACGCCTCGCGGGTGCCGGTCCTGGCGCTGGTCGGGCAGCCGCCCGCCGGGGCGGCGGGGCGCGGGGCGTTCCAGGACACCAGCGGGCTGGCGGGCTCGTTCGACGCGCGGGAGCTGTTCGCGCCCGTCTCACGGTTCTGCGCCCGGGTGGACGCCCCGGACTCGCTGCCGGACCTGCTGGCGCGGGCGCTCGCGGCGGCCCGGACCGGCCTGCGGGGGCCCGCCGTGCTCCTGCTGCCCAAGGACGTGCAGCAGGCCCTGGTCGAGGCCCGTCCCGCGCCGCCGCGTCCGGCGGCCCCGGCCGTCCTGCCGCAGCAGCGGGCCCAGGACCGCGCGGTGGCGCTGCTGCGCGGTGCCCGGCGGGTCCTGGTCGTGGCCGGCGAAGGGGTGGCCGCCGCCGGTGCCAAGGCCGAGCTGGCCGAGCTGGCGCGGCGGCTCGGCGCCTGGGTGGCGGTCACCCCCGACGCCAAGGACGTGTTCGACAACGGCGATCCCCGGTTCGCCGGGGTGGCCGGGGTGATGGGGCACCGGAACGTGGCCCACTGCCTGCGCCGCGCCGAGGTCTGCCTGCTGGTCGGCACCCGGCTGCCCGACCTGGCCCGCGGCGGGCTGGAGCGGGAGCTGGCGGGGAAGCCGGTGGTCTGCATCGACCCCGAGCCGCCGTTCGTGCCCGGGATCGCGCTGCGCGGCGACCTCCGGCCGACCCTGCGCGCGGTGGCGGACCGGCTCGACGCCGCTCCGCGCGCCGTTCCCCGGCAGGCCGGGCCCACGCCGCTGCCGGACCTGCGGGACGGCCGCGGGCCCACCTCGTACCCGGAGGCGGTGGCCGCGGTGGCCGCCGCCCTCCCGCCCGACGCGCACGTCTTCGTGGACGCCGGGAACGCCGGGGCCGCCGCGATCCACCTGCTGCCCGCGCCGCGCGAGGGCCGGTTCGTGGTGGCGGTGGGGATGGGCGGCATGGGCTACACCTTCGGCGCCGGCATCGGCGCGGCGCTCGCCACCGGGCGGCGGACGTACGTGCTCGCGGGCGACGGCGCGTTCTTCATGCACGGGATGGAGGTGCACACCGCCGTCGAGTACGCCGCGCCCGTGACCTTCGTGGTGTTCAACAACAACGCCCACGCCATGTGCGCCACCCGGGACGAGGTGTTCCTCGGGACGCGGCACCCCGGCAACCTCTTCCTCCGCTCGGACATCGCCGCGGGCGTGGCGGCGATGTTCCCCGCGCTCGACGTGACCGGCGCCGCCGACGGTGCGCAGCTGCGCCGGGCGCTGCTGCGGAGCAACGCCGGGCGCGGGCCCGCGTTCGTCACGCTGGACTTCGACCCCGCCGAGACACCGCCGTTCCTGCCCTTCCTGGAGGGCGCCGGCCACCGGGCCGCCGGGAGCGCCGATCCCACCGACACCAAGGAGACCGTCCATGTCGCCTGACATCCCCGGCCTGATCCGGGCGGAGAACACCGACCAGGATCAACTGCTGGCACGCTGCGCCGAGTTGAGCAAGCCGACGTACTCGCACGAGGAGCTGTACGGGCAGTACTGCACGATCCAGACCTACGTCGACTGCCCGCCGGAGCAGGCGTACGCGTACCTGAGCCAGGGCCACCACCTGGAGGAGTGGACGTTCAGCCTGCGCAACTTCGCGCCGAGCGGGACGCCCGGCCTGTGGGTCGGCGACGACCTGCTGGAGCAGGACACCCGGATCTACTGCCGGGTGGCGGCCAACGCCGAGGCGATGACGGTGGACTTCCACTGCGCCTGGGACCAGGGCGACGAGTTGTGGATGGTGTACCTGATGCGGGTGGTGCCCGCGCGGACGGTGCTGGGCCGGCCCGGCTCGGTGATCACCTGGACCAACTGCCGTCACCCGCACTACGACCGCAACCCCCGGCCCGAGCTGGCACCCCGGGCGGACCGGCCGTGGGTGGGCGACTACTGGGGGCTGTTCTACGCCGGCCACACCGTGGAGCTGGCGAACCTCAAGGCGATCCTGGAGCACCGCCACCTGGGCGGCCTGCCGGTGGTCACCGCTCCCCGTACGGCGGTGGTGCGGTGACCACCGTCGGCCTCACCGACGTCGCGGGCTACCTGCCCGGCCCGCCCGTCCCCGCCGAGTTCTACACCGGGTACCCCGGCGCGCAGGACCGGCTCCGGGACAGCCCGATGTTCCGGATCCCGGCGTGGCGGCACCACGTGGCCGCCGGGGAGACCAACGTGGACATGGTCGAGCGCGCGGTGCAGCCGCTGATCGAGCGCCACGGGCGGACCGAGATCCGTTCGGTGGACGTACTTTTGACGCACAGTCAGCTCCCGGACATACCGTTCGTCGGGGCCGGCACCGAGGTGGCCCGGCGGCTGGGGCTGAAACCCCGGTGGCTGGTCGACGTGGCCAACGCGGGGTGCGCCTCCTTCGTCCAGATGATCGAACTGGCCCGGCTGATCCTCACCACCACCGAGGCCAGGACGGCGCTGGTCTGCAACGCGCAGAGCTCCGCCGGACAGCTGTTCACCCAGTCCGAGGTGCGCGGGCTGGCGCAGGCGGCCGTCCCGGGCGACGGCTGCGGGGTCGGCTACCTGACCACCTCGGCCGGCTCCCCCGTCCTGGACGTGCTGACCCGCCAACTCCCCGCGTACGGCGGTGACATGACGGCCCAGCTGGACGACGGCCGGCGGTACTGGGAGCCCGGCGCGTCCCAGCTGCGGATCGGCTTCACCGAGACCGGTGTCGCCGAGGTCCTGGAGCGCGGCAACCGGCTGGTGCCGGAGGTGGTGACCGAGCTGTGCGGCCGGATCGGGGTGCCCGCCGACGCGATCGACCTGCTGGTGACCAACCAGCCCAACCGCACCTTCCTGGACAACTGGCGGACGGCGCTGGGGCTGCCGCCGGAGCGGCACGCCGACACCTTCGACAGCTGCGGCAACCTGTTCGGCGCGGCGATCCCCGTCACCCTCGACCGCGCCCTCGGCGAAGGGCGGGTCAAGGACGGCGACCTGGTCGTCCTGGGCGGCTTCGCCCACGCGGGCGACTTCGCCGGTGCGGCGGCGATCCGCTGGAACGGCGGCGGCCGGGGGCGCTGAGCACCCCCGGCCGGACCGGCGGATCACCCCCGCCGGATCACTCCCGGCGGATCACTCCCGGCGGGCCAGCAGCCGGTAGGCGTTGGACAGGCCGGTGCGGCCGGCCGACCGGGCGGCCAGCCGGTCGAGCAGCGCCGCGAGCAGCAGCGCGGGGGCGCCCGCCAGGAAGACCGCCCCGCGCAGCGCCCGCCGCAGCCGTCCCGGCGGGTCGCCCGGCAGCCACGGCGCGTCCTCGCGCGGCGCGACCGCGTCCAGCAGCAGCCAGCAGGCGGCGAGCAGGTCCACCGGGTCGTGCGGTTCGCCGTGCTGCTCCAGGAGGACGGTGAAGCCGAGTTCGCCGAGCCGGCGGCGCAGGTTGGCGGCCGGCATCAGGTGCAGGTGCTGCGGCTGGAGCCAGGGCAGCCACCACCGGCCCAGCAGGCGGGCGTAGCGGCTCTGCGGGTCCGGGACCTCGATCAGCAGCAGGCCGCCGGGGCGCAGCACCTCGCGGGCGGCGGCCAGCTCGCGGTCCGGGTCGGTGCTGTGCTCCAGGTAGTGGAACATGCTCACCACCTCGTACCGGCCGGCCAGCCCGGGGGCGAGAGCGGGCAGGGTGCCGCGGTAGCCGTGCGCCAACCGGCCGTTGCGCTCGGCCAGTTCGACGCCCTCGCTGAGGTCCAGGCCGTCGAAGGCGGTGTCGGGGAAGACCTCGCGGGCGGTCTCGCAGAAGTGGCCGTGGCCGGTGCCGACGTCCAGCCAGCGGCCGGGCGCGGTGGTGTGGGGCGCCACCGAGCGGGCCCGGCTGCGGTAGGCCGTGGTGCGGGTGCCGAAGACCCCGCCGAGCCGCTGTTCGCCCAGGCCGTCGTAGAAGTCGCGGTAGTAGAACTCCAGCCCCTCGGCGGTCAGCCGGGGGTTCTGGAAGACGTGCGCGCAGTCCTGGCACTCGTCCAGGACGAAGCCGCCGGGCTTGTGCTGGAGCAGGTCGGTGGTGCGCAGCCGTACCCGCAGGCGGGCGGAGCCGCACCACGGGCAGTCGGTGCGCCGTGGTGCGAAGAACCGGCCGGTGCCGTCGGCCAGTTCGGCCCGGTAGCCGGGTCGGCGGGCGGCGACCCGGCGGGCTCGCTCGGCCGCCTTGCCGGCCGTGGCCGGGGCTGGTTCGGTGGTGGTCACGGGCGCTCCTGTCAGGCGGTGCTTCGGGGGTCAGGCGGTGCTTCGGGGGTCGGCCAGCGCTTCGGCCAGCGCTTCGAGGTGGTCGGCGGCCCGGGTGGCGCCGCCGGCCGCGCGGAAGGAGGCGCCGACGCGGCGCGCGGCGTCCCGGTGCGCCGGGTCGTCGAGGACGGCGTCCAGGGCCTGGCCGAGCCGGGCCGCGCCGGTGCGGCCGAACCGCACCCGGACGCCCGCTCCGGCCGCCACCACCTGTCCGGCCACCACCGGCTGGTCGTCGCGGATCGGGGCGACCACCAGCGGGACACCGTGCCAGAGGGCCTCGCAGACCGTGTTGTGCCCGGCGTGGCAGACCACGGCGGCGGCGCGCTCCAGCAGTTCCAGCTGCGGCACCGAGGGGAGGACCAGCACGTCCGGGTCCGGCGCTGGTGAGCCGAGCACCGCGCCGGGGTCGACGATCACGGCCTGCAGGCGCCCGGCGCGGGCGCGCAGCGCCTCCCGGCAGGCCGTGAGGAAGGCCTCGCCGGTGTCGGTGTTGGCCGTGCCGAGGGTGACCAGCACCGTCGCGCGGCCCGGGTCCAGCCACTGCCAGGGGAAGGGCGGCCCCGTGCGGCGGGCCGCCACGGCCGGGCCGACGCAGCGGATCGGGCCGGCCTTCCCGGTGACCGGCCCGGTCAGCTCCGGGGTGGTGAAGGCGAGGGTCAGGTACGGGGAGAAGCGCGGGTCGCCGGTGCGGGCGGGGTCGCCGATCCGCCCGCGCAGGCCGGTCAGCAGGCCGGAGATCCAGGCGTCCACCAGCGGCATGCCGTCCAGCGCGCCGGTGAACTCCGCCGAGGTGGTCGCGCTGGTGGCCCACGGCAGGCCGAGCCGCTCGGCCACCAGCGCGCCGGCCACCGCCTGCTGGTCCACCAGCAGGACGTCCGGCCGGAAGCGCTGCACCGCCGCCGCCACGCCGGGGGCCATCGCCTCGGCGAGCGGCACCAGGAAGTCCTCCCAGAGGAACTTCAGCGCGGCCGGGCCGCGCAGCTCCGGCGGCCGCTGCGCCGTACCGCCGGGGCCGGAGTCGGGGACTTCGCACGGGAAGACCGCCGCGTCCGGGCCGGCGAGCGGGCCGAGCAGCTCCGGCAGGCCGGCCCAGGCGGTCGGGTGTCCGCGCGCGGCCAGTTCGGCGACCACGCCCGCCGCCGGGTTGACGTGGCCGACCAGCGGCGGGACGACGCACAGGTACCGGGTCACCGCACGCTCCGCTCGACCTCGCGCCGCGCCGCGCCGCCGCGCAGCCGGGCGCCGTGCTCCCGCAGCCAGGACAGCGTGAGCGCGCGGACGGTCTCGGGGGCCTCGATCAGGACGGAGTGCTCCTGCCCGGGGACGAAGGTGCTCCGGCAGTCCGCGAGCAGCCCGTCCAGCCAGGCCGCCTGGGGTGCGAGGTCGGACTCCGTCCCGTAGACGGCCAGCACCGGGCAGCGGATCGCGCGCAGTTCGGCCTCGGCGGGCAGCAGGCTGGCGGGGATGTCCCGGGCCAGCGAGGTGCCGGCCAGCAGGGCGCCGGCCGAGCGGGCCAGCCTGGCGGTGTGCCGGCCGCGCTGCTCGGCGACCCAGGCGAGCGTCTCCTCCTCCGCCAGGTGCCGTTCGGCCTTGCGCAGGATGCCGTCCAGCTTCACCGCCCAGGCGCGTGAGGCCGGTTCGGACTCGATCGCCAGGATGCCGGCGACCTGTGCCGGGCGCCGGGCGGCGAGGCCGAACGCCACCGTGCCGCCGAAGGAGTTGCCGACCAGCTGGACCGGGCCGGTGATCTCCAGGCGGTCCAGCAGCGCCTCCAGGTCGTCGACGAAGTGCTCCAGGCGGTAGCCGGCCGGCGGCCGGGCGGTGCGGCCGTGGCCGCGGTGGTCGTACATCAGCACGTCCAGCCCGGCGGCGGCCAGCGCCGGGGCCAGGGTGAAGTAGTAGCTGGCGAGGCTGTCGGTGAGCAGCCCGTGCAGCAGGACGACCGTGGCGGCGGGCGGGCGGCCGTCCTGCGGGCCGAGCCGCTGCACGTGGCAGCGCAGCCCGTCGAGGTCCAGGAAGGCCATCTCAGCTCCGCCCGGCGCTCTGCAGGCGGTCCACCACGTGGCGGACGAGCCGGCCGACCGTCAGGCCGATGATCTCGTCGAGCTCCATGCCGGCCAGGAACTCGGCGAAGTTGATCCGGTCGCCCCAGCGGTCCTGGAGCTGCCCGGCCAGCGTGACCAGGTCGATGCTCTCCAGTTCGAGGTCCTCGGTGAACCGGGACTCCATGGTGACCTCGGCGTCGTCGAGGCCGTACTCCTCCAGTACGGCGGCCAGCATGGCGGTGATCTCGGTGAGGACCTCCTGCTCGGTGGGCGGTTGCAGGTCCACGGTCTGCTCGCTGACGGTCACTTGGCTGCTGTCCTCTCGTCGCTGTCGTCGCCGTCGGCCGGGGTCCAGGCGACGACGTAGGTACGCTCCGGCAGGCCGGGCGGGCTGCCGAGCCCGGTGCAGCGCAGCCGGTGGGTGCGCGGCCCGGCCGGTCCGTGGGCCAGCACCGTCAGCTCGGACGGCTCGGCCGCGACCACGGCGAAGTCGCGCGGCCTGCCCCGCAGGCCGGTGCCCTCGCTCTTGGCCGCCGCCTCCTTGGCCGCCCAGAACCGGGTGAACCAGAGCGCCTCGGAGCCGCCGTGGCTTCGCCGGCACCGCTCCAGGAGCTCCAGCTCCGCCGGGCCGAGGGCGACCCGCAGGGTCTCCGCCGGGCGCTCGACGACCTCCTCCAGGTCGATGCCGGCGCCGGGCCCGCCGCCGGGTCGGCGCGGCCGGACGAGCGCGACGGCCGCCTCGGCCCGGTGGGCGAGCGACACCTCCAGCTCCGGCAGCGTCCGGCCGTGCAGCCCGGCCACCCGGGGGCGGCCGGAGTCCTCGTTGAGCACCTCGATCTCGGCCGGGAACACCGCGTCCTCGCCCTGCTGCCAGAGCAGGCGCCGCACCGCGTCCTTGACGGCGATCCGGCCCAGCAGCCAGGCCCGGCGGCCGCGCGGCGGCTGCCGCTCGTACCGGGCCCGCTCGGCGGTGCCGAGGTGGTTGCGCATGATCAGGTCGCGGGAGGCGAGGTCGGGCCAGCGTTCGTGCAGCAGCACCCAGCCGCCGGGCTGCGGGGCGGAGAGAGTGTTGCGCTCGACGAAGCGTTCGACCGGCCTGGTCTCGGGGTGGCTGTCGAAGCGGCGGTCCTGCCAGCCGTGCGCCTCTGCCCAGACGGCGCCGCCGGACAGCAGCTGCGCGTCGGCTTCGAGGACGGTGTCGGTGAGGCCGGTGATGCGGATGTGGCACTGCAACTCGGTGCCCGGTCGCGGCGGCGGGCCGTAGAAGCGCAGCCGGCGGATGCCGACCGGGAAGACCACCGTCCGCTCGGTCCGGGTCGCCATGATCCAGTAGCCGAGCAGCTGGCCGACGTTGTCCAGCAGCGCGCCGGGGGCGGCCGGTGCGGTGATCACACCGCGTACGTGCGACTCCCCGAGGGCCGTCAGCTCGGTCAGCCCCTGGAACGCCGGGCCGTGGAACATCCACCGCTGGTCGTAGAGCCCGGCGGCGGTCAGCTCCGGCGTCCGCTCGGCCGAGGGGTCGACCGGCCAGGGGGCGGGCGCGGGCGCATGGCGCTCGGCCAGTTCGACCACGCCGCGCGCGAATCCGCCGAAGGCGGCCGCGAGGCGGCCCGGGCCCGCCTGCTCCAGGGTGATGTCGACGTCCAGCCCGGTGGCGGCCGGCACCCACTGCCCGAACCGCAACTCGCTGAGCCCGGTGGCCAGTCGGCCGGGCACCGCCCGCTCGGCGGCGTCCGCCAGGTGCTGGACGATGGTGGTGGCCGGGACCACGGGCCAGCGGTCCAGCGGGTCGGGCCAGCCGGGGCGCTGGCGGAAGAAGCAGTGGTCGAGCAGGTAGGGCATGGTGTCGAGCGAGACCCGGAGCCGGCTGACGGGCGCGGGCCCGGCTTCGGCTTCGGGTGCGGCGGTCGCAGGCACGGCGGTCACAGGTGCGGCGGGCGCCGTCGGCGGCCGGCCGGCGCCGATCAGTTCGACCGCCGTCCGCTCGGTCTCGCGCAGCAGTGCGTCCAGTTCGGCGGCGACCGGGGAGCGGTCGGCGAGCGAGGCGAGGCCGGGCCCGGTCCCGCGGGCGGACGCCAGGTCGGCGCGGAGCGCGCCGAGGACGGCCGGGTCCAGCGAGACGAGCGCGCCGCCGAGGTCCAGCGGTACCGCCGGGTGCGGGCGCTGCGGCGCGGCGGGCCGGACGGCGGCGGGCCGCAGGGCGGCCGCGTCCGGTTCGGCGCCGTCCGCCCAGAGCGCGGCGGCCACCCGGCGCAGCTGCGCCAGCCCGTCGCGGTGCGGGGAGTTGGCCGCGACCGCCAGGTGCGCCCGTTCGCCGAGGGTGTCCCCCACCAGCGAGGCCAGTTGCCCCGTCCCCACCTGGACGAACGCCCGGAACCCGGCCGCGTACATCCCCTCGACCAGCGGCCGGAACCGTACCGGCTCCAGCAGGTGGCGCAGGAACAGCGCGCGGACGGCCGCCTCGGCCTGCGGGAAGGGCGCGGCGGTCGTCCCGGACCAGACCGGCACGGTCGGCCGGTGCAGCTCGAACAGGTCGGCGGCCTGCCGGATCGGGCCGAGGTAGGGGGCCAGCATCGGGGTGTGGAAACCGGACCGGAACGGCAGCACCTGGCCGAGGACGCCGCGGGCGCGGAACCGGTGGACCAGTTCGGTGACCGGCTGCTGCGGACCGCAGACGATCGACTGCTGCGGCGCGTTGTCGTGCGAGAGGACAACCTCGGACATGCCGTCGAGCGTCGCGAGCGCTTCGAGCACCCGCTCGGCGGGGGCGCCGAGCGCGGCGAAGGCCAGCCCGGGGACACGCAGCGAGTCCGGGTCGAAGGCGGCCAGGAAGGCGTCCACCGAGGCGCCGGAGTACAGGCCGCCCGCGATCATGGCGGTCCACTCGCCGACGCTGTGCCCGGCCACGGCGTCCGGCCGGACGCCGATCCGGCGCAGCGCCGTGTCGAGCAGCCGCCCGACGGCGACCACGCCGACGCCGTGGCGGCCGACGTCACCGACCGAGGCGGCGTCCGCCGGGAGCGGGCGGGGCAGGCCGAAGTGGTCGGCGACGTCGTCCACCCGGGGGGCGAACTCACCTTCCAGGCCCGGGAAGAGGAACGCGACCCGGCCGCCGCCGGCCGCCAGCAGCGGCTGCGGCGAGAACCAGACGTCCCCGCGCCCGCGCCAGGCCCGCCCCCGGGCCACCGCCCGGCGGGCCAGGGCCAGCCGCTTCGGCGTCGGGTCGGCCACCGCCACCCGGCAGCGCGGCGCGCCGGCGGCCGGCTCCGCCTCGGCGGCGGCCAGCAGCGCCGAGTCCTCGGCCGCCAGCAGGTCGGCGAGCCGCTCGGGCCCGTCGGCGGCCAGCCGCAGCACCCGTTCGGGTTCGGCGACGGACACGGCGGCGCGGCGGCCGGTCCGGGTGGGGCCCGGGGCCTGCTCCAGCACCACGTGGGCGTTGATGCCGCCGAAGCCGAAGGCGTTCACGCCGGCCCGGCGCGGCGCCCCGGCGGGGCCGGTCTCCCAGGGCCGCGCGGTGGCGATGGTGCGGAACCGGGTGCCGGCCAGTGCCGGGTGCGGGTCCTCGCAGTGCAGGGTGGGGAGCAGGACGCCGTGGTGCACGGCCAGCGCGGCCTTGACCAGGCCGGCCACGCCGGCGGCCGGCATGGTGTGGCCGATCATGGATTTCACCGAGCCGAGCACGGCCCGCTCCGCCCCGGCCGGCGGGCCGAACACCTCGGCCAGGGTGGCGAGTTCGGCCGCGTCACCGGCCGGGGTGGCGGTGCCGTGGGCCTCCAGCAACCCGAGCGCGCCGGGCGCCGCCGGGTCGAGCCTGGCCGCCCGCCAGGCCGCCCGGACGGCGCGGGCCTGGCCGCCCGGGTCGGGGCTGGCCAGGCCTGCCGTCCGGCCGTCGCTCGCCACGCCGGTGCCCCGGATCACCGCGTACACCCGGTCGCCGTCCCGCTCGGCGTCGGCGAGCCGTTTGAGTGCCACCACGCCGGTGCCCTCGCCGACCAGCAGGCCGTCGGCGTCCCGGTGGAACGGGCGGATCCGCTGGCTCGGCGAGAGCGCCCGCAGCTGCGCGAACACGCTCCACAGTGTGACGTCGTGGCAGTGGTGCACGCCGCCCGCCAGCACCAGGTCGCAGCGGCCGGTGGCCAGTTCGCCGACCGCCTGGTCGACGGCGACCAGCGAGGAGGCGCAGGCGGCGTCCACCGTGTAGGCGGGCCCGCGCAGGTCGAGCCGGTTGGCCAGCCGGGAGGCGGCCAGGTTGGGCACCAGGCCGATCGCCGACTCGGGCCGGTCCGGGCCGAGCCGGTCGGTGAACGCCGCCCGCACCTTCTCCAGTTGGCCCGGCGTCAGGTCCGGCAGCAGCTCGCCGAGGGTGCGGACCACCTGGTGCGCGCTGCGCACCCGTTGGTCGAGCCGGACCAGGCCCGGTGTCAGGTAGCCGCCCCGGCCGAGCACCACCCCGATCCGGTCGCGGTCCGGCAGCCGCTCCGGGCCGCCCGCGTCGGCGATGGCGGCGGCGGCCACCTGGAGCGCGATCAGCTGGTCGGGCTCGGTGCCCGCGACCGAGCTCGGCATCAGGCCGAACCGGGTCGGCTGCACCTCGGCCAGCCCGTCCACGAAGCCGCCGCGCCGGCAGTAGAGCCGGTCCGGCGCGGCCGGTCCGGTGGCGCCGCCCGGATCGTAGTAGTCCGCGTCCCAGCGCCCTTCGGGGACGTCCGTGACCGCGTCGACCCCCTCGACCAGGTTCCGCCAGTAGGCCGCCAGGTCGGGGGCCCCCGGCAGCAGGACGGCCATGCCCACCACGGCCACCGGGGTGGCTGCCCGCTGCATCGGGACGCTCACCAGCCCGAGGCGGTGTAGACCACGGCCCGCGCCGACCGCTCGCCCCAGGCGAGTTCGCGCAGCAGTGCCAGGGTGCCGGCCTCCGGGTCGATCAGCCGGACGCCCCGCCGGACGTAGTCCCGGGCCAGCTCCTCGGACACCATGCCGCCGTGCGCGCCCGCCGGTGCCCAGGGGCCCCAGTGCACCGTCAGCGCCCGGCGTCCGGTGCGGTCCGACCAGCGGGCGCCCAGCTCCTCCAGCGCGTCGTTGGCCGCCGCGTAGTCGGCCTGGCCCCGGTTGCCCAGCGCGGCCGCGATGCTGCCGAAGAGCACCGTGAAGCCCGGCCCGGAGGGCAGTTCGGCCAGCGCGTCCAGCAGCGCCCTGGCGCCGTCCGCCTTGGTGGCGAAGACCCGCCGGAAGGACTCCGGGTCCTTCTCGGCGAGCACCTTGTCCTCGATCACGCCCGCCGCGTAGACCACGCCGTCCAGCCGGCCGTACTCGGCGTACACCTCCTTGACCGCTTGGCGCAGCGCCGCCGGATCGGCCGCGTCCACCGCCCGGTAGCGGGCCTGCGAACCGAGCGCGGACAGTTCGCCGAGGGTCGCCGCGACCTCGCGCCCGGCCAGCAGCCGGGAGGCGGCGGCGTCGACCTCGGGCAGCGGTACGCCCTGGCGGGCGAGCGCGGACCGCAGCGCGGACCGGTCGCGGGCGCCTGCCGTCGCCGGGTCCTCCGGACCCTCGGGCGGCGCGGTACGGCCCAGCAGCTCCAGCCGGCAGCGGCCGGCCGAGGCGAGCGTCGCCGCGAACCGCGCGGTGATCCCGCGCGCCCCGCCGACCAGCAGCACCACGGCCTCCCGGTCGAGCCCCAGCGCGGCGGCCTCCGCCACGCCGTCACCGGCGGGCCCCGCCCCCGTGCTGCCGAGCAGCCCGAGGCCGCGCTCCACCAGCGCCAGGCCCTGGCGCCCGGCCGGACGGTGCAGCACCACCGGCTCGCGGTCGTCCGCGAGCAGGTCCGCGAGCAGCAGGCCGGCGGCCCGCGCCGGATCCGCCGGGTCGAGTTCGACCAGCCGCACCGAGCTGTCCGGGTACTCCCGGGCCAGCGTGCGGAACAGCCCGCGCAGCCCGTCCGCCCGGCCGTGGTCCGGCCGGGACACCGCGCGGACGGCGAACAGCCATCTGGGGGCGCGGGCCAGTGCGGCCTGGAGCGCGGGCACGCCGCCGGGCAGCACCGGTGCGCCGTGCCCGGCGAGCGGGTCGAGGAGCAGCACGCCGTCCAACGGGCCGTCCGCTGCGGAGAGTTCGTGTCCCGCGGGTACGGTCAGCAGCTGCGCGCCGACGGCGGTCAGCCGCGCGGCGAGGGCCGCGCCGACGCCGTGGCCGTCCTCCCCCAGCAGGGCGAAGCGCCTGCCCGCCAGCGCCTCGGGGGCGCCGGCCGGCTCGGCGAGCGGTACGGCTTCGAAGGCCAGCCGGACCGGCTCGTGGCCCGCGACGGGCGGCGCGGCCTCCGGCAGGACGGCCTCGGGCCGGGCGGCCTCGGGCGTGCCGGGTTCGGCCGTGCCGGGTTCGAGGGCGGCGGCCGGCTCCGTGGCAGCGACTGGCGCCGGGGCGGGCGCGGGCGCGGGTGCGGGCGCGCCGAGCCGGGTGGTGAGCCAGGCGGTGATGGCGGCGGCGGTGCGGGCCCGGGAGAGCTCCTCCACCTGCTCGTCGGCGAGCCCGCCGAGGGCGCCGAGCCCCTGCGCGTCGCCGAGGCGGCGGGCGAGCTGGCCGATGATCTCGGTGCGCTTGATGGAGTCGATGCTGAGGTCGGCTTCGAGGTCCAGGTCGGGCTCGATCATGTCGGCCGGGTAGCCGGTGCGTTCGCTGATCACCTCCACCACCGCGCGCAGCACGTCCTCCTCGCCGACCGGCGCCGCCACTGGAGCCACGTGCGCTACGGGCGCGACGGCCGGCACGGCTGCCACCGGCGCTGCGGCCACCGGCTCCGGCCGGGTGAGGGCGAGCGCGGCGGGCACCGGTACCGCGGCCACTGCCGGCAGCTGCGCGGCGGCCGGGGCGAGCGGGGCGGGCAGCTGTCCGGCGCCGCCGAGGTAGGTCATCAGCACGTCGCGCTGGGCCGCGATCAGCTCCCGGCTGCTGCGCAGGAACTCCGAGACCAGCGCATCGCCGTTCGGGTGCGGTGCCTGGGCTGTCATCAGCGCCTCCGGTACAGGTCGGGCCGGTGCGAGCGCACCGGGCAGCAGTTCTCCGGCAGCGGTGCGCACCAGCTGCCCGTCCACCGTCCAGCCGGGCCGGCGCGGTGTGCGCGCCCGGCCCGCGTCCACCGCGTCCCGGCCGCGGAACAGCCGGTCGGTCCGCACCGGGACACCCGCGACGGCGAGCCCGGCGAGCGCGTCGAGGTAGCCGGGCAGGCCACGGCGGCGTCCTTCGAGCGGCACCGCGCGGTGCGGCCGGTCGCCGAGCACCGCCGACACCAGCCGGGTCAGCACCGACCCGGGGCCGGCCTCGACGAACACCCGGGCGCCCGCCTCGTACATCGCCTCGACCTGTGCCACGAAGCGCACCGGTGCGCCGATCTGCGCCTCCAGCTCGGCCCGCACCCCGGCCGGGTCGGCCGGGTAGGCGGCCGCCGTCCGGTTCGCGAAGACCGGGAACTCCGGCGCCCGTACCGTCCGGGCCGCCAGCGCCCGGGCGAAGTTCGCGCCCGCGCCGGCCACCAGCGGGCTGTGGAAGGCGCACGCGACCGGCAGCCGCTTCACGCCGTACCCGGCCTCGCGCAGCAGCCCGATCGCGGTCGCCAGCTCCGGCGTCGCGCCGGACACCACCGTCTGCCGGGGCCCGTTGTGGTTCGCCGCCACCACCCGGCCCGCGAGCCCGCCGGCCGCCAGCACCCGTTCGACCTCCTCGGCCCCGGCCGCCACGGCCGCCATCGCCCCCGGGTCGCCGCCCTCGCCGACCGCGTCCAGGATCGCCCGGGCCCGGTCGGCGCCGAGCGAGGGCAGGTCCTCGGCGGCCAGCGCGCCCGCCGCGCAGAGCGCGACCAGTTCGCCGTAGCTGTGGCCGCCCGCGAGCTGCGGGCGCACCCCGGCCAGGGCCAGCAGCTCGAACGCCGCCAGGCCGGCCATCCCCAGCACGGGCTGGGCCACCCGGGTGTCCGTCACGGCGGTGCGCTGCGCCTCCCGCGCCTCGGGGGTGAAGGCCAGCGGCGGGTACAGCGTGTCCGCGTACGCCGCGCCGAGCCGCAGGTGGCGCTGCACCCCGGGGAAGGCGGCGAACAGTTCGGCGAACATCCCCGGGCGCTGGCTGCCCTGCCCGGGGAAGAGGAAGGCCACCTCGCCGGGCTGTCCGGCGGCCTCCCCGGCCAGGTACAGCCCGTCGGCGTCCGCTCCGGCCTCGGCGGCGCGCAGCAGCCGGACCAGCTCGGCGACGTCCGAGGCCACCACGGCGACCTGGACCGGGCCGAGTGCCGACTCCGCCCGCCGGGAGGCGGCCAGCGCCAGGTCGCGCAGCCGCCAGGGCGAGCCGTCGGCCACCGCCAGCCGCAGTAGCTCCGCGACCCCGCGCAGCGCCCGCGGCCGGTCGGCACCCCGGAAGGTGAACAGTTCGGCCGGCCACTCCTGGAGCCCGTGCACCGGTGTCGGTCCGTCGTAACCGCGCAGCACCGCATGGAAGTTGGTGCCGCCGAAGCCGAACGCGCTGACGCCGGCCAGCCGTTCGGCCGGTGCGGCGGCCCACGGGCGGGCCTCGGCGTGGAAGGCGAACGGGCTGCCGTCGGCCTCCCAGGCCGGGTTCGGCCGCTCCAGGTGCAGGGTGGGCGGCTTGATCCCGGTGTGCAGCGCCAGCGAGGCCTTGATCAGGCCGGCCAGGCCGGCCGCGCACTTGGTGTGCCCGATCTGCGACTTGACCGAGCCCAGCGCGCAACTCCCGGGGGCGGCGCCGTCCTCGGTGAACACCTCGGTCAGCACGGCGAGTTCGGTACGGTCGCCGACCACCGTGCCGGTGCCGTGCGCCTCGACCAGCCCGACCCGGGCCGGGCCGGTCCCGGCGCTGCGGTACGCGCGCTCCAGTGCCAGCCGCTGCCCCTCCGGCCGGGGCGCCGTCAGGCCGAGCGAGCGGCCGTCGCTCGCGCTGCCGACCCCCTGGACCACCGCGTACACCCGGTCGCCGTCCCGCTCCGCGTCCGCCAGCCGCTTCAGCACCAGGCAGCCGACCCCCTCGCCCAGCGCGATGCCGTCCGCCGACGCGTCGAACGGGCGGGAGCGGCCGGTCGGCGAGAGCGCGTGCACCGAGGCGAAGAGCAGGAAGTCGTTGATCCCGTTGTGCAGGTCCGCGCCGCCGCACAGGGCCAGGTCGCTGGTCCCGGAGGCCAGTTCCTTGCAGGCCACGTCCAGTGCCGCCAGCGAGGAGGCGCAGGCCGCGTCCACGGTGAAGTTGGCGCCGCCCAGGTCCAGGCGGTTGGCGATCCGGCCGGAGATGACGTTGGAGAGCATGCCGGGGAAGGAGTCCTCGGTGAGCTTCGGCAGCTGCTCGGCGATCGCCTCCGGCACAGCACCCAGGTAGGCCGGCAGCACCGCGCCCAGCACGCCCGCGTTCGACAGGTCGCTGCCGGCCTCCGCGCCGAACACCACGCTGGTGCGGGCGCGGTCGAACTCCCGGCCGCCGTCCGCTCCCCCGCCGTCGTACCCGGCGTCCGTGAGCGCCCGCCGGGCCGCCTCCAGTGCGAGCAGCTGCACCGGTTCGATGCTGCCGAGCGCGGCCGGCGGGATGCCGTAGGCCAGCGGGTCGAACGGGATCCTCGGCAGGAAGCCGCCCCACTTGGAGGGTGTGCTGCCGGGGGCGCCGTCGGCCGAGTGGTACAGCGCCGGGTCCCAGCGCTCGACCGGCACCTCCGTCACCGCGTCGACTCCGCCGACCACGTTCGCCCAGAACGCGGGCAGGTCGGGGGCTCCCGGGAACATGCCGGCCATGCCGATCACGGCGATCTCCAGCGGGGCCGGCTCCGGCTCCGCCACGGGCTCCGGCGCCAGGCCCAGCCGCTCCACCAGGCCGGCGGCCCGGGCGGCCAGGAACCCGGCCGCGCCGGTGCCGACGGCGGTGTGCAGCCCGGCCAGCGTCGTGGTGGCCGAGCGCAGCACGGCGACCTGGCCGGCCATGAACATGCCCCGCTCCAACTGCCCCTGCTCGTCCACCCCGGCGAGTTCTCCGGCCACCCGGTCCAGGCCCTTGCTGGCGATCCGCAGCCGGCCGACGTTCAGGTGCTCCAGCCGCTCCCAGACCTCGCGCTCGGGCACGCCCTCGGCCCGCAGCCGCTCCCGGGTCCGCTCGAACTCCGCTGTGAAAGGGCTCGCGACACACCGGGTGGCGTGCCCGGGCGCCGTCTGCAACAGCTCCGTCCCGCGCGCCGCCAGCACCTGCCGCTGGAACTGCGGCTGGACGGCGCCGTGGGCCACCGCCTCCTCGGTGAACAGGTACGCCGTGCCCATCAGCAGCCCGGCCGCCACCCCCCGGCCGGCCAGCGGTGCGGCCAGCGCCGCCACCATCGCGGCCGAACGCTCGTCGTGCACCCCGCCCGCGAACAGCAGCTCCACCTGCGGGCTGTCCCGCGCGGCGGCCAGGAAGTCCTCCAGCACCGCCAACTGCGCCTCCCACAACGGGAAGCTGTGCCGGGGTCCGACGTGGCCGCCGCACTCCGACCCCTCGAAGACGAACCGGCGGGCCCCGTCCTCCAGGAACTGCTTGAGCAGGCCCGGGGAGGGCACGTGCAGGAAGGTCCGGACACCCGCTTCCTCCAGCACCCGGGCCTGCGAGGGACGCCCGCCCGCGATCACCGCGTGGGTGGGCCGCGCCGCCAGTACCTCGGCCAGCTGGGCGCTCCGCACCTCCTCCGGCGCGAAGCCCAACACCCCTACGCCCCATGGCCGTCCGCCGACGGCGGCGGCGGTCAGCCCGAGCAGCTCACGGGTCTGCTCCGGGCCGGCCAGCGCGAGTGCCACCACCGGCAGGCCGCCCGCCCCGGCCACCGCGGCCGCGAAGCCCGGCTGGTCGCTGACCCTGGTCATCGGGCCCTGGACCACCGGCAGTGCGGTGCCCAGCGCCCGGCTCATCGGTGCTCCGGCCCCGAGCAGCGCCGTCGCCGCGCCCGGCACCGCGGCCGCCCGCAGCCCGTCCAGCACGGCTTCCCGGACGGCGCGGACCGCTGCCCCGGCCGTTCTCCACCGCTCGGCGAATCTCGCGGCCAGGAAGCCGTCCTGACCGACCATCAGCTGCGGGCCGGCCGAACCACCCGGAGCGGTCCGCACCAGCGTCCGGTGCCCGTCGGCCACCGCCGTCTCGGATCCGTCCATGCCTCGTACGGCCGCCGCGACCTCCTGCGGCACCGCCGACTCGGCCAGCAGCGCGAGCTGGCTGTCCAGCACCACTCCGGCCGCCCCGCCGGCCACCGCCGCTGCGGCGGTGCGCAGGCCGATGCCGCCGCAGGCCCAGACCGGCACCCCGATCCCCGGCGCGGCCAGCAGCTGCTGGAGCAGCACGAAGGTGCTCAACTCGCCGACCCGGCCACCGCTCTCACTGCCGCGTGCGATCAGCCCGTGCGCCCCGGCGCGGACGGCGGAGAGCGCCTGCGCAAGGTCGGTGACCTCGGCCAGCAGGCGGTACGCGCCGGCCAGTTCGGCCGTGTCCCAGCCGGGGGCGTCCCCGGCCAGCACCACGGTGTCCGGCCCGGCACCGCCGGGCGGGCGCAGTTCGCCGGGGGTGAGCCGACAGCCCGGGCCGACCCGGACACCGAACCGGCCGGTGAACCGCCCTCGGAGCGTGGCGAGTTCCTCACGTGCGCGGCGGTCACCCACCCCGAGGTCCAGCACGCCCAGTGCACCGGCACGGCAGACGGCCTCGGCGAGCCCGGCGTCCGGCTGGTGGAAGGGCGTGAGGCCGATGACGAGGTCGGTCAGCAGTGCGGTCGGCGGTGCGGTCGGCGGTGCGGCGGACCTCATGGGCTCTCCGGTGTGAGTCTGACGGCGCGGCGGGGGGGGCACGAACGACTCTCGGCGCAGCGCATCGCGAAGCACCCCCGTGGCAATGCCAGAGGCACCTTCGATCGCGAAGTGCCTTCGTGGCATTGGTCGGAGGCACCCTCGCGCGATTCCGCTGTCCGGTTGTAGATTGACGCTACTGGCGGGTAGTGCCCGACAGGTTAAGCCCAAGTTGCGCGTTCATGTCAAGACTATCGACAGCCACTGCCGTAACACCCGAACGAAGGGCCGGTCGGTCCATCTGCGCGCGCTGCCAGGGGTTCTGACGGACAGTCGGATCGGGACGCCGGCACCGGGAGCAGCCCCGCCGGCAACCGCCGGACCAGGACTGCCCCAAAGGGCAGCAGGCGGCACCGGACGGCCGAAGACCCCGGGGGGGAACTGGGCACAAGCGGAAGCGGCGACGCCTCACCCTTCGCCTCGCGCCGGTCCCGCGCCACCGGGAGCGGCCCGGCGCCGCACGGCCTGCCCGCCCACCTGCCACCCACCCGCGGGTACGTACGGGTACGCCCCGAGCGGCCCCTGCCGCCGGGGCGGGAGAGCGGGTCAGGGGCGGACGGCACCCTGATAGGAGGGCATGTAGTCGATGTCGAGGATCTTCACGTTCTCGCCCGTGCGGGGAGCGTGGATCATCTGGCCGTTGCCTATGTAGAGGCCGACGTGGTGCAGGTCGGAGTAGAAAAAGACCAGGTCGCCCGGTTGCAGGTCGGCCTTCGCGACGTGCCGGCCGGCGTTCCACTGGTCCTGCGAGACCCGGGGCAGCGAGACCCCGGCCGCGCGCCAGGCGGCGCCGGTCAGACCGGAGCAGTCGAAGGTGGACGGGCCGGTGGCGCCCCACTCGTACGGCTTGCCGAGCTGCGCGTAGGCGAACTGCACGGCGGCCGCCGCACGGCCGGTGGCCGGGCCGTTGTAGGTCGAGCCGCTGTCGGTCGAGCCGCTGTGGGCCGGGCGGTCGGCGGAGCGCGAGGCGCGGGCCGCGGCGTCGGCCTGGGTCTTGGCCTCCTCCTGGGCCTTGATCCGGGCCCGGTCGGCGGCGCTCAGGGTGTTCAGCAGGGCCTGGGCCTCGGCGAGCCGGCCCTGGACGTCCGCCTTCTGGGCGGCGAGCCGGGTGCCGACGTCCTGGATCTGCTGGAGTGCGGCGGCCGCCTCGGAGCGGTCCTGGTCCAGCTTGCGCTGCTCCCTGCGCAGGGCGGCGAGCGCCTCGGCCTGGGTGGCCGCCGCCCGGTCCTGGGCGGAGGCGCTCTCCAGGTAGGTCGCGGGGTCGGAGTCGAGCATCAGCCGCACGGTGGGGTCGATGCCACCGCTGCGGTACTGGGCGGCGGCGACCGCGCCGAGCTGGGTCTGCAGCAGGTTCAGCCGGTCCTGGCCGGCGGCCACCCGGTCCTGCAACTGGCCGGTCTGTGCCTGGAGCTGCTGCTGCCGGACCTTGGTGCCGTTGTACTTCTCGGTGGCAGCCTCGGCGTCGGAGTACAGCTTGTCGACCTGCGCCTGGACGGTGGCGAGATCCGGCTTCGGGTCGGCGTGCGCCCCGCCGACGGTGCCCAGCAGGGCGCTTCCGGCCGCCGCCGTGGTCAGCACCGCGAGGCGGGTGCGGCTGGGCGGGCTGGGCTTGCGTCGGTTCCCCATCGAGTCCGCCGGCTCCTTCTGCTGCCGCCCGCCGCACGCGTCGGCGGGCAGGGCCGTTCCACGGGACGGGGGACCCCGGCCGCTCTTCTTCTAAGTAACTTAGTAGATGGGGGGTGGGGCAGCGCAAGCCGCCCCCGGCCGGGGGCGGGCGCCACAGCGCCGCAGCGCTACGGACCGCAGCCCAGCAGCACCGGCACCGTCGGCAGCAGCACCACCACGGCCCAGCCCGCCCCCCGCTGCACGGCCCGGAGGCCGGGGCCCGCCACCAGCAGGCGCTTGACCCGCGCCACCACAGCGTGCCCCCCGGCCGCGAGCGCCCCGCCGGGCGCGGGGCCCGCCGCCACCGCGCACAGTGCCTCGGCCAGCACCTGCGGCGTGGTCACCCGCAGGGCGGCGTCGTCCGCCGCCATCTCCAGCAGTACAGGCACCTGCTCGGCCGCCAGCCGGGCCGGCGGGAACCACGGCAGCGCGCGGCCCAGTGCCACGGCCCCGGCCACCAGCAGGTGGTGGCGCCCGGCCAGGTGGGCCCGTTCGTGCGCGAGGACGGCGGCCCGGTGCCCGGGGGTCAGGCGGTCCAGCGCTCCCCGGGTGAACACGATCCGGCCACCCCGGCCGGGCACGCACCACGCGGCCGCCCGGGTGTCCTCCACCACCAGCCAGGGTCCGTCCCCCGCCGGACGGCCGACCAGGTCCAGCACCGCCCGGTGCCGTACCCGGGCCCGGCCGGCCCGCACCCACCCGGCGCCGACCACCCCGGCCGCCGCGCAGAACACCGCCAGCGCCAGCAGCACCGGCTCGACGTGCCCCCCGGCACCGGCCGGCGGAACGTCCCCGAGACCGGTCAGCCAGCGCGCCAGGCCGAACGGGCGGTGCGCGTGCGGGGTCAGCAGCTGGTGCACGGTCATGGCCGCGCCCATCGCGGCGGCGGCGAGCAGCGCCACCCAGGCGGCGACGGCCAGCCGGGGCGCCCGTACCACCCAGGCCGCGCGGGCCAGCGGCTTCGGCGCGGCCCGGCCGACCAGGGCGAGGAAGACCCCCAGGGCCAGCACCGTGATCATGCGTCCCCGCCGGTGGCCCGCCGGACGATGCCGCGCAGCGCACTCGCCTGCCGCTCGTCCAGACTCTCGATGAACAGCAGCAGCGCCGCCTGCGGATCCCCGCCCTCCCCCAGCACCTCGTGCATCAGCTCCGCGGTGTGGGCCTCGCGCGAGCGGACCGGCTGGTAGATCCAGGCCCGGCCGTCCTTGTGCCGGCGCAGCAGGCCCTTCTGGAACAGGATGTCCGCAACGGTGTTCACCGTCGTGTAGGCGACCGGGCGGGTGCGGTTGAGATCGTCCACCACCTCACGCACGCTCGCGGGCCGTCCCCACGACCACAGGCGGTCCATGATCTCGCCTTCCAACTGCCCCAGCCCGCGCACCACCACGCTCCCTTCCGCCACCACCCTACGAGCCCGCGCGGGAGGCGCCACGACCGGTGGCACCCCCGCGCGGTCGGGCGGGTCAGCCGGCGGCGCGGGGCAGCGGCGCGAGACCGACGGATTCGACCTGGAGGTAGCCCTGACCCGGGACGGGCCGGCAGGCGAGTTCGCGGTGGAAAAGCCGCCGCAGGAAGACCGGCGTCTGGTGGTAGCAGAAGACCGACTCGGCGACCCCGGCGATGCCCGGCGTGTCGAGGAAGAGCGGCAGCTCGCCCAGCAGGTAGCGGCAGGCCGTCCGCCGCTGGGCGGCGGTGGCGGCCCCGCCCGGCGGCAGGCGGCGCTCCAGGACCCAGTCGGCGGCCTGCAGGCACGCCGCCCGGAAGCCCGGATCCCGCTCGAAGAGCGTGCCCGCCGCTTCGAGCAGCTCGGTGTAACGGGGGTTGCCGAGCAGGGCCGAGCTGGTGAGCACCAGCCGCTCGGGGGCGGGGACCGCGAGAGCGGACAGCGCGGCCACCACCTTGTTCTGCAGGTGCTGACCCTGGCGGCGGGCCTTCCAGACCGCGCGTTCCGGCGGGTAGCCGACGGCTTCCAGCGTGTGGGCCGCCAGCGAGTCCGGGATGAAGAAATGGACGGCGTCGAAGGCGGATACCGCCCAGCGGGCCAGCGCGGCGATCCGTTCGGCGTGGAAGTAGCCGTTGAACGGGCTGATGCCGATACAGGCGTGGGCGCGCCGGGCGGCGAGCCGGGCGCAGCCTGTGGTGAGCGGGGTGGCGACGGCGGCGGCCGCATCGGCCGGTGGACGGGACGTGACCGCCGGAAGGGACGTGTCTACGGGCATGGGGGTACTCCGGAGCAGAAGGGGGTGGAGGCTCCACCGGCAGGCTCACCGCGAACCGCGAACCGCGAACCGCGCACAGGGCGCGGGCCCCGAGGCGCGGGCCCCGAGGCGCGGGCGGGCGGGCATGCCGACGGAGCTGCTGAGCGGGGTGGCGGGCTCAGGTCCGCGGAAGGGGTCGGCCGGGAAGAGCCGTCAGGTCCGGCTCACGCACAGGGCGGTGAGTCTGCGGCGTCCGGTCGCGGCCGCGGGCGGCGGGATGTCCGGCGGGCCGACGGCGTCCGGTCCGGCGGACCCGGCCGTGCTGTCGGCGGGTGCGGCGACCGGCGGCAGCGGCCCGGACCGGCTCGCGGCGAACCGGGCGAACTGCTGGTCGGCCGGGGCGCAGCAGTCCCCGCCGGGCGCGGGCGGCGGCGCGAGGCGGGCGGCCCCGACCGGGGCCGGATCGGCCAGCTGCACCGGGTCGGCCAGGTGCACCATGTGCGCCATGTGGGCCGGGCCCGGGCCCGGATCGGCCGTCGCCATGGCGGCGGCCGACGGACGGCTCTCGGCGGCCGCGCGGCACTCGTGCGCGAGCCCGAGCAGCAGCAGGAGCGCCGCCAGCAGTACGGCGGTGCTCCAGTGCCTTGTGCGGGTGTCCGGGCCGGCCATGATGGCACCGGAGGCTAGCCGCCGCGGGCGGCCGGCTCGCGCATTGCCACCCGTTCGGGTGCGGACCGCGTGTCGGTTGACGGAGCCGGCGGGGGCCTGTGAACCGGCGGGGGCCGGTGCGGGCCGCCGTCCGTACGGGGCGTGGCCGGCTGGGCGCCACGCAGTTCCCCGGGGGCCGGGCAGCGGGCGAACGGCGCAGGCTAGTGTGCCTGGCAACGGGCCTGGGGTCATGCGCCGGACGGGAGTGGATGACGGATATGTCGGAGTCATGGAGCGGGGCCGGGCTGCCGCCGGCTGCGGCGGAGCGGATGGCCGAGGTGCGCGGGAGCGGGACCTGGTCGTCCGCGCTCTCGACCGGCGAGTTCGCGGCCGTCCGGGCGGTGGGCTTCGAACCGGTCGGCCAGGTGATGGGCTCGGCGGTCTACCACGTCGGCCGCAGCGGCCGGTACTGGGGCTACCACGACTGCCTGTTCAACGGCGCGGGTTTCGGCTTCAGTTTCGGCGGCGGGGCCGGCCCGGCGCCGGTGGCGCTGTCCGGCCAGGGGGCGCCCTCCGCCGCGCTGGTGGACGTGTTCGAACAGGCCCGGCGCACCGCGCTGGGCCGGATGACCGCCGAGTGCAGCGTGCTCGGCGGGGACGGCGTGGTCGCCGCCGAGCTGACCATGGCGCCCTTCCCCGCGCAGCCGAACTGCCTGGAGTTCAAGGTGATCGGCACGGCGGTGCGGGCGAACGGCCCGGTCCGGTCGAAGACCCCGTTCACCTCGCACCTGGACGGCCAGGGCTTCGCCAAGCTGGTGACGGCCGGGTGGGTCCCGGTGGAGCTGCTGGTGGGGATGTCCGTCGGGGTCCGGCACGACGACTACCGCACCCAGCGGCAGACCTACTCCTGGCAGAACGTCGAGGTCACGGGGTGGAGCCAGCTGGTGCACGAGGTCCGGGCCGACGCCCGGACCCAGTTGCAGCGGCAGGGCGCGCGCCGGGGCGGGGACGGCGTCATCCTGGCGAACGGCACACTGCGGGTCTGGCGGGAGGGCTGCCTCCGGGCGGCGAGCCGGATCGGCGGCACCTCCTCCGAGCAGGAGGACCACGTGGCCGAGGCCACCATGATCGGCACGACGGTCGCGCGGTTCGAGACGGGCGGGTCCCGGCCGGGCACGCTCGCGGTGCTGCCGCTGGGCAACCGCGGGGACCGGCTGCGCAAGCGGCTGGCGGCGGTGGCGTCGAGCCCGTACGGCGACCCGGCGGAGTACCGGCGGCTCGTCACGGAGTTGAACGACGCCGGCGGCCAGGGGTGAGTCCGTCCTGCCCGGCAAGGACGGCCGTGGAGCTTCGGAATCAGTACGTACGAGTGGATGAAGGGGTAGTCAGATGACCAGTTCCGACCCGACGGCTCAGGGAGTCCCGGCCGACGCGATGCGGCGGCTCGCCGAGCTGGAGCCGGGCAAGCCCGGTTCGATCTTCACCAGCGACCTGTCGGTGAACGAGTTCCTGTTGGTGCGCGAGGCGGGGTTCAAGCCGATCGGCCTGGTCCTGGGCAGCTCGATCTACCACGTGGGGATCCAGCTCGGGCGCTGGGGCAAGAACCAGGAGCTGACCACGCTCAGCCAGGCGATGTACCACGCCCGCGAGCTGGCGATGACGCGGATGGAGGCCGAGGCGGCGGCGCTCGGGGCGGACGGCATCGTGGGTGTCCGGCTCACCGTCGAGGCCCGGGAGTTCGGCAACGACATCGCCGAGTTCATCGCGATCGGCACGGCCGTCAAGGCGGACAACCCGGCGCCCGGCGGCGGCAGCTGGCTCAACAACAAGGGCCTGCCGTTCACCTCGGACCTCTCGGGCCAGGACTTCTGGACGCTGATCCGGGCGGGGTACGCGCCGCTGGGCATGGTGATGGGCACCTGCGTCTACCACATCGCCCACCAGAAGATGGGCGCGGTCTTCTCCAACCTGGGCAAGAACGTCGAGATCGAGCAGTTCACCCAGGCGCTGTACGACGCCCGCGAGCTCGCGATGAGCCGGATGCAGGCGGAGGCCGAGGAACTGAACGCCGAGGGTGTGGTCGGCGTGCAGCTCAACGCGCACAACCACCGCTGGGGCGGGCACACCACGGAGTTCTTCTCGATCGGCACCGCCGTACGGCCGCTGCGCGAGGACCACCAGATCGAGCGTCCGACGATGGTGCTCAGCCTGGACGGCTGATCCGGCGTCAGCAACCGCGCCGGACACCGCAGTAGACGACGACGTACGAGAGTGCAGGGAATTCCATGAGCGAGCAGGACCCGTTGCCCGGCGCACCGGACCCGGCCGGCGGGCTGCCGGAGCTGCCGGAGCCGCCCGGTGGCGGCGCCTCGATCGAGCTGCTGGCGGCGGCGCTGCGCCGCGACTCCGCCGACCTGGAGGTCTACGCCCAGGTGCTGACCGGGGCCCTGGCCGAGGCGCTGCCGCCCGGTTCGGTGGCGCTGGAGCACAAGCGCAGCATGAGCGACCGGCTGGCCGGCCGCGCGGGCAAGGTCGAGCGGCTGGAGGTGTCGCTGGACGACCGGCGGCTCGTCCTGACCCTGGCGCACGGCCGTCCGGCCGGCGAAATCGCCACGATCGTCCGGGGCGTGGTGCTCTCGCGCAAGCCGGTGCCGCTGGACGAGTGGGCCGGGACGCTGGCCGCCGCGCTGGCCGCCCGCGCCCGCTCCGACGCCCGGGCCCGGGCCGCCCTGGAGAGGCTCCTGCTGGACGAGTGACCGCCGCCGGCCCGGCCGGCCTGGCACACCAAAGGGGTGCGTGGGATACATCCACGCACCCCTTTGGTGTGGGCACTGCCTCACGCGGCTGGGACTGCGGTGAAAGATGTGACGAGCTATCACATAACCTCAAAATAGAGGTTAATAAACCATAAGTTTGCACTCAATCAAGCCAAGTTTGAACACATACGTTCGATGGACGGTGCGAGCATCCCCGAAGAACGGACGCCGCCCGGGCCGGACCCGACCGACCGTCAGGTCAGTCGGCGCTTGCCGTTCCGCTCGGACCGGGCATCCGCTCGACGTGATCATGATCAGGCGTCAGGTCCGGTGAGTGATTCGGGTCACTTGCCGCCGGGAAGTCCGGAATCGTTCCCACCGGTTGCCCACCGCAGCACTCTTGACCGACAGTCACACAGGTGAACGCCATTCAGCGCCTCGTCGGAGGCGCCCTCCTGCGCCACCACGACTTCCGGTACCTGCTGTCCGGGGCCGCCGCGAGCCAGCTCGGCAGCCAGGTGACCCTGGTCGCCTTACCCCTGGTGGCGGTGGTGGGGCTGGACGCCTCCCCTTTACAAGTCGGCCTGCTCACCGCGGCCGAGACCGCCGCCTTCCTCCTGGTCGGCCTGCCCGCCGGAGCCTGGGTGGACCGGATGCGCCACCTGCCGGTGCTGGTCCGCGCCGACCTGGTGCGCTGCCTGGCGGTGGGTTCCGTCCCGCTGGCCGCCGCCGCAGGCCTGCTGACGATGGCCCAGCTCTACCTGGTGGCACTGGTCACCGGGGTGGCCACCGTGTTCTTCGACGTGGCGCACCAGTCCCTCCTGCCGCGGCTGCTGCCCCGGGAGCAGCTGGTCGCGGGCAACGGAGCGCTGGAGACGGTGCGTTCCTCCTCGCAGGTCGCCGGTCCGGGGCTCGGCGGAGTCCTCGTGCAACTGCTCGGGGCACCGCTCGCGATGGCCGCCGACGCCCTCGGGTACCTCGCCTCGGCGCTCCTGCTGCTGGGCGTCCGGACCGAACAGCCCCGCCCCGAACCCGTCCCCGGGCGCTCGCTGCGGGCCGACATCGCCGAGGGCCTGTCGTTCGTGCTGCGCCGCCCGCTGCTGCGGGTGATCGCGGCGGCCACCGCGGCCTCCAACTTCTTCTCCGCCCTGCTGCTCGCCGTGCAGACGCTGTTCTGGGTCCGGGTGCTCGCCCTCTCCCCCGCCGCGATCGGCCTGCTGCTGTCCGCCTCGGCCGTGGGCGGTCTGGCCGGCGCGCTGTGCGCGGGGCCGCTGGCCCGGCGGTTCGGGCAAGCGAGGCTGATCTGGCTCTCCGTCACCGTCACCGCGCCGTTCGCCCTGCTCTGGCCGCTCTCCGCCGGCGGGGCCGGTGCGCCGGTGTTCGCGGCCGGCTCGGCGGTGGTGTTCTTCGGCGCCGTGGTCTACAACGTGGCCCAGGTGAGCTTCCGTCAGGTGATCTGCCCACCGGCCCTGTTGGGGCGGATGAACGCCACCGTCCGCTTCCTGGTCTGGGGCACGCTCCCGCTCGGCGCCCTGGCGGGTGGCACGATCGCCACCGCCGCGGGGCCCCGGGCCGCCCTCTGGGTCTGCGCCGCCGGTTTCCTCACCGTGCCGCTGCCCCTGCTGCTCTCACCGCTCCGGCGGCTGCGGGACCTCCCGGCCGCCGAGACCGGCGAGACCACCCGGGCCGCCGACTCCACCGAGGGCGCCACGCCCCGGGCCGCCGACGCGGCATCCACCCTCTGACCCCGGAACCGAAGCGGAGATACCCCTGTGTCCGCCAGCATCACCGCCGCCTATCTCACCCGATTCCGTACCGTGGCCGCGGATTCGGCCGAACTGCTCCCGCTCACGGGTGCCCAGCGCCGGTTCGCCCTGACCCGCCGCCTGGACCCGCAGGGGCGCCCCGACGTCGTCCCGCTGTTCTTCGGCTACCCGCACGGGACGGTGGACACGGCCCGACTGCGCCGCGCCGCCGTCCGGCTGGCCGGGCGGCACCCGGCTCTGCGCGGCAGCCTGGCCGCGTTACGCGGCACGCCCGTCCTGCGGCTCGGCGACCCCTCGGCCGACGTACGGGAGATCCCGGTGCCGCCGGGCGGGACGGCCGAGGACGCGCTGCGCCACGCGCTGCTCGCCTGGCCGGCGGCCGGCCCGCCGCTGCGGCTGCTGCTGGCGCGCGGGACCGCGCCGGACGAGGAACTGCTCGCCGTCGCACTGGACCACGCGGCCTGTGACGAACAGTCACTCGGCACCGTCACCGCCGAGTTGGCCGAACTGTACGCGGCGGACCGGCCCGACGGCCCGACGCCCGCGGCCGGCCTCGCCGCCTACCGCGAGGCGGTGGAGCTCCAGCTCGCCGCCGAGGTCCGGGCCTCCTCCCCCGCCGCGTTCGCACACTGGGGGGCCCGGCTCGGCCGGCTCGCGGGGGACGGCGCGGCCCCGCCGCCCGGCCGGGCCGCCGGCCCGCCGGACACCGGCATGCTGACCCGCCGGCTCCCGGCCGCCACCGGCGCGGCCCGCGGCGCCGTCTTCCCCGCGCTGCTGGACGCGGTCTCGGCCGCCGCCGGCCGCCTGCCGGGCGCCGGGGCCGCGAACGGCGCGGCGCTCGGCTACCCGTGGGGCGGGCGCCCGCCCGGCGCGCCTGCGGCGCTGGGCTGCTTCCTCAACACGCTGGTGCACCCCGCCGCCGCGAGCCCGGCCGACCTGGACGGGCTCAGCGCCTCCTGGTGGGACGACCTCGACCACGCCGACACCCCGTTCGACGAGGTGGTGCACGCCGCGCGCTCGGCCGGCTCCCGCTGGTCCGGCGCCCTGGACGGCCTGCTCACCTTCGAGGACCTGCACCGGCGTCCGCCGCTGGTGCTCGGCGGGACGCCGGGCCGGGAGACCCACCTCGCCGGACGCCCGCTCACCGCCCCGTTCGCGGTGTCCGCCTCGCACGGCGAGGACCTCCTGGTCCGGTTCGCCTGGGACCGGACGCGCAGCACCGACGACGCCGCCCACGGCGCCTTCGACGCCCTGCTGGGCACCCTGCGCCACCACCTCGCCGCCGCGCCGGACGCCACCGCGCCCGGCCGCGCCGCCTGAAGACCCCACCCCACCGCCGCCGTACGGCCCCACCGGGCCCACCCGGCCGCTTCCGCACACCCGCACGCCCCGCCACAAGCGAAGGGAAACGTCCATGTTCGCTCTCTCCTCCTCGCAGGAGATCGTCTGGTTGCACGAGCAGCTGCAGCCCGGCAGCCGCGCGTACAACTTCACCGCCGCGCTCGACCTGTGGGGCCCGCTGGACCGGGACGCCCTGCGGGCCGGCCTGGCCGCCGTGATCGACCACCACCCCGGCCTGCGGCTGGAGTTGGTCGAGCAGCCGGGCGGCCTGCCCGGCCAGCGGGTCGCCGGGCGGGCCGAAACCCGGCTGCGCACCAGCGACCTGTCCGGCGAGGAGGACCCGGAGTCGGTCTTCCAGCAGGTGCTGCGGGCCGAGGCCGAGGAGCCGCTCGACACCACGCGGGCACCGCTGCTGCGCTGGCACCTCGTCCGCCTCGGCGAGCAGCACCACCGGCTGATCCACGTGGAGCACCACCTGATCCACGACGGCCACTCGTTCGCCGTCCTGCTGCGCGACCTGTTCACCGTCTACCGCGCCCACGTCCTCGGCGGGCCGGCCGAACTGCCGCCCACCCGCTCGTACGAGGAGCACGCCCGCACCACCGGCCAGGCGCAGGCGGAGAGCCTCGCGTACTGGCGGGAGGAGCTGCGCGACGCGCCGATGGACCTGGCGCTGCCCGGTCTGAACCGCCCGGGTGCCGTCCGCAACCACCGGGGCGGGCAGCTGCGCCAGACGATCGGCGCCGATCTCGCCGAGCGGCTGCGCGAGCGCAGCCGCGGCGACGGCCACACCCCGTTCAGCACCCTGCTCACGCTCTTCGCCGAGCTGCTGCGGCGGCACAGCGGGCACCACGAGCTGGTGGTCGGCACGGCGGTCGGCAACCGGCCGGCCGGCTTCGAGGGCACCGTCGGGATGTTCGTCAACACGCTGCCGCTGCGGCTGCGGCTCGACCCGGTCGCGTCCGGGTCGGAGGCGGTGGACGAGGTCACCGACACGCTGCTGCGCGCGCTTCCGCACCAGCAGGTCCCCGTCCAGGAGCTGACCCGGGCGCTCGGGCTGCACACCGGCGGCGCGGACAACCCGCTGTTCGACGTGATGTTCAGCGCCCATGACGCGGCCCTGCCGGAGATCGAGGTGCCGGGCCTGGAGATCTCGCTGTACGAGGGGTTCAACACCGGCACCACGCGGTTCGACCTCGACCTGGTGCTGCTCCCCGACGACCGCCGGGTGGTCGGGCAGCGGCACGGCGCGGCCGGGATGACCCTGGTCTGGGACTACGACGCCGACCTGTTCGGCGAGGAGGTCGCCGGTCTGCTGGCCGGGCGGCTGCTCGACCTGCTGCGCGCCTACCTCGACGACCCGCTCCGCCCGCTGGCC
This sequence comes from Kitasatospora kazusensis, assembly GCF_039529945.1. Lineage (NCBI taxonomy): Bacteria > Bacillati > Actinomycetota > Actinomycetes > Kitasatosporales > Streptomycetaceae > Kitasatospora > Kitasatospora kazusensis. The sequence continues at coordinate 133,556 of NZ_BAAANT010000003.1, read as the reverse complement.
GCCCTGGCCGCCGCGCCCGCGCCCGCCGCCGAGGCCACCGCGCCCGCCGAGGCCGCCGCTCAGGACGGCCTCGACCCGGCCGCCGCGCACGACCCGGGCCGGCTCGCGCTGGTCTCCGGCACCGAGCGGCTGACCTACGGCGACCTGGACCGCCGGGTCGGCGAGCTGGTCGACCGGCTGCACGGCGCCGGGGTGACGCCCGGTCAGCCGGTGGCCGCCGTGCTGCCGCGCGGCGTGGACGGCGTGGTCGCGCTGCTGGCCTGCCTGCGGGCCGGCGCGGTGTACGCGCCGCTCTCGCCGGAGGACCCGGCCGCCCGGCTGGACCTGCTGCTGGACCGGCTGAGCCCCGCCCTGGTGCTGGCCACCCGGCAGAGCGCGCTGTCGCTGCCCGCCGACGGCCGCACTCCCGCCCTGCTGGACGGCCCCGCCTTCCCGAAGGCCGAGCCCGCGCCCGTCCTGCCGGGCGCCGCGTACGTGATCCACACCTCCGGCTCGACGGGCGTGCCCAAGCCCGTCCTGGTCGGCCGCCGGGCGCTGGCCGGGTACGTCGGCGCGCTCGCGCGGCGGTACGGGCTGACCGAGCGGGACCGGGTGCTGCTGTTCGCCCGGCCCTCCTTCGACGTGGCGCTGGAGGAGGTGCTGCCCTCGCTGGCCGCCGGGGCCTGCCTGGTGCTGCCGCAGCGCGAGGTCCCCACCGGCCCGGAGCTGGTCGCGGTGCTGGCGGCCCGCCAGGTCACCGTCGCCAACCTGCCGACCAGCTACTTCCTCGCCGTCCGGGAGGAGCTGCGGGAGGCGCTGCGGGACGGGCGCTGGGCACCCCGGCTGCTCGTCCTGGGCGGCGAGCGGCTGCCCGCCGAGGCGCTGCGCGGCCTCGCCCGGGATACCCGCGCGACCGTGCTGAACGCGTACGGCGTCACCGAGGCGACCGTCACCTCCACCGTGCACGAGGTCACCGGGGACGACCTGGCGGCGGGCGAGATCCCGCTCGGCGCCGAACTGCCCGGTGTCCGGGTGCACGTGCTGGACGCCGGGCAGCACCCGCTGCCGGCCGGCGCGGTCGGCGAGCTGGCGGTCGGCGGGGCGATGCTCGCCGACGGGTACCTCGGCCTGGCCGAGGCCACCGCCGCCCGGTTCGCCACCCCGGCCGCGCTCGGCGGCGAGCGGGTGTACCTGACGGGTGACCGCGGCTACCGCGACCTGGCCGGGCGGCTCCGCTTCCTCGGCCGCCGGGACAACCAGGTCAAGCTGCGCGGCCACCGGATCGAGTTGGAGGAGATCGAGGCGGCGGCCTCCGCCGAACTCGGCGGCCGGTCCTGCGCGGTGGTGCTGGACCAGGACGCCGGGCACGGCCCGCGCCTGGTCGCCTTCCTGGAGGGCGGCGGGCAGCCCGACCGGGCCGCACTGCACGCCGCGCTCTCGCTGCGGCTGCCCGGGGCGCTCGTCCCGGGGACCTGGGTGGCGCTGGAGACCATGCCGACACTACCGGGTGGCAAGCCCGACCGCGCCGCGCTGGGCCGCCGGCTCGCCGAGCTGCCCGCCCCCGGCGACGAACCCGCCGAGGCGCAGCCGGAGTTGTTCGACGATCCGGCGGTCGCCCTGGTCGCCGAGGCCTGGCGGGAGGTGCTGGGACACAGCCGGTTCTCCGCCGACTCGCACTTCTTCGAGGTCGGCGGACACTCCCTGCTGGCCGCCCAGCTCGCCGCCTGGCTGGAGCCCCGGCTGGGCCACCGCCCGCCGCTGCGCGCCCTGTTCGCCAACCCGAGGCTGACCGACCAGGCCAGGGCCCTGACCGCCAGGGCACCGGCTGTCGGGACACCGACCACCACGACGACGACCGCCACGACGACGGGCGGAGAGCAGTCATGACCCACGCCCCCTCCGCCGTCCTGGAGCAGGACCACCGCGAGCTGGTCGAGGCGTTCGAGAGCTTCGTCCGCCGCGAGCTGGTGCCGCTGGCCGCCGAACTGCCCGAGACCGCCGACCAGCCGCCCGCCGACCTGCGCGGCTACGTGCGCAGGCGCTCGGCCGCGCTCGGCTTCTACGCCGGCGACTACCCGGAGGAACTCGGCGGCTCCGGGATGCCCTTCACCGCCGTGGTCCTGCTGCACCACGCGGCCGGGCGCAGCGGCTGCTCGCTGGCGCCGTACGCACTGGCCGGCTCCGACGGCCCGAGCCCGCTGCTGCGGCACGGGACGCCCGAGCAGGTCGAGCGGTACCTGCGGCCGCTGGTGCGCGGCGAGGCGGCGCGCTGTCTGGCACTGACCGAGCCGCAGGCCGGTTCGGACGCCTTCCGGCTGAGCACCACCGCGAAGCGGGACGGCGACGGCTGGCTGATCAGCGGCCGGAAGACCTTCGTCAGCAACGCCGACCGGGCGGACTTCGCCCTGGTGGTCACCGCCACCGACCTCGGCGACGGCGCCACCGGCGGCGCGACGGCCTTCGTGCTGCCGATGGACACGCCGGGCCTGCGGATCGGGCAGGCGTACCAGGGCATGTCCGGCGAGCCGCTGTTCGAACTGCTGCTGGAGCAGGTCCGGGTGTCCACCGACGCGGTGATCGGCGGCGAGGAGGGCGTCGGGGCCGCGATGGCGCTGGCCGTGGACAGCCTGTCGCGCGGCCGCCTGGTGGTGGCGGCGATGTGCAACGGCGTCGCCGAGTACGCGCTGCGCCTCGGTGTGGAGTACGCCCGGGAGCGGGAGGCCTTCGGCGAGCGGATCGGCGCCTACCAGCACGTCCAGGAGCACCTGGTGCGCAGCCGGGCCGAGGTGGAGGCGTCCAAGCTGCTCACGCTGGCCTGCGCCCGGCTGGTGGACGAGGGGACGGAGGCGCCGGAGAACGCGGCGCTCGCCAAGCTGACCGCCTCGGAGACCGCCGTGCGGGTGGTGGACCGGGCGTTGCAGGTGCACGGCGCAACCGGCTGGGTGCGCGGGCATCCGCTGGAGTTCCTGTACCGGTACGTCCGGATGATGACGATCATCGAGGGGACCTCCGAGGTCCAGAAGGTGATCATCGCCCGGTCCATGGGCCTGGGCTGACCCGCTACCACGACTCGGAGGCACCACGATGAACGAACTCAACACCATGACCGACCTCAGCATCATGCACGGCGGCCCGCATCGGGACTCCGGCGTCCTGGCCGCCCACCTCGACTGGGTGCGCCGCACCCCCGACGCCCCCGCCCTGCTGCACGGGGAACAGAGCTGGAGCTACGCCGAACTGGACCTGCTGGCCGCCTCGGTGGCCGACGCGCTGCGCGAGCGGGTACGCCCGGGGCAGTTGGTGGGCGTCTGCCTGGACCACTCGGTGGCGCTCGTCGCCACCGCGCTGGCGGTGGCCCGGCTCGGCGCCGTCTACCTGCCGCTCGGCCCGCGCCCCGGTGAGCGGCGGCTCCAGGCGGTGGCCCGGAACCTGGACCTCGGCTGCCTGGTCGGCGACCCGGCGCTGCTGCCGGCCGGCCACCAGGACGCCGAACAGCTGCCGTTGGCCCTGCCCGGGGCCGTCCGGGTGGTCGCCGCCTTCGCGCCGTCCGCCCCCGGCGCGGTCGGCGCGCCGGCGGGCAGCTACTACGCGGTGCTGACCTCCGGTTCGACCGGCACCCCCAAGGCGGTGGCCGTCGGCGAGGAGTCGCTCGGCGCCCTGCTGAGCTGGTACCGCGAACTGACCGGACTCGGACCCGGCGACCGGCACAGCCTGATGATCGGCGTCGCCTTCGACCCGCATCTGAAGGAGCTGTGGGCGGCCCTCACCTCCGGTGCGGCGCTGAGCGTCGCACCGGAGGAGGTGCGCTGGGACCCGGCGGCGCTCACCGGCTGGTGGCGGCGGGCGGGGATCACCGCCGCCACGCTGCCCACCCCGCTGGCCGAACCGGTGCTCGACCTGCCCTGGCCGGACGGGCTGGCGCTGCGCCACCTGATGATCGGCGGCGACCGGCTGCGGCGGCGCCCCGCGGCGGACGTCACCGCGCACGTGCACAACGCCTACGGCCCCGCCGAGGCGACGGTGGTGACCACCGTCCACACCATGGCCCCCGGCGGCACGCCGGACGGCCCGGACGACGCGCCGCCGATCGGGCTGCCGGTGCCGGGCACGACCGTATTCGTCACCGACGCCGACGGGCGCCCCGTCCCCCGGGGCGAGTCCGGGGAGCTGCGGATCGGCGGGCGCAGCCTGTCCCTCGGCTACCTCGATCCGGAGCTGACCGCCCGCCGGTTCGTGGCCGCGCCGCAGGGCACGGACGGCCTGGTCTACCGCACCGGCGACCGGGTGCTGATGCGGGCGGACGGGGTGCTGGAGTTCCAGGGCAGGCTGGACGACCAGGTCAAGGTCAGCGGCGTCCGGATCGAGCCCGCCGAGGTGGAGGCGGCGTTCGAACGCGACCCGCGGGTGCGGCGGGCCGCGGTGGCGGCCCGTCCGGACGCGGCGGGCGGGGTACGGCTGATCGCGTTCGTCCAGCCCGCCTCGGACGGCGTGCTCACCGCCGGACCGCAGCTGCTGCCGCAGGTCCGGGAGTGGCTGCCCGAGCAGGCGGTGCCGACCCGCGTCCTGCTGGTCGACGCCTTCCCGCTGGACGCTAACGGGAAGGTCGACCGGGCCGCGCTGCTCGCCTCGGACCTCGCCCCGGCACCGGCCGCTCCCGCCGGTCCGGCCAGTCCGGCCAGTCCGGCCGACGAGGACTCCTCGCAGACCGAGCGGACCGTCCTGAAGCTCTGCCGGGAGCTGCTCGGCAACCCCGCGCTCGGCCCGCTGGACAACTTCACCGACGCGGGCGGCAACTCGCTCGCCGCCTCCCGGCTGTTGGTGGCCCTGAAGCAGGAGTTCGGCGTCCAGCTGCGGGCTCCCCTGATGCTCCGCCAGCCCGACCTGCGGCGGCTCTCCGCGCTGGTCGACGCGCAGCGCGGCTGACGCTGCTCAACGAAGGGGGTGCGAGGGACTGCGCACCGCGGTAGGTACGGCGCCGTACCTACCGATTTCGCGCAGTTCCCCGCGCCCCTGGCGGCAACCCCTCCAGGAAAGGAAACCGATGTCCTCTCAGCTGATACCCGGCGGTGTGCCCGGGCTGATCGCCCGGCAGGCCGAGGTCCGGCCGCAGGCGCTGGCCGTGTCCGACGGGACGACCGTTCTGACGTACCGTCAATTCGTTCTCGAAGCAAGGAGGCTGGCCGCCGAGCTGGCCGCCCGCGGGGTGGGGCCGGGCAGTGCGGTCGGGCTGCTCGCCGCCCGGTCGGCCCGGCAGGTGGTGGCCCAGCTCGCCGTGTGGTGGGCGGGCGGGCACCTGGTGCCGCTCGACCCGGCGTACCCGCGCACCCGGACGGAGGGGATGCTCGCGGACGCCGGGGTGCGCCTCACCCTGGGTGACAAGGCGCTGCTGGCCGGCGCCGGCCTCGCGGAGGAGCGGACGTTCGCCCTGGACGGCTCCGAGCTGCCCGGCGGCGCGCTCGCCGGCGCCGCGCCGCACCCGGCCCTCGACGACCCGCGGGCGCGGGCGCTGCTGCTGTACACCTCCGGCTCCACCGGCCGGCCCAAGGGCGTGGAGCTGCCGCACGGCGCGATCGCCGACCTGGTGACGGCGCCGGACGCGGTGCCGATGGGCCCGGGCGACCGGATGCTGTACCACTCGCCCGCGACCTTCGACGCCTCGACGTACGAGCTCTGGGTGCCGCTGGCGAACGGCGCCGCCGTCATGATCTCGCCCGCCGACCGGCCCACCCCGGAGGAACTCGCCCGGGACGTCGAGCGGTTCGGCGTCAGCGCGGCCTTCCTGACCACCGCGCTCTTCCACCACCTGGCCGCCCGGCAGTCCCGGATCTTCGGCGTGCTGCGGACCCTGGTGGTCGGCGGCGAGGCGCTGTCCGGGCAGCACGCCCGGACGGTCCTGCGGGCCTTCCCCTGGCTCGACCTGCGGAACGCCTACGGGCCGACCGAGGCCGCCACCATGACCACCCTGCACCGGCTGGGCGAGGACGACGGCGACGGCCCGCCGCCGATCGGCCGCGCCTTCGGCGGCGCCCGCACCGCCGTCCTGGACGAGCACCTGGGCCCGGTGCCTCCGGGTGCGCGGGGCGAGCTGTGGATCGGCGGCGCCCGGCTGGCCCTCGGGTACCTAGGGCAGCCGGAGCTGACGGCGGAGCGGTTCCGCGAGATCCCGGGCCACGGGCGGATGTACCGCAGCGGCGACCTGGTGACGGCCCGTCCGGACGGCACGCTGGACTTCCACGGGCGGGCGGACGGCCAGGTCAAGGTCCGGGGCTTCCGGATCGAGCCGGACGAGGTCGAGCACGCCCTGCGGCGGCACCCGGCCGTCGCCGAGGCGGCCGTCGTGGTGCGGCGGCCCGGGCAGGAGGACGCCGCGCTGACCGCCTGCGTCGTCCCCGCCGACGGGCAGCGGCCCGCCACCGCCGCCCTGCGCGACCACCTGGCGGAGCTGCTGCCCGCCCATCTGGTGCCCACCGCCTGGACGCTGCTGGAGGCGCTCCCGCTCACCGCCACCGGCAAGGTGGACCGCCGGGCCCTGGCCGGGACGGCGGCGGAGCAGGCGCCGGCCGACGGGCCGGCCGCCCCGCTGACCCCCTTGCAGCAGGCCGTCGCCGAGGCCTGGGCGCGGGCGCTGGACCGGCCGGTGGACCGCCCGGAGGCGGACTTCCTGGCCGAGGGCGGGCACTCGCTGATGGCCATGTGGGTGGTCGACGACCTCCGCGAGGACCTGGGCGTGGAGCTGTCGCTCGCGGACTTCTTCGGCCACCCGACGGTCGCCGGACAGGCCGCCCTGATCGAGCGGTCGCTGCTCGCCGCCGCCGACCGACCCGCCGAGGACACCCGATGAGCGACCCCACCGACCCCACCAGCCCGACCGACCCCTCCGACCGGACCGGCCCCACCGGCCCCACCGGCCGTCCCGATCAGGCGCAGCTGCTGCGGCTGGCCCGGCAGCGGGCCGGTGCCGCCCGCCCGGCGGCGATCCCGCGCAGCGCGCAGCCCGGCCCGGCGCCGCTCTCGCACGCCCAGCGGCGGATGTGGCTGACGGAGCAGCTGGGCCGGGCCGGCGCCCTGTACAACGTGCCGCTGGCCACCCGGCTGCGCGGCCCGCTGGACCTCGGCGCCCTGGCCACCGCCCTCACCGGCCTGACGGACCGTCACCTGGTCCTGCGCACCCGCTACGGGCAGCACGACGGGGAGCCGTACCAGGAGGCCGGGGCCGCCACCCCGGTGCCCGTCCCGGTGCTGGCGGCCACGCCCGAGCAGGCCCCGGCGCTGCTGCTCGCCGAGGCGGCCCGCCCGTTCGACCTGGCGGCCGGGCCGGTGCTGCGCGCCCTGGTGCTGCGCCACGCGCCCGAGGACCACACCCTGCTGCTCACCCTGCACCACATCGCCGTCGACGGCGGCTCGCTGCCCGTGGTCGCCGAGGAGCTCGCGGCCCTGTACGCCGCCGGGCTCGCCGAGCCACCGCTCCCGCCCGCCGCCGGGCTCGCCGAACCGCCGCTCCAGTACGCGGACTTCGCCCGCTGGGAGCACGGCCGCACGCTCACCGCCGAGGTCGAGGACTGGGCCGCCCGGCTGGCCGGGGCCCGTCCCGTGCCGCTCCCCCGCCCGGCCCCCGGCGGGCCCCGGACCAGGGCCGCCGGGCGGCACAGCGCGCCGCTCGCCGCCGACACCCTCGCAGGGCTGCGGCGGCTGGGCCTGGAGCACGGCGCCACACTGTTCACCGTGGTGCTGGCCGCCGCCTTCGCCACCCTGCAACGCGCCACCGGCGGGACCGACCTGACGCTCGGCTGCGCGAGCAGCCACCGCTCGCGGCCCGAGCTGCGGCGGCTGGTGGGGCTGTGCGTCAACACCCTGCCGGTGCGGGCCGACCTGGGCGGCGACCCGGCGTTCGCCGAGGCGCTCCGCCGGGTCCGCGAGGCGCTGCTCGACGCGCAGGGGCGGCACGAGGTCCCGTTCGACCTGGTGGTGGACCGGCTGGGCGCGGCGGCGCGCGGCGAGGACGGCACCCCGCTGCTCGCCGTCACCTGCGACCTCGTCCGGCCGTCCGATCCGCTGCGGCTGCCCGGCCTGACCGCCGAGGCGGTCGAAGTCGACCTGGGGCTGGCCAAGTTCGACCTCGGCCTGTTCGTCGAGGACGGCCCGCAGCCGCGCTGCCTGGTGCAGTACGACACCGGCGCACTCGACGAGCCGACGGCCCGTCGGATGCTGGCCGGCTTCGCCGACCTGCTCGCCGCCGTGGCCGTGGACGGCGGCCGGCGGCTCGGGCAGCTGCCGGGCGGCCCACTGCGCCCGGCCCAGGCTCTCGTCCACCCGGCCCAGGCCGCGTTGCTCGCCGACCCCCGGGTCGGCGAGGCGGTGGTCCTGGTACGGGACGGGCAGCCGCCGCTGGCGTACGCGGTGACCCGGGGCCCCGGTGCCCCGGGCGGCGCCGAGCTGCGGATGCGGCTGCGCTCCCGGCTGCCCGCCGGGCAGGTCCCGGCGGCCGTCACGCTGCTGGACCGCCTGCCGCGCGACGCCGCCGGCGCGGTGGACCTCGCCCGGCTGCCCGGCGCCGGCGCCGCTCCGCCGCCGGCGGGCCCGGCGCGGCTGGCGGCCGTCCGGGCGGCCTTCGGCGAACTGCTCAGCGGCCTCCCCGGCCCGGAGGACGACTTCTTCGTGCTGGGCGGCCACTCCCTGGTCGCCGTCCGCCTCGCCGAGCGGCTGCGCACGGACACCGGCCTGCCGCTCACCGGCCTGGACATCCTGGAGCAGCGCACCCCGCGCGCGGTGGCCGCGCTGCTCGACACCCGTGCGCGCGAGCGGTCGGCGGCGCAGCAGCGGCGGCCGGGCCACGCGGGCCGCGCCGTCCGCCCGGGGACGGTGCTGCTGACCGGCGGCACCGGCGGGGTCGGCGCCGCCGTGCTCCAGGAACTGCTGGCCCGGGGGCTCCCGGTCCGGGCGCTGGCCCGGCCCGAGTCCGCCCACCTGGTGGCGCTGGACGGCGTGGAGGTGGCGGAGGGCGACCTCGGCGACCTGGAGAGCCTGCGGGCGGCCGTCGAGGGCGTCGACGCGGTCATCCACGCGGCCTGCACCTTCACCTCGCCCGAAACCGACGTCGCCGCCATGCGGACGCTGGTGGACGCCTGGCGGCAGGGTGGCTTCGTCTTCGTCAGCAGCATGGACGCGTACGGCCGCCCGCCGCTCGCCGAGGTCCCGGAGGGGGGCCCGACCGCCTTCCCGGTCAGCCCGTACGGCCAGGGCAAGCTGGACTGCGAGCGCATCCTGCTGGCCGCCGCCGGGACGCGGGGCCGCGGCCCCGGCTCGGTGGTCCGCTCCCCGATCGTCTGGGGCCCGCAGCAGCGCCTGCGCGACCAGCTCCGCTGGGGCGCGACGGGCGCGCTCTACCAGGCCGCCCGGGCGGGCGGGCCGCTGGTGCTGCCCGACCCCTCGGCGCACCCGCACGACTGGTACGGCGCCGCCTGGGTGCACTCCGCCGCGCTGGCCCGGGCCCTGGCCGACTGCGCCGGCGGCTCGGGGCCGGCCGACGGCCGGGTGGTGAACGCCGTCTCCGGGCACGTCTCCTGGCCCGAACTGGCCACCGAACTGGGCCGGTTGCTGGGCTCCGCGAGCGCGGTGGAGCTGCGGCCGGAGGCCGAGGAGGATCTGCTGCGCCCCTGGCACTACCGGGCCGACGCGCTGGCCGGGGCGCTGCGCGAGCGGCCGGGCGAGGACTGGCGCAGCGTGCTGGCGGCGATGGTCCGGTAGACCGCCGGCCGCGCCTGACTGCGGACACACCGCCCTCATACCGGCGGCCGACCACTGGCCAACCACGGCGCGGGAGGGTTCCACCAGCAGCCGGAAAACACCGGAAAACGCCCCGAGAGGACGGCACTCATGGCCGAGAACACCGCCGACCAGGCGATCGAGAGCTACGAGCCCGAGATCATCGCGGACAGCTCCCCGGAGGACGACTACTACTGCGGCGTCCACTGGGAGCCCTCCCTCTGACGGCACGCCCGGCAGACGCCGACAGCCCGCCGAACACCGGCTGACCTGCGGTTTGAGCACCCGCACGACGAAGCCGACCGGTACCGACAGCGTTCCAGCAGCCGCCGGGGAACACCGGCGAACGACCCGAGAGGACGGCACTGATGGCCGAGAACACCGCCGACCAGGCGATCGAGAGCTACGAGCCCGAGATCATCGCGGACAGCTCCCCGGAGGACGACTCGTACTGCGGCATCCACCTCGATCCCTCCCTCTGACGGCACGCCCGGCGGACGCCGACAGCCCGCCGAACACCGGCTGACCTGCGGTTTGAGCATTCGCATACCGGAGCCGAACCGCTCGCCAACCCGAGATCGACAGAGTTCACACCAGCAGCCGGGGAACACCGGCGAACGACCCGAGAGGACGGCACTCATGGCCGAGAACCAGAACGAGACCACCACCGACCAGGAGCAGGACGCCCCCGAGGTCATCGCGCACGGCGTCACCGAGGAGGAGGCGCCCTGCGTCGTCCAGACCGGCGTGGAGAACTAATTACCTCCGGCGGGCCGGTGGCAGTCCCCTCTGCCACCGGCCCGCCTGTTGTGACCCATCGTCAGGAGGCTCTCTTGTCCAGCCCGTTCGCAGTCACCGACCGACCGGACACCGGCCCTTCGGCCGACGACGCCCCCGAGGTCTTCGCGCACGGTGCCGAGGGCGACCGGTCCGCCGGCTGCGCGCTCCACATGGAAGAGCTCTGAGCCCGGCACCCCGCTGAGCGGGAGGCGCCCACCGCCACCCGCGACCAACGCGGCCGGACCGCCGTCGAACCGATCATCACCGGCGAGTCCGCCCAGGACGCGCCCCACAGGGAGGTACCCCTTGTCCACAGCACCTGCCCTCGACGGCATCCGCACGGAGCGGCTCATCAAGGCCTCGTCCGGATGGTGGTTCCTGGGTCCCCAAGGATCCGCCCGGCTGCGCGACCACCAGGTCACGCCCGAGGGCACCGTCCGGCCCGAGACCCGGCGCTACCTGGTCGACGCCGGCCTGTGCGAGCCCCCGGTGCTGCGGACCTACGCGCTGACCGTGCTGACCAGCACGGACTGCAACCTCGGCTGCGCCTACTGCTTCCAGAACACCGCGCAGGACCCGACCGGCGGCAGCCGGCCGCCCCGGATCGAGCGCGCCCGGCTGGACTCCGACACCATCGGCCCCATGCTGGACTTCGTCTCGCAGCGGATGGCCGAGTCCAACCTGGAGCGCCTCTCGGTGCTGCTGTTCGGCGGCGAGCCGCTGCTCAACCCCCGCGCCTGCGTCGAGGTGCTGAACCGGGCCTCGGAGCTCGGCGAGATGTCGGCCCGCATGGTGTCCAACGGCACCCTGCTCACCCGGACGATCGCCCACCAGCTGGCCGATGCGGGGCTCTCCACCGTCCAGATCACCTTCGACGGCGACCAGACGGAGCACGACACCATCCGGGTCACCCGGTCCGGCCGGGCCACCTTCGAGACCATCATCGCCAACATGGTCCGCGCGACCGAGGAGACCTCGCTGCGCTGGCAGATCCGGGTGAACGTCTCGCACCACAACCACGAGCGGACCGACGCGCTCCTGGAGCGGCTGGCCGCCGAACTCGACCCATCCCGCTGCTCGATCCACTTCGCCATCGTCGGCGACGCGGGCGTCGGCTACGGCAACGACCTGCTGCACACCGACACGCTGGCCGACAAGATGGCCGACTGGCAGATCCGCGCCCTCGAACACGGCTTCGCGGTCGGCCGCCCCCGGGCCGCCGAGGTCTGCCTGACCTGCACCGTCCCGGACGGCCGTTACGGCGCCGTGGTCAACGCCGACGGCGTGCTCTACAGCTGCTGGGAGTCGGCCGGCAAGCCCGGCTGGGAGGTCGGCACCATCCGCAACGGCTACCTGTCGGCGGAGGAGACCACCGGACGCTGGGTCACCTGCCACGACGGCTACCAGCACGCGGACTCGGCGGCCGCCCGGACGGCCTTCCACGACCGGGTGGACGTGACCTTCCTGGACCACCTGCACGCCAGCGGCAGGCTCTGACCGAGGAGGTCGACCGATGGTGAAGTCCACCGGACTTCGCGGCAACCGGGACTTCCGGCGGTACTGGGTGGGCCAGGCGGTCTCGGTCCTCGGATCGCAGATCTCGCTGCTGGCCTACCCGCTGCTGGTCCTGAGCCTGGGCGGCAGCGCCGCCCAGGCCGGTTCCGTCGCCTCCGTCTCCCTGCTCACCCGGACGGTGTTCCGGCTGCCCGCCGGGTACCTGGCCGACCGGCTCGACCGCCGGTGGGTGATGCTCTGGACGGACCTGGTCCGCTTCGCGGCCGTCGGCAGCATCCCGCTGGTCGCGGCCGCCGCCTCCGTGGGCTACCCCCAACTGCTGGCCGTGGCCCTGGTGGAGGGTGTCGCCAGCGCACTGTTCGGCCCCGCCGCCAGCGTGGCGACCCGCGACATCGTGCCGGCGGAACACCTCACCGAGGCGCTCGGGCGCACCCAGACCTCCCTCTCGATGGCCGGCCTGGCCGGCCCGCTGCTGGGCGGCTGGCTGTTCACTTTCGACCGCGTCCTGCCGTTCGTCTGCGACTCCGCCTCCTACGCGGTGTCGGCCGTGCTGATCTTCCGGATCACCGTCCGCTCCCGCCCGAAACCGCCCGCCGCCACGGCGGACCGCCGCCTCAGCGCGGGATTCCGCTGGCTCGCCCGGCAGCCGCTGCTGCTGCGCGCGCTGCTCTTCGCCGGGCCGGTCAACCTGGTCGGCGCGAGCGTCAACGTGGCGGTCGTGGTGGCTCTGCACGCCCACGGTGCGAGCAGTGCCACGGTCGGCGCGGTGCTGGCCTGCGCCGGTGCCAGCGCGCTGGCCGGCTCGATGCTCTCGGCCCGGGTGATCCGGCTGCTCCCGGCCGGTGCCCTGCTGACGGGCGTCGGAGTGTGCGGGACGGTGGCCCTCACCGGGTTCGCCTTCACCTCCTCCAGCTGGGTGATGGGCGCGCTGCTCAGCACGTACTTCCTGCTCTCCCCGCCCGCCGGGATCGTGGTCGGCCAGGCCTTGCTGACGAACACCCCGCACGAGCTGCTCGGCCGGGTCAGCACCGCCGCGGGCATGCTGCTGGCCGGCCTGGCGGCGTTCGGGCCGGGCCTGGCCGGCCTGTGCCAGCAGACGCTCGGCGTCTCGCACACCTGGCTGGCCCTGGCCCTGCTGACCGCCACCGCCACCGCGGCCGGCGCGCTGCCGCTGCTGCGCGAGCGGAGCCTGGTGCCGGCACCGGCGCCCGAGCCGCAGCCCGAACCGGCGGTCTGACCACCAGTCGCGACGATCGACGAACGAGCGGTCGCCGAACCATCAGAGAACGGAGCCCGGGATGACCTCCCTCCCCCGCTACCCCGAGGCCGAACGCCAGCCGCTGACGGAGGAGATCCACGGGCACCCGGTGGCCGACCCGTACCGCTGGCTGGAGGACGCCGCCGACCCCCGTACGGTCGCCTGGTCGGCCGCCCAGGACGGGCTGTTCGCCGCCGCGCGGGACGGCTGGCCGGGCCGTGAGCGGCTGGCCGGGCGGCTGGCCGAACTCTCCGGCTCCGGCGGGGCGGGCCGGCCGGTGCCCCGGGGCGGGCGGCTGTTCTTCACCCGCCGGCGGCCCGGCCAGGACCAGCCGGTGCTGTTCGTCGCCGAGGGCGGGGTCGAACGGGTCCTGCTCGACCCGCTGCGGCTCGACCCGGCCGGCGCGACCGTCCTGGACAGCTGGACGCCCTCGCTGGAAGGCCGGCTGCTGGCCTACCAGGTGTCGGCCGGCGGCACCGAGCAGTCGGTGCTGCGGGTGCTGGACGTGGCGTCCGGCGAGGTGGTCGACGGTCCCGTCGACCGGATCCGGCGGACGCCCGTAGCCTGGCTGCCGGGGGGCAGCCAGTTCTACTACGTCCGCCGGCTGCCCGGCGAGGAGCTCTACCACCGCCGGGTGTACCTGCACGAGCTGGGCACGGCGCCCGAGCAGGACACCCTGGTCTTCGGCGAGGGCCGGGACAAGACCCAGTTCTACGGCCTGGACCTCAGCCCCGACGGCCGCTGGCTCACCGTCACCGCCACCGCCGGCAGCGCGCCGCGCACCGACCTGTGGCTCGCGGACCTGGAGCTCAGCGGCCCGGAGCGCCCGCTGCTGCGCCCCGTCCAGCACGGCCTGGAGGCCCGGACGGCGCTGACCGTCCTCGCCGGGACCGGCCCCGGCGGCACCGTCCACCTGCAGACCGACCGGGACGCCCGGCGCGGGCGGATCGCCGTCAGCACCCCGGACGGACTTGCGGACGGGCACTGGCCTGACCTGGTCCCCGAGGACCCGGAGGCCGTCCTGGAGGACTTCGTCGTCCTGGACGGGCCGGACCTGGCCGAGCCGCTCGCCCTGGTCACCCGGAGCCGGCACGCCGTCAGCGAGATCACCGTGCACCGGCTGGCCGACGGGGAGCAGCTCGGCACCGTGCCGCTGCCGGGCGCCGGCATGACGGGCCGGCTCAGTACCGATCCGAACGGCGGCAGCCAGGCCTGGTTCGGCTTCACCGACCCGGCCACCGTCAGCGAGGTGCACCGCTTCGACGCGCTGACCGGCCGCACCGAACTCTGGGCCAGGCCGGAGGGCGTCGCGGCCGGCACCGGGGTGAAGAGCTGCCAGATCACCTACCGCTCCCAGGACGGCACCTTGGTGCGGATGTTCCTGGTCTCCCCGACCGGCACCCCGGACCGCCCGAGGCCCACCGTCCTGAACGGCTACGGCGGCTTCGGCGTCTCGGCCACGGCCGCCCACAACCCGCAGGCGATCGCCTGGGCGGAGGCCGGCGGGGTGTACGCGACGGCCTGCATCCGCGGCGGGCGCGAGGAGGGCGAGGACTGGCACCGGGACGGCATGCTGGACCGCAAGCAGAACGTCTTCGACGACTTCGCCGCCGCCGCCGACTGGCTGGTCGCCGAGGGCTGGACCACCCACGGGCAGCTCGGCATCATGGGCGGCTCGAACGGCGGCCTGCTGGTCGGCGCCGCGCTCACCCAGCACCCCGAGAAGTACGCCGCCGCCGTCTGCATGGCGCCGCTGCTCGACATGGTGCGCTACGAGCTGTCGGGGATGGGCCCGAGCTGGCGCCCCGAGTACGGCGGCGCGGCGGACCCGGCGCACTTCGCCAACCTGCTCGGCTACTCGCCGTACCACCGGGTGCGGGACGGGGTCCGGTACCCGTCGGTGCTGTTCGCGGTGTTCGAGGGCGACACCCGGGTGGACCCGCTGCACGCCCGCAAGATGTGCGCCGCGCTCCAGCACGCCTCCGACGGCGACGGCCCGGTGCTGCTGCGGCTGGAGCACGGAGTCGGCCACGGGGCCCGCCCGGTCTCCCGGACGGTCGCGCTGACGGCCGACGCCCTCGCCTTCCTCGCCGACGCCCTCGGGCTGGAGATCCGATGAACATCCTGCTCTGCCCGCTCGACAGCGCGGGCTTCCGCTACCCCGCCGTGGCGGTGGCCCGGGAGCTGAGCCGCCGCGGACACTCGGTGCACCGCCTCCCGCCGACCGCCGGGACCGACCGGGCCATGGTGTTCAACGTCCGCCAGTGGTACCGGCACGGCCTGGCCCAGTTCCACACCATCCGGCAGGAGGCCCGCACCTGCCGGGCCGACGTCCTGGTCACCTCGACGCTGTGCCACGGCGCGCTGGTCGCGGCCGAGGTGCTGGACCTGCCGGTGGTCGTGGTCGGACTGGCCGCCCACCTGTGGCCCTACCAGGAAGGCGGCCCGGCCGAGCCGGCCAGGCCGGTCGACCGGGAGTGGCGGCTGGCCGAGACCTTCGCCCACTACGAGGAGCTCCGGACGGCGGCCGGGCTGACCCCGCGCACCGGCCTGGACCGGCAGCGGCTGCTGTCGGGCGACGGTCTGCTGCTGCGCGGCGACCCCGCCCTGGAGCTGGCCGGCGCCGCGCTGCCCGAGGGGATCCGCCACGTCGGCCCGTGCTGGTGGGAGCCGCCCGCCCCGGAGGCCGAACTGCGCGAGATCGCCGAGCACACCGACCGGGTCGGCAAGCCGGTGGTCTACGTCCACCTGGGCCGTACCTTCGGCGGCCACAGCCTCTGGCCCTGGCTCAACGCGACCTTCGCCGGGGGGCCGTTCCAGGCCGTGGTCGATCTCGGCCGCTCGGGTGCGGCCGAGCAGGCCGACGGCACCGACATCCTGGTGGTGCGCAAGCCCTGGCTGGAGCCGCTCGTCCGGTCGGCGGAGCTGGTGGTCACCAGCGGCACCTCCGCGCCCGTCCTCGCCGCGCTGCTGAACGACCGGCCGCTGGTGGTCGGACCGGCCGGCGGCGAGCAGCACGTGCTCGCCGAGGCCTGCCTGCGCGCAGGCGTCGCCCGCCGGCTGGAGGACCGTCCCGGGCTGCTCTCCGAGGTGGCGGCCGACCGGGACCTGCTGGCACAGGTGGAGCGGATCGGCGGCCGGCTGCGCCGGTCCGGGAGCCAGGCAGCGGCCGCCGACTTCGTCGAGGAGACCGTCAGGACGGCTCCCCGGCGGGGAACGGCAGCCCTGCGGCAAGCTCTCGCGCGTACACCTGGATGAGCCTGGGCACGGCGTAGAGCGCGGCGTGCGCGGTCACCTCGGCCTCCGGCGAGGTGACCGCGCCGCTGTCTATCAGGCACTCCAGTTCGCGCAGTGCGCCGCCCTCCCCGCAGCCCAGTGCCTCGGCCGCCTCGTGCAGCGTGAACGGCTCGTCCAGCGGCAGCCGGGCCAGCCGGACCAGCGCCCGGCGGCCCGGCTCGGTCAGATCCCGCCAGCCGGCCGCCAGCCGGGGACGGACGGCCACGTCGCCGGCCGCGAGTTCGTCCAGCACCGAGTCGGGGCCGGCCAGCCGGGCCGCGTACTCCGCGAGCGGGAGGTGCCGCAGGACGGCGAGGCGCAGGGCACTCGCCCGCACCGCCAGCGGGAGCATCCCGCCCGCGGCGACGATCCGCACGGCCGCCTCCGGGTCGGAGTCGAGCCGGGCCCGGCCGATGATCCCGCCGAGCAGGTCGAGCGCCTCCCCCGCACCGAACGGCGGCACCTCGATCCGGTGGCCGGCCGCGAGCCCGGCGAGCTGGGTGCGGGAGGTGACGATCGCCGCGCTCGTCCCCGGGCCCGGCAGCAGCGCCCGCGCGGCGGACTCGTCCGGGGCGTCGTCCAGGACCAGCAGCACCCGGCGCTCCGCGAGCCACCCGCGCCAGACCGCCGCCGCCTGGCCGGGCGCCTCGGGCACCCGCCCGGTCAGGCCGGTCATCCGGAGCAGCTCGGCGAGCACCGAGGTCCAGCCGCGCGCGCCGCCGTCCTCGGCGCGCAGGTTGACCAGCAGCCGGCCGTCCGGGAACTCCTCGCGGAGGCGGTGGGCCACGTGCCCCGCCAGCGTGGTCTTGCCCGCACCGGCCGGGCCCACCAGCAGGACCGGCTTCCCGCTGCCGCCGCTCAGCGCCGCGGTGAGCTCGGCCACCTCGGCCCGGCGGCCGGTGAAGTCGGTGACGTCCGGCGGCAGCAGGGTCCGCACGGCCGGGTAGCCGGCGCCCTGCGGGTGGGAGCGGCGCGGGCCCTCGGAGAGGATCGACCGGTAGAGCGCCTCCAGCGGCGGGCTCGGCGGCAGGCCCAGTTCGCGGGCCAGCAGCTGGCGGAGCCCGTCGTAGGCGGCGAGCGCCTCCGTCCGGCGCCCCGACCGGTGCAGCGCGGTCATCCGGGCGGCCTGCAGCCGTTCGCGCAGCGGGTGGCGCTCCACCAGCTCGCCGATGCCCTCGGCCACCGTCTGCGGGTTGCCGAGTTCCAACTGCGCCTCCGCCCAGTCCTCGTAGGCCCCCAGGTAGCGGGCGTCCAGCCGGGCGGCCTCGGCCTGCAGCGGCTCCGAGCCGTGCAGGCCGGGCAGCGGCTCGCCGCGCCACAGGTCCAGCGCCTGGCCCAGCAGCCCGACAGCCCGGGCGAGTTCACCGGCCGCGGCGGCGGCCCGCCCGGCCCGGGCGAGCGCCTCGAAGCGGAGCAGGTCCAGCTCCTCGGGGGCGACCCGCAGCAGGTAGCCGCCGAGCCGGTGGGCGAGCCGCTCCTGCCCCTGCTCGCCGCCGAGCATCCTGCGCAGCGCGCACATGTAGACCTGGAGGTTCTTGCGGGCGGTCCGCGGGGGCTCGCCCTGCCAGACCGCCTCGGTCAGCAGGTCGACCGAGACGGTGGTGTTGGCCCGGCAGAGCAGCAGCGCCAGGACCACGTGCTGCTTGAACGGCCCGAGCGCGAGCGGACGGCCCGCCACCTCGACCGAGAGCGGGCCCAGCACGGAGAACCTCACGGGGCCCGACTGCGGCCCGGTCTGCGGGGACTCCACGGTCTCCAGCGATTCCATTATCAACAGTGGACCTCCGTGCCGGCGGGTGCAGCGGGGGCCGGACCTGCACCGCCCTGCAACAGATCCTTGCCGGGCCCGCCCCGGCGGTCATCGGTGCGGAACGCGTACGTTCTGACAGGTCCACCCCCATGCTTCGCCGAGCGGGCGCCGCCCCGGGGTCGTCCGGGCCCGGTCCCGGCCGGATCCGGCGGGCGGGCGGCTCCCGGGGCTGGTCAACGTGGGTGGGACGGCCCGCTCACGGCGCCGGCCGGAGCCGGTGGCGTGACCGCCGACGACGGCCGGTCGGCTTCGCCGGGTGGGGCCGTGAGCGGGCTGTCCCACCCGGGGGGGTGGGGACGGCCGGTCAGCTCTCCTGGGCGAGTTCGACCGCCAGGCGGCAGAGCGCCGCCCGGTCCGGGCGGCCGGTCTTGCGGATCAGGCTGGCCATGTGCTTCTCCACCGTGCGGGGCGAGATGGAGAGCCGCTGGGCGATGTACTGGTTGCCCGGACGCTCGACCAGCAGCGCGAGGATCTCGTACTCGCGCGGTGTGAGGCCCTGCGCCCGCAGTTGGGCCGGGATCTGCTCCCGGCCGCTGCGGCGCTGCGCGACCGTCGCGCCGGTCTGCCGGAGCAGCGCCCGGCAGGCGCCCGCGACCGACAGCACGCCGAGGTCGTGGAAGTACTCCTCGGCGGTCCGCAGCCAGGACACCGGGTCGCCCCAGCCGTCCGCCGTCGCCGCCTCGGCGACCAGCCGCAGCCCGAGGTGGTGGGCCATCGGGAAGAGCCCGGCCGTCCGCCCGGCCGCGCCGACGGCGGCCGCGGCCTCCTCGGCCCGCCCCTCCCGGCCCAGCAGCACGGCGTGCGCGAGCAGCAGGAACTGACGGTTCCAGACCAGGCCGGCGGCCGGTGCGGCGGCCACCGCCTCGTAGTCGGCGCGGCCCGCCGTGCCCGCGAGGGCGTCCAGCAGCGGGCGCAGCCCGTACCGCCCGGACAGGTAGAAGACGTTCGGGTGCTGCCGCTCCCAGGCCGCGGCGGCGGCGAGTTCGGCGGCGGCCCCGGCCCGGTCCTCCTCCAGCAGTGCGCAGAGCGTCCGGCAGAGGCCGAACATCACCGGGGTCAGGAAGGACTCCGCGCCGCCGGCCTGGTCGAAGGCCAGCAGCGCCTGGTCCATCTCCCGGCGCTGCCCCCGGTGGGCGGCGAGGGTGGCCGAGGTGAGCAGCAGGTAGCGGTGGGTCGCCAGGTCGCGCATCCGCGAACTGGCGTCGAGGCAGCGGTCGATGATGTCGCGGGCGGTGTCCCCGTCCCCGGTGAGCACCGCGTTCATGGCCAGCAGCGCCTCGGTGCTCTGGGTCAGCACGATCGCGCCCATGGCGCGGGCGGACTCCCGGGCCTGTTCGAGTCTGCGGCTGTCGCCGGTCCGCATGAAGCCGTTGGCGCCCAGCCGCATCAGGGCCTGGACCTCCCAGACCGGCAGGCGGTGGGTGCGGGCGACGGCGAGCATCCGCTCCAGGCACTCGTCGGCGTCGTCGAAGCCCCGCTCCCGGGCCAGCAGGGCGAGCAGCTGCCAGGCCTGGCAGGCGACCACCGGGAGTTCGGCCCGCTCCGCGACCTCGGCCGCCTCCCGGGCCAGCCGCTCGGCGTCGGCCATCCGCTCGCCCTGTCCGGGGAGCAGCGCCAGGTGTCCTTCGACCACGGCGAGCGCGGCGGTCTGCTCCGGCCTGGCGGCCTCGCCGAGCAGGGCGCGGACGGCCGCGACCTGGGCGACGGTGTCCGCGCTGCGCTCGGCGATCACCGCGACCCAGGCCAGCCGGGTGTGCAGCGCGATCCGCCGGTCGGCGCCGAGCGACCCGGCGCCGGCCGGCGGCAGGGTCTCCACCAGCTCGAAGGCGCGGTCGAGCTGCCCGGCCTCGGCGAGTGCGTACAGCAGGGACTCGGTGATGTCGGACCGGTCCGCCTGGGCGAGTTCGTGGGCGAGCTCCAGCAGCAGGACGGCCGAGCCCGAGGTGCCGTCCGCCAGGGCCCGGCGCCCGGCCTCGGCGTACACCAGGGCCGCGCCGGCCGCGTCCCCGGCCGCGACCCGGAGCCTGGCGACCAGCTGGCAGCGGCCGTCGGCCAGCTCCGGGTCGGCCGCCAGCACGGCGGCGGCGGCCTGCCGGGCGATGGCCGCGCGCTCGGCCCGGGGGAGGTTCGCCAGCAGCGCCTCGGCGGTCAGCGCGTGCCGGAAGGCGTACTGGTCGGTGCTGGCGCCGTCCGCGACGATCAGGCCCGCCTCGACGCCGGCCCGCAGCTGGGCGAAGAGCGCCCGCTCGTCGTACCCGGTGACGAGCCGCAGCGTGGCGACCGAGAAGCGGGCGCCCAGGGTGGCCCCGAGCAGCAGGAGTTCGCGCAGCCGGGGCTCCAGCAGGTCGATCCGGTGGCCGTAGCTCTGCACCACGGTCGCCGGGACGGTGGTGGAGAGGTCCCCGGCCACCTGCCAGCCGTCGGCCGTCGGCCGGAGCGCCGCGGAGCCGACCATCTCGGCGAGCAGCTCCTCGATCAGGTACGGGTTCCCGTCGCCGCTCTGCGCCAGCCGGTCGACCACCGGCGACGGCACCTCGCCGACGGTGACCGCGAGGCAGCCGGCGGCGATCGCCCGGACGTCCGGGGCGGCCAGCGGGCGCAGCGTGAACAGCGAGGCGGCCCGGCGCCGGTCGGCCTCGCGCGCCAGGTCGAGGGCGGCCCCGGGCTCGGGGCGCAGCGTGGCCAGCAGCAGCACCGGCAGCCCGGCTATGTTGTCGACGAGGTACTCGACGACGGCGAGCGTCTCGGTGTCCGCGTCGTGCAGGTCCTCCAGGGCCAGCAGCACACCGGCCTCCCGTCCCAGGACGGTGAGCAGGCGCAGCAGCGCCTCGGCGAGCTCGACCACGCTCTCGGGGTAGCCGGAGTGCGCGGCGTGCCGCCACTCCGGGATCACCCGGGCCAGCACCGGGCGGTACGGCTCCAGTTCGGCGTCCTGTGGCGGTCCGGTGGTCCGGAACCGGGAGGACAGCGCTTCGACCAGCGGCCGGAAGGGCGTCCCCGCACTGGTCGAGCTGCCCCGGCCGCGCAGCACCGGCAGGCCCAGGTCGGCGGCGTGCGCGGCGCAGTCGCCGAGCAGCCGGGATTTCCCGATGCCGGCGTCGCCGAGCAGGAACACGGCGCGGCCGTCTCGGGCCCGAAGCTCGGTCAGGGTGGCGAAGAGCTCGGTGAGTTCGGCGTCCCGGCCGACGGTGACCGGCGAAGTGGTACGCATAGGCGCAGGCTACTGGAGAGTTGTGAAGATCCGGTAGCGGGCCTTTCCCGGGCGTCCGCGAGGGCCGGGGCCGGTGCGCCGGTGGCCGGCCGGGCCGGCGGAGGGTGCGCCGCCGGGCAGGCCGGGGCCGCCCGGGGCGCGCGGAACCGCGCGTCGCGGTGGCCGCGGCACCCTCGCTTCCGGTTGGGCGGGTCCTCCGCGCGCCTCCGGCCCGGCACGGCTCCGCGCGGCCCCGGGCGGGCCCGGCAGGCGGCTGCCCGGCGGGCCGGCCGACGGGACTTCAGGACTCCTGGGGTATCGAGAGGGTGAAGGTCATCGTCGGGAACTGGTGCGAGTTGCGCAGTGCGCTGTGTCCGGCCAGCAGGCCGGCCCGGCGGGCGAGGCCGCCGGGCCGGCCGAGGCTGATCTCGCCGGCGGGGTGGTCGACGGTCCCGCCCTGCCGCGCGCCGGGCTGCTTCCACTGGCGGACCAGGTCGATGGTGTCCATGGTGGTGGTTCCTTCCCTGAGAGTCACGGCGCCGGGGGTGACGGCCGTGACGTGACCGGCGGCTGCAACAGCAGCGCCGAAGCTGTGAGTGCGGGGGCGGCGAGCCGCAGCAGCCCGTGCCCGATGCCCGCGAGCCCGGTCAGCAGGCCGGGCGCGGTGACCCCGCCGGGCGTGCCGCAACGCGGTCCGTACCGCTCCAGGTCGGCCAGCAGCGCGCCCGCGCGGCGGTCCGGCCCGGCGGGCTCCGCCGTCCGCGCGAGCAGTTCCAGCACGCCGAGCTCGCCGTGGCAGAGGCTGTGGTCGGACGACGGACCGTCCGGCGCGCCGGCGCCGGGCCCCGACCCGTGGGCAGGCCCCGACCGGTGGACAGGCACCGGCCCCTCGGCGGGAGCCGGGCCGTCGGCGGCCGCGAGCGCGATGCCCGGCAGGCCCCCGCACCAGGACCCGTCCTGCCGGGCGGACGCGGCCTCGGCCGCCGAGCGGAGCGCGGACAGCCCCGCCTGCTCGTACCCGGCGCCGCCGCCGGCCGCCGCGTACCTGCGCAGCGCCCAGCCGACACCGGCCGCGCCGCTGCCGAAGCCGGGGACGGCGGGCAGCGGGCGCTCGGCGAGCAGGGCGGCGCACGTGCGCGCACCCGTCCAGGCCTCGGCGGAGCCGGTGGCCGCGTGCACCGCGAGCAGGGCCGCGAGGCCGCCGGCCGTCCCGTCGAGGACGCCTGACGCCTCCTCGGCCGCCGCCGCGGCGGCGGCGAGCCGTACCGCCGGTGCGACCCAGCTCCGGATCTCGGCGTCGTCCAGCGCGACGGCGACGTGGGTGAGGGCGTAGGCGATGCCGCCCAGGCCGGCGAAGCCGCCGGAACCGACCAGGCCCAGCTCCTCGGGGTGCTCGGCGAGCTGCTCCAGCAGCCCGGGCAGCGGGCGCAGCGCCCGGCGGGCCGTCGTCGCGTAGCGCTCCTCGCCGGTACGTTCGGCCAACTGCGCCAGGAAGAGGGCGACCCCGGGGCAGCCGGAGCCGAGGTCGGCGCCGGCCGGGCCGAGCCGCCAGTACCGGTCGGCGAGGAGTTCGAGCCCGAGCCAGTTCGTCCGGGTGCCGCTGCGGTGCGCGTCGGCCAGCAGCCGGTCACCGATGCGGCGGGCGGCGGCGAGCAGCCGGCCGGGGGTG
The DNA here is from genome assembly GCF_039529945.1 of Kitasatospora kazusensis. Classification (NCBI taxonomy): domain Bacteria; kingdom Bacillati; phylum Actinomycetota; class Actinomycetes; order Kitasatosporales; family Streptomycetaceae; genus Kitasatospora; species Kitasatospora kazusensis. The sequence continues at coordinate 110,317 of NZ_BAAANT010000003.1, read as the reverse complement.
GCGGCGGGGGCCGCCGGTACGGCCGGGGCCGGGGCGGCGGACCGGGTCGGGGCGGGCGCGTGGGCGGGGGCGGTGGGCGCGTGGGCGGGGGCGGTGGACCTGCTCGCCATCGCCGCCCGGACGATCCACTCCTGCGCGGCGAGGTCGGCCGGGCCCATCCCCCGGATCTTCTCCGTCACCCGGTCGAGCCCGGGCCGGTCCAGGACGCCGGGTGTCCGGTGTCCGGCGCCGCTCCAGAAGTCCGCCGAGCCCGGCCGGGTGGTGAACAACGGGACGTCGCCGTCCCACAGTTCAGCGATCTCCTGGTCGAGCAACCCGGGCCAGCCGGCCGGGTCGAGCGCGTCGGTTCCCAACACGCCCAGCAGATCGTCCCGTTCGGCGGCGTCGCGCAGGACGTCGGGGTGGGTCGACTCGTCGAGCAGCCGTGCGTAGGCGTGGGTGGCCCGGGCCACCACCCGGACCTCGTCCTCCGCGAACCGGCTCAACAGGCCTTGTGGGCCAGTGAGTTCACTCCGGCCCGCCTCGATCGCGCGGTAGCCGGCCCGGAAGCCGGCCAGCAGCGCCTCGGTGTGCGCCGCCGGGTCAGCGTCGGCCCCGGCGAGCCGGGGGCGGTTCGCGGCGCCGCCGAGCCGGGCCGCCCGGCGGACCAGCCGCATCCCGTCGGTGCCGCCGTCCGCCCAGTGCACGCTCTCCACCGGCGAGCGGCGCCCGGCGTCGCCGCCCAGACCGGAGATGTCGGCCGCCGTCTCCTCGCCGAGGAACAGGTGCGGCAGCAGGCCCGTGCGGTACACCGAGGACTCCAGCGCGCGGGCCGCCGGGTCCTCGTCCGGCCGGGCGGGGGCACAGGGGTGGAAGACGGTCTCGACGTCGACCAGGACGGGTTCGGCGCCGCAGGCGATCAGGTTCTCGAAGTGCAGGTCGGTGGTGTCCAGCGCGTGCAGCAGGGCAAGCCAGCCGCCCTGCCGGAGGTAGAACCGCTCCAGCTCACGCTCGGTCGTACAGGGGTGCGGGGTGACGAACTCGGCCCAGCCGTAGCCGTCCCGCACCAGCAGGGCGAGGGGCCGCAACCGGGGTGCGCCGGGCCGGGCGTTGAACCAGCCGACCAGGTCGTTGACGTGCCCGTGGGCGTCCAGCGGGCGCGGCTTGTACACCACCCGGGTGCCGTCGGCGAAGCGCAGCACGGCGACGGACCGGCCGCGGCGGTGGCCGTCGCCGGCCGTCCGCTCCACGGCGACCAACCGCCCGGGGTCGGCGCCGGCCAGCAGGCCGGCCACCACGGCGGCCCGGTCGGCGGCGAACCGGTCCAGCAGTTCCGCCGCCGCCTCGGCCGCGAAACGGCAGGTCTGCGCCAGCAGCCGGGCCAGTACCGGGTACTCCTGGAGCAGCGCGGCCAGGCCGTCCTGACCGCCGATCAGCGCGAGGAAGCTCCGGAACCTCGCCGACGGGGTGTCACCGGCCAGCCGGCCCGTCACCCGGGCGACGTTGAGTTCCAGGACCAGGGTCCGGGCGGCCTGCCGGCCCAGGGTGGCGGCGAGCTGTGTGACGAAGTCCGCCCGGACGGCTCGCAGGTCCGCCGCGTCCTCCGGTACAACGGTGGCCAGGCGTGCTGCGGCGAGTTCGGCGAAGGGCGCCAGTACGGCCGCGAATCCGGTCGTACCGGGCAGCTCGCCACTCGGGACGCGGGGCTGCGAAGTGACGGACGAGACCGCCGACTCGGCGAACTCGGCCCACTCCGGCCTTGTGGTGCAAGGCAGTTCGGCCTTGGGCAGGCCCCGCAACCACCAGGGCGCGGCCGTAACCGCAGCCGCGACTTCCGCCTGCGCACCGATCATGGGGCTGAGCTTGTCAGCCGACGGCGCGGCCGCACAAGAGTGCGATCCACAAATCGGACCCAAAAAGATCATCTTTTCCCCGCAGCTCCGGGTGCGGCCCGTAGGCCGGCCCGAGTGCGGCTCCGCACTCGGGCCGGCCTGCGGGCCGGCCTACGGGCCTAGCTGTACTGACCCGTGAGGTTGGGGACGCGGCTTGCGGGTCGGTACACCTACGGCACCGGCTGCGGCTGGGTGACGCAGTGGATGCCGCCACCGCCGCCGCCGAGGCTGTCGATGTTCAGCTGCTCGACCACCCGGTCCGGGAAGAGCTGCTGGAGCGTGGCCTTCGCGGCGGCGTCGGCCCTGGAGTCGCCGAACTGGGCCGAGATCACGGCGCCGTTGCAGAGGTAGTAGTTGGCGTAGGAGCCGACGAAGTTGGGGTTGGTCGAGCGGATCACGTTGTAGTCGGGGCCCTGGAGCCGGGTGACCTGGATCGGCAGGCCCTGGGCGTCCGTCGCGGTGGAGAGCACCTGGTACTGCTGGCGCTCGTCGTTCGACCAGATGTCGGTGTCCGTCGCCAGCGGCATCTGGACGAGGGCCGTGGCGTCGTCCAGGAACCGGGAGGTCGCGTCCACGTGGTCGTTGGTGATGTCCTGGCCGGAGATCCCGGTGAACCAGATCACCTTGGAGGCCCCGTACGCGGCGCACATCGCGGCCTCGATCTGGGCCTGCGTCAGGTTCGGGTTGCGCTTGGGGTCGATGATGCTGCTCCTGGTGGCCATCAGCGTCGCGTCGCCGTCGGTCTCGATCGCGCCGCCCTCGCTCACCAGCCCGGCGGCGGTGAACGGCACCCCGACGTAGGCCGCCACCTTCGAGGCGACCAGCGCGTCCTTGGCGTGCGTCTGGTGGTTGCCCCAGCCGTTGAAGTTCAGGCCGATGGCGTCCAGCCCGCCCGCGCCGTCGGTGCGGAACACCGGGCCGCTGTCGCGCATCCAGCAGTCGTCGACCGGGATCGTCCCGATCACCGTGACCGAGGAGCCGCAGGCGGACCTCGCCTTGGCGACGCTCGCCGAGTTGGCGCACATCACGACCGGCTCGTACTTGGCGATCGTCCTGGCGATCAGCGCGATGTTGGCCTGGACTCCCGCCAGCTGCCTCCCCCAGATGGCGGAGCTGTCCGGCCAGGCCATCCAGGTCCGGGTGTGCTGGACGCTGTCGATCGGGACGGCGAAGGCCCCGGCCGCGCCCGGCGCGGGCGGCGCGGCGGAGGCCGCCCGCCCGTCGGCCCACGCGGTGCCCCCCGTGCCGGCCGCCCAGACCGCGCCGGCGGCCGTCAGCCCTGCGGCGGCCAGGAAGTTCCGCCGGCCCAGCGCGCGCGGTGCTGTGTGATCGTTCATCTCTGAACTCCCCTCAACCATCGGTGGTGCCTCCACCGATGACCGGAAAGCTATAACTGACCAAGCGCTCGGTCAATAAGAAGCGCAACGCCGGTTTCCGACCTGACACACCGTCAGAAACGGTGCCGGAGAAGGACCGTGCCCGGGGCCGATCACCCGGCCCCGGGCCGCCGGGCCCGGCTCGTTAGAGTGAGCGGGTGGCTACCCGCTCCGAAGACCCCCGCCCCGGCACCCCCGCAGAGCACACGGCAGAACGCACGGCAGAACGCCCCGCGGCCCGCCAGGCCGCCAGGCCGCGTGCCTCGGCCAAGGGCGAGCAGACCCGGCTGCGGCTGATCGCGGCGGCGCGGACCCTGCTGGCCGGGAACGACGAGCTGGGCCCGTTCACCACCCGCAACGTCGCCGCGCTGGGCGGCGTGACGCACGGGATGTGCCACTACCACTTCCAGAACCGGACCGACCTGCTGGTGGCCGTGGTCGAGGACATCCGGCCGGAGTGGATCCTGCCGCTGGAGGAGGCGGTCGGCGCGCCCGGCGGCTTCGCCGAGCGGGCCGAGCGGGTGCTCGCGATGCTCACCCAGCCGGAGGCCGCCGACCTGTCCCGGCTGCACTCCGCCCTGCACTGGTTCGCGCTGAATGACGACCGGGTCCGGGAGAGCCTGGCCGCCGAGTACCGGCGCTGGCGGGCCTGCTTCGTGACGCTGTTCCAGGTGCTGGCGGACGAGCGCGGCGACGGCCTCGACCCGCGCCCGCTGGGCGAGGCCGTGGCGGCGGCCGCCGACGGGCTGGCCGCGATCCAGTCGCTGGACGCGCGACTGGAGGCCGGACCGGCCCTGCGGGCGCTGGTGCTCGGGCTGGCGTCGGGCGCCTCGGCCGGGTGAACCGCCCGTCGGGGTGGGCCGCCCGGGCCGGCGGGCCGCCCGGCGGGCGCCGGGTTCACTCCTCCATGAGCCGCCGTTCGTGCCGGATGCCGAACGCCGCCGTACAGGTCAGGCTCGCCGCGATGATCCCCTCGGCCCAGAAGAACGCGATGTAGTCCATCAGCGAGCCGATCGGCGGCGAGCCCGGGGCCGCGTTGCGCAGCCCGACCAGGGCGAACAGGGTCGCGGCCATCCAGCCGAGGGCCGGCCAGACCAGCCCCTGCCGTTTACGGATCAGCACCTCCGCCCCGCCCAGCACGGCCAGCGCCAGCGCCCACATCGCGGCGATCATGAACCAGGCCAGGATGAAGGTGCTGCGCGACCTGCTGACCCGGGAGTCGAGGCGCGCGGTGGCGCCGGACGCGCCGGTGTTCTTCGGCCGCACGACGAAGAACGGGTCGGAGTCGGTGAAGGTGAGCGCCACCGGCACGGCGCTGCCGCCCGCCGAGGCCGACCAGCCGACCGAGACGGTGTAATGGTCGAAGGGGTAGTCCGAGGGCGTGCCGCCGGACATGCCCACCGGGATCAGCTGGAGTTCGGCCGGCTCCCCCGCCCTGGCCTGGAACGGCTTGGTCAGCGCGGTGGCGGCGATGTCCACGTCCCGGGTGAAGACCGGCGCGTCGGGCGGGCCGCCGGCCAGGGTGCCGTGCGGGATCGGCACCACGGCGAGCGTCAGCTCCTGGGTGGCCGGGCGGACCTCCTGCGCGGTGATGTCCAGCTCCACCCAGTCCCCGGTCGGCCGGGCACCCAGCTCCCTGGTCTGCTGGCGACTGTCGCGCTCGTCGAAGTACAGCGCGATGCCCGTCCCGCACAGCGCCGCGATGAGCGCCAGGACGACGAACTGCCGCACGCCCCGGCGGCCCGGCCCGGCGGTCGTCACGAGCCCGCCGGGGTGGCGGAGGAGGAGGCCGCGCCCGGTTCGGGCTGCTGCTGGGTCGAGCAGTGGATGCCGCCGCCGCCGGCCGCGACGGCGTTGATGGTGACCTGGACGACCTTGCGGCCGGGGTACAGGTCCGCGATGGTCGAGGCGGCGAGGTCGTCCGCCGCCTGGTCGCCGAAGCGCGGCGCGATCACCCCGCCGTTGACCACGTAGTAGTTGAGATAGGTCGCCAGGAAGTCCTTGCCCTGCCCCTGGATCCTGGTGGCGTCGGGCTCGGTGAGCTCGACCACCCGCAGCTTGCGGCCCTGGGCGTCGGTGGCGTCGTGCAGCACCTGGAGCGCCTGGTCGGACGCCCTGGACCAGATGTCCGGGGGCGTGTCGGCCGCCGGGCGGTGCAGGGCGACCACGGCCGGCCCGGCGAACCGGGCCAGCGCGTCGATGTGGCAGTCGGTGATGTCCTGGCCGGCCACGCCCTGGAACCAGATCACCTTCCGCACGCCGAGCAGATCCTTCAGCGCCGCCTCGATCTGGTCACGGCTCCTGCCGGGGTTGCGGTTCGGGTTGACGAGCGAACTCTCGGTGCACATCAGGGTGCCCTCGCCGTCCACCTCCAGCGCGCCGCCCTCGGCCGTGACGGATGCCTGGATGCGCTTGATGCCGTACTTGTCGAGCAGGTTCCGGGCGACCTGGCCGTCGTTGGTGTGGGTCTGCTTGTTGCCCCAGCCGTTGAAGTTGAAGTCCACGCCCGCGAGCCCCTGCGGACCGGTGACGAAGGTCGGGCCGGTGTCCCGGGCCCAGAGGTCGTCCACGGCCAGCTGGACGACCTCGACCGAAGGGCCGCACAGCTGCTGCGCCGCGTCGCTCTGGTCCGGCCGGGCCAGTAGGACCACCGGCTCGAACTGGGCGACGGCCTGCGCGATGTGCGCGATGTCCTGCCGGACGGCGGGCAGTTGGTCGCCCCACACCTCCTCCAGCGCGGGCCAGGCCATGAAGGTGCGGGTGTGCCGGGCCGTCTCGGCGGGCATCGCGTACGAGGCCGCGGACGCGGCGGCCGTGCCGGGCGCGGTGCCCGGCCCGGCCGCGGCGGACGGCCCGGGCTCCGGGGTGTCCGAGGAGGACGAGCTGCAGCCGCCGAGCGCGGCCGCGGCCGCGAGGGCCGGGCCGGAGCGCAGCAGCGTGCGGCGGGACAGCTGGACCTTGCGCATGAGGACCTCGTCGTCGGATGTTCCGGTGGAAATACGGCGATTCCCGACACTAGGTGCCGCCGGGCCCGCCGGCCCCGCACCGCACGCCGCCGTTCGGGCGACCCGGCGCGGCTCCGCCTGCGACAACCACCCGACCTAGGGCCTGTCTGACAATTCGCGTCGGATCAGGCCGGGTCTCCCCCAGCCTTCGGCTGGGAGGTGCCCCCATGGTGCGTGCTCTCGGCGTGCGGCCGGGGCGCCCTCGTAGCGGAGCTACTTGGGCGTTCCGGCCGTGCGGCGAATGGGGGCACCCCCGGCCGAAGGCTGGGGGAGCGTGCCGGGCAGGCCGGACCCGGCTGGGGGCACCTCCCGGCCGAAGGCTGGGGGCGAATTGTCAGACAGGCCCTAGAGCGCCCGCCGGGCCGCCGCGATCCGCCCCGGGTCCCAGCCCGGCCGGGGTACGGACTCCAGCAGCAGCCGGGTGTACGGGTGCTGAGGGTTGGCGAGCACCTCGGCGGTGCGGCCCGACTCGACGATCCGGCCGTGCCGCATGACGATCACCTCGTCGGTGACGCACCGCACCACCCCCAGGTCGTGGGTGATGAACAGGTAGCCGATGCCGGTCTGCTCGCGGATCTCGCCGAGCAGGTTGAGGATCTGCGCCTGCACGGAGACGTCGAGCGCGGCCACCGCCTCGTCCAGCACGAGCACGGCCGGTTCGACGGCCAGCGCGCGGGCGATGGCGACGCGCTGCCGCTGGCCGCCGGAGAGCTGCCGGGGCAGCGCCCCCGCCTCCCGGCTGCCGAGGCCCACCTGGTCGAGCAGTTCGGCGGTCCGCCGGGTGTGGTCGGCGTCGGGGAAGTGCAGCCGCAGGGTCTCCCGCAGCACCGCGCCGACCGGGGTGCGCGGGTCGAGCGAGAGGAACGGGTCCTGGAAGACCAGCTGCACCTCGCGGGCCCGGGCGAGGCGTTCGGCCCGGCCGCGCCGGTGCTGCGTCCGGTCCCGGCCGTGCACCAGGACCCTTCCGGCGTCCGGGTGTTCCAGGCCCACCACGATCCGGGCGGTGGTGGTCTTGCCGGATCCGGACTCGCCGACGATGCCGAGCGAGCCGCCCTCGGGCAGGCTGAACGAGACCTTGTCGACCGCCGCCACGGCACCGAAGGTGCGGCAGAGGCCGACGGCCTCCAGGACTGTGCTACTCATCGGTGGTCCGTCCTTCGAGCCGGTCGCTGTGGTGGCAGGCGACCCAGTGGGCCGGATCGCCCGGCAGGGGCAGCCGCTCGGGCATCCGCTCGGTGCAGACCTCGGTGGCCAGCGGGCAGCGCGGGGCGAACGGGCAGCCCGTCAACTCCTCCTGAAGGCTGGGCGGTTGGCCCTCGATGGCGGCGAGCCTGCCCTGTGGCGCGGCGAGCCGGGGGGTGGCGGCGAGCAGGGCGGCGGTGTAGGGGTGGCGCGGGCGCTCGAACAGCGTGGCCGCCGGGCCGGTCTCGGCGATCCGCCCGGCGTACATCACGTACACCCGGTCGCTGATGGCGGCGGCGAGCCCGAGGTCGTGGGTGACGAAGAGCAGCCCGGTGCCGAACCGCTCGCGCAGGTCGCCGAGCAGCGCGACCACCTCGGCCTGGGTCGTCACGTCCAGTGCGGTGGTCGGCTCGTCGGCCAGGATCAGGGCGGGTCCGCCCATCAGCGCCGCCGCGATCATGACGCGTTGCAGCATGCCGCCGGAGAGCTCGCCCGGGTACTGGCGGAGCGCGGCGGCGGTGAGGCCGACGGCTTCGAGCATCTCGGTGGCCCGCGCGGTGGCCTCGGCCTCGGGGGTGCCCGCGTTCAGCCGCAGGCTCTCGGTGAGGAAGTCGCCGATCCGGCGCAGCGGGTTGATGGCCGACCTGGGGTCCTGGAAGACCATCGCGGCGGTGCCGGTCCGCAGGTCGCGCAGTTCGGCGGGGTTCATCGCCAGCACGTCCTGGCCGGCCACCCGGACGGCGCCCTCGGTGGCGGCGCCGGCCGGCAGCAGCCGCAGCACGCTGCGCGAGGTGAGCGTCTTGCCGGAGCCGGACTCGCCGACCAGCGCGACGGTCTCGCCCGCGCCGACGGTGAGGTCGACGCCGTCGAGGACGGGACGGGCGGTGTCCGGCAGGCGCAGCCGGAGCCCCTGGATGTCGAGGATGTTCAACGGTCCCTCCTGGCGACCTGGTCGGCCCAGCGCTCGCCGACGACGTTGAAGGCGACCACGGTCAGCACGATCGCGGCGCACGGCAGGATCGCCGACAGCGGGTAGCCGTGCTGGATGGCGACCTGCCCGTCGAAGACCATCCGGCCCCAGTCGGGGGTCAGCGCGGGGACACCGAGCCCGAGGAAGGAGAGGCCGGCCAGGTCGATCAGGGCGTAGCCGAAGTTGATGGTGGACTGGGCGAGCACGACGGGTGCGATGTTGGGGATGACGTGCCGCAGGCAGATCTGCAGCCCGGAGTGGCCCTGCACCTGGTACGCCTCGACGTAGGGGCGTTCGCGTTCGGCCAGGACGAGCGAGCGGGTGAGCCGGCTGACGTACGGGAGGTAGGCGACGGCCAGGGCCAGCACGGGGGCCAGCAGGCCATCGCCGTAGATCGAGACGATCAGGATCGCCAGCAGCAGCCCGGGGAAGGCGAAGACCAGCTCGGTGCTGCGGGAGAGCACCGAGTCCAGCCAGCCGCCGCGCCAGGCGGCGGCGACGCCGACGGCGACGCCCGCGAGGGTGGAGAAGACCACCACGCCGAGCGGGCCGAGCAGCGAGGTGCGCGCGCCGGTGACCAGGCGGCTGAGGGTGTCGCGCCCGGCGGAGTCGACGCCGAGCAGGTGGTCGGCGGACGGCCCGCCGTACGCGTTGCCGAGGTCGACGGCGTTGGGATCGTGCGGGGAGAGCCAGGGGGCGAGGACGGCCAGCAGGACGACCAGGCCGACGAAGCCGAGGCAGAGCAGGTAGAGCGGCGAACCGGCGGCGCGGATCCGGGCGAGGCCGGGGCGGCGGACGAGGGCGGCGGTCACGGGGCGGACCTCCGGGGGCCGAGGGTGACCCGGGGGTCGACCAGCGGGTGCAGCAGGTCGACGACCAGGTTCACCGCCATGAAGAGCCCGACGATGATCAGCGAGATGGCCTGGACCACGGGGAAGTCCTTGGTGGTGGTGGAGAGTTCGAGGAGCTGGCCGACGCCGCCCACGCTGAACGCGGACTCCACCAGGACGGTGCAGATCAGCAGCGTGGAGACGATCAGGCCGCCCGTGGTGAGCACCGTGCCGAGCGAGTTGCGGAACACGTGCCGGCGGATCACCTGGTGCTCGGACACCCCCCGGCTGCGGGCCACCGCGACGTGCTCCTGGCCGAGGACTTCGAGCATCGCGGCGCGGGTGACGCGGGCGAGCATGCCGATCAGGTAGAGCGCGAGGGCGATCGCGGGCAGCGTCAGGTGCCACACCAGCTGCCCGAACCCGCTGCCGGTACCGCTGCTGGGGAACCAGCCGAGCTTGACGGCGAACAGGCCCTGGAGCAGGACGGCGGCGACGAACGAGGGGGTGCCGACCGCGAAGGTGGTGGTGACCAGGATGGTGGCGTCGGTGGCCCCGCCCTTGACGGCGCCGGTCCAGCCGAGCGCCAGCCCGAGCACGACCACCAGCACCAGCGCCATCGCGACCAGCATCAGGGTGCTGGGCAGCCGGTCCGCGAGCAGCTTCGACACGTCGGTGCGGTACTCGATCGAGCGCCCGAAGTCGCCGTGCAGCACCTGGCCGAGCCAGCGCAGGTACTGCACCGCGAACGGGTCGTTCAGGTGGTACTGGTCGTTGATCGCCTTCAGCGCCTCCGGCGAGGCCGACCGGCCCGAGAGCAGGAAGCTGGCGGGGTTGCCCGGTGCCAGGTACATCGCGCCGAAGATCACGAAGGAGGCGGCGAGCAGCGTGGCGGCCATCTCGGCCAGCCGTCGTACGGCGAACCTCAGGAAGTTCACCGGGCGGCCCCCACATCGGCGGCCCACGGGTAGTACAGGTACGAGATGGTGGTCGGCGCGCCGGTGATCCGCTTGTTCAGGAAGACGCTGGTGGGCCAGTTGGCGACGGGGATCCACAGCAGCTGGTCGGCGGCCTGCTTCTGCAGCTTCGCCTCGATCGCCAGCCGCTGCGCCGGATCGTAGGCCGACTGGGCCTGCTTGACCAGGGCGTCGTACGCCGGGTCGCTGTACTGGGCGTAGTTCTGGAAGCTGCCGGTCTCGAAGTTGGTGAGCAGGTCCATCGGGTCGGTGACGGACAGGTAGTACGTCTCCGGGAACATGTCGATGCCCTGGCGGGCCTTCGGGTCGGTGAACAGCGCGGAGAAGGCGTCGGGGGCGATCGTCTTCAGCCGGACGTCCAGCCCGATCTGGGTCCCGGCCGCCTGGACGGCGGTGGCCAGCAGCGACACGTCCTGGCCGATCGAGCTGGTCGCGACCGTCACGGTTTTGCCCGTGGCGCCCGCCTCCTTGACCAGCGCCTTGGCCTGCGCCAGGTCCTGCGCGGCCGACGGCAGGTCGAAGGCGGCCTTGCGGGTCTCCTCGGGCGCCGCCGCCCAGGCGGCCGGGACGGTGAGCGCGCCCGTCACGGAGCCGACCCCGGCCAGGCCGGTCTTGACGAACCCGGGCCGGTCCAGCGCCAGCGAGAGCGCCCGGCGCACCCGGACGTCGCCGAGCGCGCCCTGCATGTTGGTGACGTTGAGGTTGACGGTGCTCAGGCTCTCGCCGAAGTACAGGGTGCCCACGCCGCTGGAGCGCAGCCGGTCGTAACTCTCGGTCGGGATCAGGTAGCCGCCGTCGATCTCGCCGCTCAGCATCGCGTTGGTACGGGCCGAGGGGTCCTTGAGGAAGTCGAAGACCACCTTCTTGGACTTGGCCTTCGTGCCCCAGTAGTCGTCGAAGCGGGTCAGTTCGAGCGACTGCCCCTTCGACCAGGTGCCGAGCTTGTACGGGCCGGTGCAGTCGACGCTGTTGCTGCCCCAGTCCTTGCCGGCCGCCTTCACCGCGGCCTGGCTGGCCACCACGCCGGCGGCCGTCGCCATGTACTGCGGGAACTGCGAGTCCGGCGACTTGAGCTTGACGGTGACCTGGAGCGGGCCGGTCTTCGTCACCGAACCGACGTTCTGGAAGACGCTCGACCAGGCCGCGCCCAGGTTCGGGTCCATCTGGCGCTCCAGGCTGAAGACCACGTCGTCGGCGGTCATCACGCTGCCGTCGTGGAAGTGCACGCCCTGGCGCAGGTCGTAGACCCAGGTGGCCGGGTCGGGGTTGCTCGCCTTCTCCGCAAGGCCCGGGACCTCGGTGAGCTGCGGGGTCCACCGCATCAGGCTCTCGCAGACGTTGGACAGGATCATGTTCGACGGGTAGTCGAAGGCGTTGACGTAGTCCAGGGTCAGCGGCTCGGCGTACAGGGCCCAGCTGAACGAGTCCAGCCCGCCCTTGGCGGCGGGGGTGCCGGCCGAGAGCTGGTAGGCGGCGGACGTACCGGAGCCGGCGGGCGGCCCGGAGCAGGCGGCGACCAGGGTGAACGCGGTCAGTGCGGCGGACGCGAGCGCGAACCCGCGGCGCGCGGACGGGCGGCCCCGGTGGGGACGGGGCAGGGGTCTGGACATCGGTGTGCTCTCCTTCACGCGGGGCAGGGGGCGGCCGCGGGGTGCGGCGGCCGGGGGACGACCGCGCGGGTCATCCGGTCGGGCCGGCGACCGGCACCTGCTGGGTGATGCAGTGGATGCCGCCGCCACCGTAGGCGATCACCCGGGTCCGCACACCGACGACCTTACGGCCGGGCAGCGCGGCGGCGATGACGGCGAGCGCGCCCTCGTCCCCGGGCGCGTCGGCGATCGGCACGACCACCCCGCCGTTGGCGACGTAGAAGTTGAGGTAGCCGACCTCGGTGCGGCGGCCGTCGACCTCGACGAACGAGCTCTGCGGCAGCTCGACGATCTCCAGGCTGCGGCCCCGGGCGTCGGTGGCCGCCGCCAGCACGGCGCGGTTGACCCGCATCCGCTCGTGGTCGGGGTGCGCCGGGTCGCTCGGCAGCTGGACCACGACCTTGCCCGGGGCGACGAACGCGCAGACACCGTCCACGTGGCCGTCGGTCTCGGTGTCCTCCAGGCCGCCGTACGGCAGCCAGATCACCTTCGTCACGCCGAGCCGGGCGATCAGCTCGGCCTCGATCTCGGCCTTGGTCATCCCGGGGTTGCGGTTGGGGTGCAGCAGGCACTGCTCGGTGGTGATCAGCGTGCCCTCGCCGTCGACGGTGATCGCGCCGCCTTCGAGGATCATCCGGGACTCGATCCGCGGGACGCCGAGACGCTCCAGCAGCGCGGCGGCGATCTTGTCGTCGGTGTCGAAGGGGTGGTGCTTGCCGCCCCAGGCGTTGAAGCGGAAGTCCACCCCGGCGCGCTCGCCGTCCGGCCCGAGCACGAAGATCGGCCCGGAGTCGCGGAACCACGAGTCGTCGATCGGCAGCTCCACCACCTCGATCCCGCCGCCGTCACCGCACAGTTCGCGCGCCTCGGCCGCCTGGCCCGGCACGCAGACCATGGTGACCGGTTCGAACTCGGCGATGGCCCGGGCGACCTGGGCGTACTCCCGCCGGACCTCGTCGTACGTCTCGCCCCACAGCTCGCGCCGGGTCGGCCAGGCCATCAGGCAGCCCTCGTGCTCGGTCCACTCGGCCGGCATACGGAAGTTCATGATCACTCGCTCACTGTTCGAAGGTTCAGTCAGGGCTGGACAGGGAGAACGGGATGGAGGGGGTGGTTTGGTGTCCCGAATCTTCCATCGAACTGAAAATTCAGTCAATACTTCGGGAGGTGGCAGTTCTGCACCCACCACGACCAGGACATATACCCCCGTATACGCAGGGCTGGGGCCCAGCACCTGGCACATACTGATACTTCAGTCAGGAAATGGCTGCCGACCGGGCCGACCGGCCAGTAGAGTGTCGGCTCGTGTCGGACCGTCGAACAGAGATACTCAGGGCAGCCACCCGCGTCATCACGCGGCGCGGCGTGCGCGGACTGCGGGTGGCAGAGCTGGCAGCCGAGGCGGGCGTCTCCACCTCGCTGATCTACTACCACTTCACCGACCGCGCCGGGATCCTGCACCGGACCCTGGAGTTCATCAGCGACCGGGCCGGCCGCTACACCGCCGAGCGGGAGCCCGTCGGCGAGGACGACACCGACCCGCGGACCGACCTGGAGCAGATCCTGCTGCTCGAACTCCAGGACACCCCCGAGGTGCGGGAGAACAGCACCGCCTGGGGTGAGCTGCGGGCCAGCGCGGTCTTCGACCCGGAGCTGCGTGAGGACCTGGCCAAGGCCACCCACACCTGGGTGCACGAGATCGCCGAGCTGCTCGGCCGCGCCCACCCGATGGGCACCGCCCCCGCCCACGCGGCCTCCGCCGAGCGCCTGACGGCCCTGCTGGAGGGCCTCAGCGTCCGTTGGCTCAGCGGCTCGCTGCCGCTGGAGCACGCGCGCCACCTGCTGCTGGGGGCGATCGACACCGAGCTGCGCCGGCCCTGACCGGCCGGGCGGCACCGCCCGGGGCCGCGAGGGCACGGCTCCGCGCACGGGCCGCCGGGTACCGCACCGACGTGCGACTTCGGTCTTGACTGAATTTTCAGTCAGTGTCAGAGTGTGGCCATGGCGAAGCTCCTTACGGCAGCCCACCTGCCGCCGGAGCGATACTCGATCTGGAGACTCCATGACTGACGCAAGCAGCTCCGGCCGTTCCCTCGGCAGCCGCCTCTTCGGCTCGGCGCCCTCACGGCGGGCCGTGCTGGGCGCCGCCGGGCTGGGGGCGGCCGGGCTCGCGCTCGGCTCGACCGTCGCCGCCGCCGGCCCCGCGAGCGCGGCCACCCGGCGCTGGTGGGTGGAGAAGGACGACGTACCCCACACCCGTACCTGGATGTCCTGGCCGTCCCGCAAGTCCGTCTGGGGCCGGCAGCTGGCCGGCGTCCAGCAGGACATCGCCCTGATCGCGGCGACGATCGCCCGGTACGAACCGGTGGTCATGTGCGCCCCGGAGGAGGACGCCGCCACCGCGCGCTCCTGGTGCGGCCCGATGGTCACCGTGACCACCGCGATCCCCACCGACGACCTCTGGATGCGCGACATCGCACCGGTCTTCCGCCGCGACGGCCTCGGTGGGCTCGACGCCGTGGGCCTCGGCTTCAACGGCTGGGGCAACAAGCAGACCCACTCCTACGACGCCCAGGTCGCCAAGGGCATCGCCGACTACGACTACCTGGCCTTCAGCCAGGCGGACTTCGTCGGCGAGGGCGGCGCGATCGAGACCGACGGCGACGGCACCGTGATGGCCACCGAGAGCAGCCTGGTCAACCGCAACCGCAACCGGGGCATGAGCCGGGACGAGATCGAGGCGGCGGTCCTCGACGCGTACGGCGCGGACAAGATGATCTGGGTGCCCGGCCTCAAGGGCCAGGACATCACCGACGACCACATCGACGTCACCTCCCGGTTCGTCCGGCCCGGCGTGGTGATGGTGCAGCTGCCCCCCGCGGACCGCAACGACGTCTGGGCGCGGGACGCCCGGGAGCAGTTCGGCATCCTGGCCGGCTCGACCGACGCCAGGGGCCGCCGGCTCCAGGTGATCCGGGTGGACGGCCCGGACACCGTACGGTCGAAGGACTCGAAGTTCGTCGACTCGTACCTCAACTTCCACCTCGTCAACGGCGCCCTGATCACCGCACAGTTCGGCGACCAGGTCAAGGACAATGCGGCCCGGCAGGCCCTGGCCGCGGCGTTCCCCGGCCGCGAGATCGTCCAGCTGGACGTGGACCGCCTGATGGCCGGCGGTGGCGGCATCCACTGCTCGACGATGCACGAGCCCCGGCCGTAACGGTCCGTCCGGTCACCTGCCCGCCCGTCCCGTTCCGCCCGTCCAGTTTCGCTCTTCCCGCCGGAGTCCCACGTGTCTGATCCCTCCCTCTCCCGCCGCACGATGCTGCGCTCCGCCGCCGGCGCCGGCCTGCTCGCCCTCGGCGCCGCGGCGTGCGGCCCGGCCGACGACACGGCGGAGCCCGGCACGTCCGCGCAGCCCTCGGCGCCGGCCGCCAAGGGGGTCCCGACCCCCGGGCGCAGGTTCGGCGCCGAGTGGGAGAGCCACGCGCGGACCTTCATGGCCTGGCCCGCCTCGGACGGGATCTGGGGCGGGCAACTGGCCGGCGTCCGGCAGGACATCGCGGGCCTGGCCCGGGCCGTCGGGGGCTACGAGCCGGTGGTGATGTTCGCCCGGCCCGGGCAGGAGGACGCGGCGCAGCAGGCCTGCGGCAACGGCGTCGAGGTCGTGCCGCTGCCCGTGGACGACCTGTGGGCCCGGGACACCGTCTCGGTCTTCGTGGAGGACTCCGGCACCCTCAAGGGCGTCGACTTCAACTTCAGCGGCTGGGGCAACAAGCAGAAGGAGCACGGCAACGACACCGCGCTCGCCGCCGCCGTGCTGTCGAAGTACGGGATCGGGCGGATCGGCACACCGGTGGTCGCCGAGGGCGGCTCGTTCGAGACCGACGGCCAGGGCACCCTGCTGGTCACCGAGAGCTCGGTCGTCAACGAGCGGCGCAACCCCGGCAGGAGCCGGGACGAGATCGAGGCCGAACTGATGAAGGCGCTCGGCGTCAGCAAGGTGATCTGGTTCGCCGGGGTACGCGACAAGGACATCACCGACGCGCACGTCGACTGCCTGGTCCGGTTCGTCGCACCCGGGGTCGTCCTGCTCGACCAGTCCTTCCCCGGCGGACCGGCCGACGTCTGGTCACGCTCGGCCGCCCAGGCGAAGGAGGTGCTGAAGAACGCCACCGACGCCCACGGCAAGCCCCTGCAGGTGATCGAGCTGCCCCAGCCGGACCCGGACCGGATCACCGGCCGGGGTGACGCCTTCGTCTCCTCGTACATCAACTTCTACGTCGCCAACAAGTCGCTGTTCATGCCGCAGTTCGGCGACGCCACGGCGGACGACCGCGCGCAGCAGATCCTCCGGGACCACTTCCCGGGCCGGGACATCGTGCCGCTGAAGATCGACAACATCGCCTCCGGCGGAGGCGGCATCCACTGCTCCACCCACGACCAGCCCGGCAAGCCGGTCGGCTAGCCGTCACCGCCGCCCGACCGGTTCTGGAGCCGCCGCCGACGCCGGCGGCGGCGGCTCGCATCGGAGGGGCGCACCAGCTCGCCTGCGGCGAGCGTCACGCTCGCCACGACGCGGACCCAGCGCGGCCCGCCGCGCTCCGCCCACACCACGCACACGCACCCGCCGACGGCGAGCGCCAAGACCCCGAGCAGTACCGGACCGATCATGTTCCCCACTCCCGCAGCCGTTCGTCCGTGCCGGGTGACCGGCCCCCGAGCGGGCCGGAGCACCCCGGATGCCGGATCGAGGGGCCTCCCGGCCCGGCCCACCATTCTTACCTGCCCGGGCCCCTGACCGATGGTCCGACCTGCGCGGCGGTCCCGCGCACCGCAGGCCGGCTCCGGGAGACCGGGCGCCTGTGACGTCCCGGTCCGGCCGGGTCAGTCGCGGGGTCCTCCGGTGGGTGGTGTCAGGCGTGGAGCCGGCGGAGTTCGGCGTCGATGCCGCCCAGCATCAGTTCGCGGGCGTGCGACAGCGGGAGGCTGCCGCTCAGCCAGCGGACGCTCAAGCCCTCCAGCAGCGCCGTCAGCCGCTCGGCGGAGCCGGCCAGGGCGGCGGCGCCGCCCATCGGGTGGACCTGGCCGAGCAGTTCCGCGACCTCCTGGACCCACACCAGCGTCGCCCGCGCGAGATCCTCCCGCAGCTCGGGGTCGAACACCGCGCTGGCCCGCAACTCGCCCCAGGCGGTGCTGTTCTCGCGGACGACGGGGGTGTCCTGGAGCTCCAGCAGCAGTGTCTGCTCCAGCTCGCCCCGGGCGTCCAGCGGACGGCCGTCGGACCCGCGCTCGGCGGTGTAGCGCTCGGCGCGGTCGCTGATGAACTCCATGGTCGCCCGCAGGATCCCGGTGCGGTCCTTGAAGTGGTAGTAGATCAACGCGGTGGACACACCCGCCTCCGCCGCCAGCTCCTCCACCCGGAGCCCCCGCACGCCACGCCGGGCGATCACCCGCGCGGCGGCCTCCATGATTGCCGTTCTACGATCAGCCACAAGCCGACACCCTACCCGGCCCCGGTTGCCCCGGCGGGCGCCCGCCTGACTAAAATGCCAGTCAAGAGCAGCGCCCCCATCCAGCGGTTTCAGGCCCGGCCCGCGCTGATGCCCCGGTTGCCCGGGGCGTTCCGGCCCGTTGGGAGCGCACATCGTAGAACGGCAATCCCAGATGTCCGCACCCCGGCCGAGCAGCACCCCGCTGCCTCCCCCCTTCCAGGCGCTGTCAGCCGACGACCCGCACGAGGTGGGCGGCTACCGCCTGTGCGCCCGGCTGGGCGCGGGCGGGATGGGCCGGGTGTACCTCTCGTACACACCCGGTGGGCGGCCGGTGGCGCTCAAGGTGGTGCGGCCGGAGCTGGCGGACGACGTCGAGTTCCGCCACCGGTTCGCCCAGGAGGTGGCCAGCGCCCGGCGGATCCACGGGCTCTACACCGCGCAGGTCGTCGACTCCGGCGCCGACGCCGCTACGCCGTGGCTCGCCACCGCGTACGTACCCGGGCCCTCGCTCCAGCAGGTGGTGCACCGGTACGGTCCGCTCCCGGAGCGGGCCGTCCTGCTGCTGATGGCCGGGATCGCGGAGGCGCTCCAGGCGATCCACGGCGTCGGAGTGGTGCACCGTGACCTCAAGCCCGCCAACGTCCTGATCGCCGCCGACGGCCCCCGGGTGATCGACTTCGGGATCGCCCGGGCCGCCGACGCCGCCGCGCTCACCGGGACCGGCGTGCACATCGGCTCGCCCGCCTTCATGGCGCCGGAGCAGGCCCTCGGCCGTCCCGCCACCGCGGCCACCGACGTGTTCGCGCTCGGCGCGCTCGCCGTCTACGTCGCGGGCGGCAACCCGCCGTTCGGCGAGGGGCCGGAGTCCACCTCGCTGTACCGGGCGGTGCACGAGGAGCCGGACCTCGGCCGGGTGCCGGCCGGCCTGCACCGGCTGCTGCTGCGCTGCCTCGCCAAGGAGCCGGCCGACCGGCCGACCACGGCCCAGGTGATCGAGGCCGCCCGCGCCCACCCGGCGATCGGCGGACAGCTGCGGTTCGCCGAGGACTGGCTGCCGCAGCAGGTCGGCCACGAGATCACCCGCCGCGCCGAACTGCCCACCGCGCCGGCCCACCTGCCCACCGTCCTGGCGACGCTGCCCGGGATCGGGATACCCGAGCAGCGGACGATGGCCCTCGGGCACCCGGCGCAGGCCGCCGAGGCACCCGAAGCGCCCGAGGCACCCGAGACGCCCACGGTGGCCGTGCCGCGCGCCGGCCGGCGACGGGTCCGGACGGCGCTGATCGCCGCCACCGCCCTGCTCGTGGGCGCCGCAGGGGCGTTCGCGCTGCTCGACCCGTTCGGCGACGGCGACTCAGGGGCCGCCACCCTGGACGCCGCCTCGTACAGCAGCGCCTACTCCGGCACCGAACTGACCTCGCCGGACCACACCTACGAGTTCGACCTCAAGGCCGGCCAGGTGGTCCCCCAGGAGACCGCAGCCTGGTACCTGGCGCGCAGCGCCACCGAGTTCATCGTCCCCGAGGACAGCGACGCCTACCTGGCACCGGACGGCCCGCTCGCCCTGGCCGACTGCATCCAGGGCCTCGGCAGCCGGCCCGTCACCTCGCTGCCGTTCAGCGCGCTCGCCGACGGCCAGGCCTTCTGCCTCCGCTCCCGGAGCGGGCACGACGTGGCCGTCGTCCGGGTGCTCTCGACGGCTGCGGACGACGGGCCGGTCGCGATCTCGCTGGACTACTACCGCCACGACGGCTGAGCCCGCGCGGGCGGCCCGGCCCTGGGCCCCGGCCCGCTCGCCTGCCCACCGGCCTGCCGCTCGGCCCGCCGCTCGACCCGGTGAACTTCCCGAGTACGAAACGGAGTTACGCCGCCTCGGCGGCGCCTCGATCCGGCGGCCGGGCGTGCCGCCGCGTCAGTCCAGGTACTGCATGGCGATCCGGCAGTTGGCCGACGGCCTGCGGCCGTGCCCGGATCCGGCCTGCTCCTCGTCGTCCTGGCGGGCGGCGAAGACCGTCCCGCGCAGCAGCCCGCGCAGCACCGTGTCGTCCACGGCCGGACGGAGCGTGCGCGCGCCGGGTCCGGCGGGTTCGGACGGCTCGGCGGATTCGGCCGGCTCGGCGGCGACGAGGACCTGGATGTCGGTCATGGCGGATCTTTCCCTCCGGCGACGGTGCGGGCCGGTGGCACTCCCGGCCCGCACCTCCAGTGGAGACCCGGACGGCTCCGGGCGCACCAGGCCTTGACGCCCGGCCTACGCGAAACCGGCCCGCCCTGACGACACCTTGACGGCCACGCCTCCGGGCGGCTTCCGCAGGCGCCGCCAGGACCGCGCCCCGGCGGCCCGGTGCACCGACCCCCGGGCCGCACCGGCGGCCTGACGACCGGCCACGCGCGGCACCACGGGTATCTCCGCCACCGCGCCGTTCCGGCACGACACCGGCGGGACACCGGCGGGAGGGCGGTGGGACATCGGCATGACACCCGACAGATTCCCCGGCCAGATAGTTGTTAGGTAAGGCTCTCCTACTCTATGTTCTATCCGGTCAGGCATCGGTTGCACGGCCGCCGCTGCCCTCGGTCCCGGCTGCCCTCGTGCCCGGCCGTCCTCGCGCCCGCCGGAAGTTTGGAGCTCGCAATGGCCTTCGGATCCAGCAGACCAGTGCGGTTACTGACTGTCCGCCTCCGCCCGCCCCATGCCCGGTAGCGCCCGGGACCGCACCGTGAAGCATCCCGAAACCGATACCCAACCCGCCCGGCGCGGCACCCGACCGCGCACCACGCCCGCACCCACGGCCCGACCGGCCGCCGAACGAGAGCCGACGGGCCAGCCGGCCGCCGAACGGCCTTCCACCGCAACGGAACTGACGGACCGACAGTCGACCGACCGGCACGTGACGGACCGACCGGTGACGGAGCAGCCGACGCCGGACCGCCCCCTCGCGGGCCGGCCGCACGGCGGCGGTCTGCGCCGGTACGGCTACGAGCTCGGCATGACCGCCCTGGTGCCCGCCGAAGCGGCCGTCGTACGCGAGATCTTCGCCGACTTCCTGGCCGGCGCGAGCCTGCGCGCCCTCGCGGTCGGCCTGAACACGCGCGGCGTCCCGACGTCGGGCGGCAGCCGGTGGACGGTCGGCGGGGTCGCCCGCATCCTCGACGCTCCCCGCTACGCCGGGCTGCTCGTCCTGCGCGGCAAGGTCGCCCGTACCGACGACGGCGGCTACCTGTACGGCGCCTGGCCGCCCTGTGTCGGCCTCGCCGAGTGGGAGCAGGTCCGGGAGATGCGCGCCTCGCGGGCCGGCGCGGCCGCCTCGGCCCGGCGGCCCGACGAGCGCTACCCGCTGACCGGCCTGGTGCGGTGCGCGCGCTGCGACCGGCGGATGGTCGGCTCGGCCGTCGCCGGCTACCGGATGTACGCGTGCACCACGCCCAGCCGCCTGCTGCCGCGCCAGTGCACCCGGCGGATCGGCGCGCAGTCCCTGGAGGCGTTCGTCGAGCAGGCGGCGGCGCTCGCCCTGCGGACTCTCGACCCGGCGGCGCTCGGGCATCCGCCCGCCCTGGACGGGGTCACCACCGGCCCGGACGCCGTGCGCCAGTGGCGGCGGCTGTCGCCGGACCGCCGGGCCGCCGCCGTGCACCAGCTGTTCGAGGCCGTCCTGATCGACGCGTCCTCCACCAGCCGCGGCGTCTTCGACCCCGGCCGGGTCCGCACCGCCCGACGCGGCTGACGCGGGCCGCCGCCGCGAGTGGCGACCGCCGCCGAGCGGACCCCCGGGAAGATCGGCCGCTACCAACGCGCCGGTCGGGACACGGATTCACCCGAATCGAGTGAGGCCGCCCGGGACACGCCGAGCGGCACCGCGAGCCGCTGACAGGATCGGGGCCGCACCGGCAGCCCGAACCCGCCCACCGGCCCCGGCCCGCGCCTTCGACGCGGCCGCCCCGCCGGCGATCCGGGCTGCCCGTGCACCGTACATTCCCTACGCCCCACGGGAGTTCGCGTGTCCGAGCAGAACGTGAAGCAGCAGACCAGGCAGGACCGGCATCAGGACCAGGAGCAGGACCAGGACCAGGACCGGCCCACCGAGGAGGAGTTGAGGTTCGCCGGGGCCAGTGACCACCGGAAGGCGGCCGGGCGGAGCATGTCCGCGCTCGCCATGCTGCGCCGTCTGCCGCAGCTCATCCGGCGGGCGCTCGCCCTCGCCTGGCGGGTCGACCGCGGCTCCACCGCCCTCCTGCTGGCCTGCCAGGCGGTCTCGGGTGTCCTCGGCGCGCTCGCCCTGTACGCCACCACCGGCACCATCGCCGCTCTGATCACCGCCGGCCCGGTCGTCGGACGCCTGCACCAGGCCGCGCCGTCGCTCCTGCTGCTGACCGGCTCCAGCGGGGTCCGGGCGCTGCTCGGCGCCGTCATCGCGGGCCTGTCGGAGCGGCTGTCGCCGCGGATCGGCCGGGAGGCGGAGATGGAGCTGCTGACCGTCGCGACGGCCGCCGAACTCGCCGCCTACGACAACCCCGGCTACAACGACCGCTGGGACGCCGCCGACCGGGGCGCCGACACCGCGAAGGAACTGCTCGGCGACGCACAGAACATCCTCGCCGCGGCCGTCTCGCTGGCGGCCGCCGCCGGGGTGCTCACCGCGCTGCACCCGCTGCTGCTGCCGTTCCTGCTCCTCGCCTCCCTGCCGCAGGGGGTGGCGGCGGTCCGCTCCGCCCGGATCCACTACCTCGCCATGCTCGACACCACCGAGGACCGCCGGGTGCTCGGGATGCTCCGCTGGTACCTGGTGGACAAGAACACCGCGGACCAGGTGCGTTCCGACACCGTGGCCGAGCATTTGCTGGACAAGTACCGGCAGGCCGGCGCGCGGATCGACCGGACGACGGACCGGGCGTCCTGGCAGTCCGCCCGGGTGACCCTGCTGGGCTCCACCGCCGCCGGGTTCGCCACCGCGCTGGTCTGGACCGTCCTGCTGGTGCTGCTCGCCAAGGGCCTGGTCGGCGTGGCCTCCGCCGGGACGGCCGTGTTCGCGCTGCGCACCGCCGCCAACGGGTTGCAGGGCATGGTCTCGCACGGCGCCCGGCTGTACCGGGTCGGGCTGTACCTGGACGACTGGGCGGCCTTCCTCGACGAGGCCGGCGGCCACCGGATCGAGCGCGGCAGGACCCTGCCGGAGCCGCCCGAGGTGGTCGAGGTCCGGGACGTCACGTACACCTACCAGGACGCCGACGCACCCGCGCTGGACCGGGTCAGCCTGACCGTCCGGCGGGGCGAGATCGTGGCCCTGATCGGCGAGAACGGGTCCGGCAAGTCCACGCTGCTGAAGCTGGTCTCCGCGCTCTACCTGCCCACCCGGGGCACCGTCAGCTGGGACGGCCTGCCCACCGGCGAGCTGGACGCCCACGCGGCCTGGCGGTACACCGCCCGGGTCCCGCAGGAGTTCGCCCGCTGGCCGCTGACCGCGCGGGAGAACGTGCACCTGGGCCAGCCTTCGGCGGACGGCGACACCGCCGTCCTGGCGGCCACCGCGCTCTGCGGCGCCGACGAGGTGGTGGCCGGTCTGCGCTCCGGGCTGGACACCCTGCTCGCCCGGCAGTGGTGGGGCGGCCAGGAACTGTCCGCCGGGCAGTGGCAGCGCTTCGCCGTCGCCCGCTCGTTCTTCCGCTCCACCCGCAACCCCGGCCTGCTGATCCTGGACGAGCCCACCTCGGCGCTGGACCCGAGGGCCGAGCACCGGATCTTCAAGAACCTCCGCGCCCTCGCCCGCGACCGGGCCGTCCTGCTGGTCACCCACAACCTGAGCAACGTCGTGGTCGCCGACCGGATCGTGGTGATGGCCGGGGGCCGGATCGTCCAGCAGGGCAGCTGGGCCGAACTCTCCGTCCGCCCGGGCCTGTTCCGCGAACTCCTCGACCTCCAGCGCGACCGCGGCGTCCCGGGCCCGCGGACCGCCACCGCCTCCTGACCCCGGCCCGGCGGCGGGCGCGACCCCCCGCGCCCGCCACCGGGCCCCACCGCTACCGACCTACCGCTACCGACCTACCGCTACCGACCTACCGCTACCGACCTACCGCTACCGACCTACCGCTACCGACCTACCGCTACCGGCGCGGCCGCTCCTGCCGCACCCCGTCCACGTACACGTCCACCTTGTCGTCGTAGAACGCCACCAGGCCGGCGATCTTCTGGCTCTCCGGCAGCGGCGTCCGGTACGACCAGGCGATCTCCGGGTACGCCTGCCCGCCGACCCGGGCCGACACGTGCTCCGCCCGGCCCTTGTACGGGCAGTGCGTGACCAGCGGGCTCGGTTCGAGCAGGTCGAGCCGCACGTCCGTCTTGGGCAGGTAGTAGCGCACGGGCAGCCCGGTCTCGAAGAGCAGCCGCGGGCTGCCCGACTCCGCCAGCACCACCCCGCCCAGCTCGATCCGGACCGTCCGGGAGGAGGGCAGGATGTCGATCCGGGTGTACGGGCTGCGCGGGTGCGTGTAGACCTCCTCGTCCTCCTCGAACCAGGCGTCCATCGCGTCCCAGTCGAACCGGACCAGCCCGCGCAGCTCCTCCACCGGCGAATCCTCGAACCGCCAGGCGGCGTCCACCGCCGTCCGGTCACCCGTGGTGACGGTGAACAGCTTCGCGTCACCCCGGCTCGGCCAGTGCCTGGTGCGCCCGGTGTCGGTCAGCAGCTCGGTCCGGACGTCGGCCACCGGCACGTAGTACGCCGGGTAGTGCGGGTTCTCCCAGACCAGCACGGGCCGCAGCGTGTCCACCACCGCCTGCCCGCCCAGGAAGGCGCGCACCCGCTTCGCGCCCGGCTCGATCCGCGTGACTCTGGTGCTCGTAGTAGCCATACCGGTAGAACCCGCCCGGCCGCCCTTTCATTTCGCCTCCGCCTTCGCGCCCCCGCCGCGCAGGGCGGTGCGGTGGCGGGAGGGGGCGGTGCCGAAACGGGTCAGGAAGGCCTGGCGGAGCGTCTCGGTCGAGCCGAAGCCGCAGCGGCGGGCGACGGCGGTGAGCGGGAGGGCGGTGGACTCCAGCAGGTGGGCGGCCGCCTCGGTGCGGGCGGTGCGGACGAACCGGGCCGGGGTGTCGCCGAGTTGGTCGAGGAAGAGCCGGGCGAGGTGGCGCTCGCTGAGGCCGGCCCGGGCGGCGAGGGCCGCGCTGCCGAGATCCTCGTCCAGGTGGCTGGTGATGTGCTGGACGAGTCGGCACAGGATCCGGTTCTCCGGTGGTGCGTCCTTGACGAAGATGGACAACTGGGCCTGGTTGCCGGGCCGTTGCAGATAGGTGACCAGCCAGCGGGCCGCCGTCCGGGCCAGGTCCGGGCCGTGGTCGTCCTCGACCAGCGCCAAGGTCAGGTCCAGCGCGCTGGTCACCCCGGCGGAGGTGTAGACCTCGCCGTCGCGGAGGTAGAGCGGGCCCGGGTCGACGGCGACGGCCGGGTGCCGGTCGGCGAGGTCGCGGGCGTAGGCCCAGTGCGTGGTCGCCCGGCGCCCGTCCAGCAGGCCGGCCGCCGCCAGGACGCCGGCCCCGGTGCAGACCGAGGCGACCCGGCGGCTCCGGGCCGCCAGCCGGCGTACCTGCCCGACCAGCCCCGCGTCCTCGGCGGCGGACCGGTGCCCGAGGCCGCCCGCGACCACCAGCGTGTCCAGCGGCCCGCGGACCTGCTCCAGCGCCTCCTGGCCCGCCAGCACCATCCCGCCGGAGGTCCGCACCGGCCGCCCGCCGGAGGTGGCCAGCCGGACCTGGTAGGGCGGCTGCGCACCGAGCCGGTTCGCCGAGTCGAAGGTGTCGCTCACGCAGGCGATGTCGAGGAGTTCCGCCTGGTCGTAGCCGATGATCACCACGCGTCGGGCTGTTGTCGTCATGGCCGACAACCTACGCGAAGGCGTCCGAAAGACAGGGATCGCAGGATTCCGGACCACCGGATCGGAGCCCGCCCCGGGCGGGGCGGCGCCGGTGTGACAGTGAGTCCACCGCCGGCGCACCAGCCGCGACCCCACCCGAGGAGCCGACATGACCCACACCCCCGCCGCCGAGGCCGAGGCCCGGACCAGGACCATCGCGTTCGCCGTCTACCCCGGCATCACGCCGCTCGACCTGGTCGGCCCGTTGCAGGTCTGCGCCGCGCTGGCCGATCTCGTACCGGGCTACCGGACGGTCGTGGTCGGCGAGCGGATCGAGCCGATGCGCACCGACACCCCGCTCGCCCTGGTGCCGAGCCACACCTTCGCCGAGGTCCCCGACCCGGACGTGTTCATCGTCCCCGGCGGCCTGACGCCGACGCTCACGGCGATGGCCGACGAGACGCTGCTCGCGCACCTGCGCCGGACGGCCGGGCGGGCCCGGATCGTCGGGTCGGTCTGCACCGGTTCGCTGCTGCTGGCCGCCGCCGGGGTACTGGAGGGCCGCCGGGCCACCAGCCACTGGATGTACCGGGACCTGCTCGCCCGGTTCGGCGCGACGCCGGTCGCCGAACGCTGGGTCGAGGACGGGCCGTTCGTCACCGCCGCCGGGGTGTCCTCCGGTATCGACATGGCGCTGCAGCTGGTGAGCCGGATCGCCGGTGAGGAGGTCGCCCGGCAGATCCAGCTGTTCATCGAGTACGACCCCGAGCCGCCGTTCGGCCCGATCGACTGGGCCGCCGCCGGTGCGCCGGCGCACGCCGATTTCGCCTCGGCCGTGCTCGCCGAGGCCCTGGCGGACCATCCGGAGCTGCTCACCCGCCTGACCGCCTGAGCACCCGCTCCCCCTGGACCGGTGGTCTTGGCTCACTGTTAACTCAAATGACCACACGCATCGTTGACGTAGCCGAACACCAGCCCGTACGTTCTGGGCCCGAGGATGTTGGCACCGGACGGTCAACCCGGTGCCGCGTACGTACTGCGAGGTCAGGGGGGAACCGTGCGCATGGCCGAGGGGATTCCCGAGGACGGCGGGCAGGCCAGGTTCACCGTCCTCGGACTGCTCGCCATCGCGGACAGCCGGGAGGTCGCGGTACTCCAACCCTCCAAACCGGCCGCCCTGTTGGCCGCACTGCTGGTCAGACCCAACACCGTGGTGTCGGTCGAGCGCCTGCAACAGGTGATCTGGGGGACCGAGACGCCCGGCACCGCGAAGGCCGCGCTGCAGACCTGTGTGCTGCGGCTGCGGCGGCTGTTCGGCAAGTACGGGATCTCCGGCAGCACCATCGAGGCGGTGCCCGGCGGCTACCGGATGGCGGCCGACGAACGGACCCTGGACCTGCTGCAGTTCCGCGCGTTACTGAGCCGCGCGGCCGCCACCGAGGACCTCGCCGCCGAGCTCGAACTGCTCCGCTCCGCACTGGCGTTGTGGCAGCTGCCGGTCCTCACGAACGTCAACTCCGAGTCACTGCACCGCGACGACGTCCCGCGGCTGACCGAGGAGTGGCTGCGGACGGCCGAGCGGATCTTCGACATCGAACTGGCCCTGGGCCGATGTCGCGAGGCACTGGCCGAACTCCGGCCGGTGGCCCACGCGCACCCCGTGCACGAGCGCTTCTGGGAGCAGCTGATCGAGGCGCTGCACCGGACCGGCAGACGGGCGGAGGCGCTGGCCGAGTACCGCAGGGTCAAGGAGCACCTGCTGGACGAGCTCGGCGTCGACCCCGGACCGGCCTTGCGGCGCCTCGAACTCGCCATCCTGCGCGGCGAGTCCGCGCCCGAGCCGGCGCCCGCCGCACTCCCCGCCGCACTGCCCGGCGCCGCCAGCGGGGCGCGGGTCCTGGAGAGCCTGGTACAGGCCGGGCTGCTGGAGGAGGTACCGCCCGGCCGGTACCGGATCCACGAACTGCTCCGGGCCTTCACACTCGCCGCGGCCGGCAGCGGCCCCCGCGCGCCGACCGACCACCCCGTGGCGCCGTACCCCGGCTCCACGCCTGCGCTCCAACCCCCGCGGCAGACAGCCGCTCCGCTGCGTACGACAGAGGTGTGAGGGATATGGCCGCGTACGAGGAGATCGCCGAGACCCGTCCACGGATCCGGCGTGACGTGTTGTTCAGCCGGACACCGAACGGGGTGCTGTTCCACAACGCCCACGGCGGGTTCAACCTCACCACGAAGGAGGCGTACCGCTTCGCCTCGCTGCTCGTCCCGCACCTGAACGGGCGGCACCGGGTCGCCGAGCTCTGCCAGGGGCTCGCCGAGCAGCAGCGGAGCATGGTCGTCGAGCTCGTCCGCGCGCTCTACAAGCGCGACTTCGCCCGCGACGCCGGGCCGGAGCCGGTGGCGGCACTGCCCGCCGAGGTCGCGGCCCGGTTCGCCCCGCAGATCGACTACGTCGACCACTACGTGGGCGAGGCGGCGAGCCGGTTCCAGCGGTTCCGCGAGACCCGGGTGGCCGTGCTGGGCGACGACGCGCTCGCCCGCTGGTGCGTGCTGAGCCTGGTCCGCAACGGCTGCGCCACCGTCGGCGTGCCGGCCGGGGCGGCCGAGGCGGGCAGCGGAGCCGGTTCAGGCTTCGCGGAGGTCGAGGCGGAGCTGCGGGCGCTCGCCGAGGACGGCTGCCCGGTGGAGCTGATCCGCATCGGCGGCGCCGACCGGCCCGGCGGCGGGCCGGCCGCCGGCGGGCTGGACTGGGCGGACCTGGACGGGTTCGACCTGGTCGTGGTGACCGGCGGGTCCGCCGGGCCCCGGCAGGTGGTCCGGCTGCTGGAGGCCGGGATACCCGACGGCCGGCGGCTGCTGCCGGCCTGGCTGCTCGGCGGCCGCGCGGTGGTCGGCCCGCTGATGGCACCCCGGACACCCGGCTGCTGGGTGTGCGCCGCGCTGCGGCTCGAAGCCAACTCCGAGCCCGGGCCCGCCGCCGAGCTGTGGAGCGGTGTCGCGCCGCTCGCGCCGCTGACCGCGGGCGACCGCCCGCTC
Organism: Kitasatospora kazusensis; assembly: GCF_039529945.1. NCBI lineage: Bacteria > Bacillati > Actinomycetota > Actinomycetes > Kitasatosporales > Streptomycetaceae > Kitasatospora > Kitasatospora kazusensis. The sequence continues at coordinate 82,084 of NZ_BAAANT010000003.1, read as the reverse complement.
GGCGGCCCGCTCGCGGCGATGATCGGCAACCTGCTCGGCTACGAGGTGTTCCGGCTCACCACCGGCGCGCTGCCCGCCGAGACCGACGGACGGCTGCTGATCCAGGACCTGGACTCGCTGGACGTCGTCACCGAGCCGCTGCTCCCGCACCCGCGCTGCCCGCGCTGCTCCGCCGACGCCGCCACGCTCCCGGCGGACTTCGCGGACCTCCCCGAAACCGCCGAGGACCGGCTCCCCGCCGACGGCGCGGCGGAGGAGGCGGCCGCCCAGGCGGCACTGGCCGAACTCGACACCCGGGCCGTCCTGGTCCAGCCGCAGGCCGGTGTCTTCGGCCGGTACGCCGACGACACCTGGAACCAGACCCCGCTCAAGGTCGGCACCGTCGAGCTGGGGGTCGGCCACGGCGTCCGGCGGCAGATCTCGGCATTCGACGTGCACCATGTCGCGGGCGCCCGGCTGCGCGCGCTGTACCGGGCGGCCGAGGTCCACACCGAGCACGTCGTCCCGCTGACCGGCACCCTGCGCGCGGCCGGGGCGGCGGCCGACCCGCGCCCCCGGATCGCCCCGGCGGCGCTGGCCACCGCGAGCGGCGTGGCCGGCCCCGACGCCGAGGTGACCGCCTGGCACCCGGCCGGCTCGCTGCTCACCGGCACCCGGGTCCTGGTGCCCGCGGCCGCGCTGCGCCCCTTCGGGCCGGACAACCGGGACCGCTTCTTCGAGGCCACCGCCGCCGGCACGGGCGCGGGCGGCACGGCGGGCGGGGCGACGGCCCGCGCCCTGCTGACCGCGCTGTCGTACGACGCGCTGCGCCGGGCCGTGCGCGGGGTGTCCCCGGCCGGGCTGGTCACGCTGGACTCGCTCCGGGACGACGTCGAACTCACCTTCCTGGCCCGCTCCGCCAAGAACCTCGGCCTGGAACTCGAACTGCTGGAACTCGGCACCACCCCGCTCCCCGTCGTGCTGGCCCGGGCCGCCGGCCCGGGGGAGGGGCCGGGCGTCTGGACGGTCGGCAGCGGTACCAGGCTGCGCCAGGCGGTGCTGGAGGCCGTCCGCGACCTGCTCGGCCGGGTCCAGCTGGGACGCGACCTCGGCGGCCCGGCCGTCGACCCGGGCGATCCGCTGCTCGGGGAGCTGGACGCCGGGACGCTCACCGCGGGCCGCGAATCCACCGCCGACCTCGGCACCGGCGCGGACTGGCCCGAGGTGCTGGCCGCGCTGCGCGGCGCCGGGCGCGACGTCCTGGTGGCTCCGGCCGGTTCCGCGGACCTGCGGGCGGGCCGCATCGAGGTCGTCCGCGTCCTGCTGGCGGACGGGACCTCCGGTGCGCGGTGACGTCCTCCCCCGCCCGGCGGCCGGGACGACGGGGTACACCGGGCCGTGGACAGACACCTGCGAGGCGCTGGCGGGGCTGCTGACGGCGGGCCTGGCCCGGCACCGGGCCGGCGGGGCGGACCTGCGGGCCGAGGTCTCCGTCCTGGGCACCCGCGACGAGCTGGCGGTGGCCGGGGCCGCCGTGGGCACGGCCGCCGGCACGCCGGTGCACCTCTACGGCCACCACGCGATCGTCGGCCCGTCCGTGACCGGCGCCGCCGACGCACCGTCCTCGCCCTGCCCGCGCTGCCTGGCCCGTCGCTGGCAGGCCGTCCGCTCGGGTTCACTGCGCGAGGCGCTCGAACTGGGCACCGAGAACGGCACCCACGCGGTCGGCGAGCCGCCGTGGGCGGTGCCGTTCCTCGCCGACGCACTCGCCGCACTGCTCGCCGCCCGGGCGGAACGCGCCGAGCGCGTGGGCGACGCCGAGCACACGGCGAGCGGCGCCGAGCGCTTCCCCACCGTCCACCTCCTCGACCTGGAGACGCTGCGGGTCAGCGGCTTCCCGCTGGTGCCGGACGCGGAGTGCCCGCAGTGCGACCGCCGCACCGAGGACAGCGCCGAGGCCGCCCGGATCGAGCCGCAGAGCCGCCCCAAGCCCGCGCCGGAGGTGTTCCGGCTGCACGGGATCGACGAGTACGACCTGCCGCTGGCCGCGTTCGTCAACCCGGTCGCCGGGATGCTCGGGCCCTCGGTCGTCCCCGACCTGGTCTCCGCCTCCACCTCCTCCACCGTCGGCTGCTTCACCATGCGCTCGGGCAGCTACCTGCGGGAGTGCTTCTGGGGCGGCCACACCGCCAACTACCGGACGAGCACCCGGGTCGGCCTGCTGGAGGGGCTGGAGCGCTTCGCCGGGATGCGGGCCCGGGGCCGCCGGACGACGGTGTTCGCCGCCTTCGACGAACTCGGCGGCCAGGCCCTCGACCCGCGCGAGTGCGGCGTGTACGCCGACGCGTTCTACCGCGCCGAGCCCGGCATCACGCCGTACGCGCCGGACCGGCCGATCCCCTGGGTCTGGGGGTACTCGCTGCGCGACCGGCGGCCGGTGCTGGTCCCGGAGATCCTCACCTACTACCACTCCCCCGGCGGGCTGGAGAACCGCTTCGTCCAGGAGAGTTCGAACGGCTGCGCCTCGGGCGGCTGCCTGGAGGAGGCCGTCTACTTCGGGCTGATGGAGGCCGTCGAACGGGACGCCTTCCTGATCGCCTGGTACGGCATGCTCGGGCTGCCCGAACTGGACGCCCGCAGCAGCAGCCGGCCCGAAACCCGGGCGCTGGTCGACCGGTTGGAGATGTACGGGTACCGGGCACGGTTCTTCGACACCCGGATCAGCTTCCCGATCCCGGTGGTGACCGCCGTCGCCGAGCGGATCGACGGCGGGCTCGGGCGGCTCTGCTTCGGCGCGGGCGCGAGCCTGGACCCGGAGGCGGCGCTCTGGGCCGGGCTCTGCGAGATCGCCACCGACGCCGTCAACCTGCGCCGCCGTACGGCCCGGGAGGAGCGGCGGCTGCGGGCGATGGCCGAGGACTTCGACCGGATCCAGGTCCTGCACGACCACCCGCTGGTCTACGGGCTGCCCGAGATGGCCCGCTACGCCGACTTCCTGCTCGCCCCCGGGGGCGGCCCGGCCCGGCGGCCCGGGCCGCTCGGCGGTCTGAGCACGCCCGGCGCCCTCCGCCCGGCCGCCGACCTCCGGGACGACCTGCGCGGTTGCGTGGACGCGGTGACGGGCGCGGGCTTCGACGTGGTCGTGGTGGACCAGACCATGCCCGAGCAGCGCGACCTCGGGTTCCACACCGCGAGCGTGATCGTGCCCGGCCTGCTGCCGATCGACTTCGGCCACCGCCGCCAACGCGCCCTGACCATGCCCCGGTTGCGCACCGCCCCGCGGGAGGCCGGCCTGCGCGGGCACGACCTGCGGGCCGACGAGCTCAACCCCGCACCGCACCCCTTCCCCTGACCTCAGCTGCCTGGAGAGGACCGACCATGGGCTACGCCCACGAGTACGCGACCGCGGTGATGCGGCGGGGCAGGGTCCCGATGGAGCCTGCGGACTTCGTGCCCGACTGGGCGGACCGGCCCAGGAAGGGCAAGTTCTACCCCCGGGCCGAGCACTTCCCGCTGCCCGAGGGCGACGACCCGGCGGCGGCGACCGTGCAGCGCGGGCTGTTCGGGCCGCGCGGGGAGGGCGGGTTCACCCTCGGGCTGCTCGGCGGGATGCTGAAGGACTCCTACGGTCTGACCGGCCGCCGGCTCGCCGTGCAGGCCAACTCGGACCTGGGCACCCTCCCGTTCTACACCCACGCCAACTGGTCGCGCGGCACCGCCTCCGGCGGCGGCCTCTACCCGATCGGCATCCACTGGGCCGCCGGGCCCGGCGGCCCGCTCACCCCGGGCGTCTACCACTACTCGACCCCGCACCACTCGATGCAGCGGCTGCTGGCGGGGGACGTCTCGGCGCAGGTCCGGGCGGCGGCCGGTGACACCGGGGCGTTCGCGGAGACCGACCAGTTCCTGGTGCTCGGCGTCAAGTTCTGGCAGAACGCCTTCAAGTACAACAGCTTCTCGTACCACGTCGTCACCATGGACATCGGCGCCCTGCTCCAGACCTGGCGGATCTGGGCGCGCGCCCGGGGCCTGCACATCGGGGCCGCCCTCTGGTTCGACGAGGCCCGGCTCGGCCGGCTGCTGGGGATGTCCGAAGCGGAGGAGGGCGTCTTCGCCGTCGTCCCGCTCCGCTGGGAGCACCCGGCACCCGAGCACCCCGCCACCGGCCCCGGCACAGCCCCCGCCACCACCACTGCGCGGGTGCGGATGACGGACCAGGAGCGCTCCCGGCGGGTCTTCACCTTCGGGACCGTCGAGCGGATCCACGCCGCCACCCTGGTGGGCGCGGCCGAGCGGCCGCCGGCCGCCGCGCTGGCCGCGGCCCTCGCGGTCCCGCCCGCGCTCCCCGGGGAGCGCGTCGCCCTGCCCGAGCCGCAGCCGCTCGGCCTCGGTGTCCGCCGCTCGCTGCGCGAACGCCGCAGCAGCTTCGGGCGGTTCACCGCCACCGTGCCCCTGGGTGCCGGGCAGCTGTCGGCCGCCCTCGCGGCAGCCGCCGCGGCGGGCCGCCTGGACAGCGACACCGAGACCCCGGACGGACCGCCGCTGACCCGGCTGTACGTCTTCGTCAACCATGTGGCGGACGTCCCGCCCGGGGCCTACGCGTACGACGAGGCGACCCGCTCGCTGCGGCTGCTGAAGCCCGGCCCGCAGGGCGACTTCCTCCAGCGGAACTACTTCCTGGCCAACTACAACCTGGAGCAGGCGGGCGCCGTGATCGTCCCCGCCGCCCCCACCCCCGCCGTGCTGGACGCCGTCGGCGACCGGGGGCTGCGCCTGGTGAACGCCGCCGTCGGCGCGGTCTCGCAGGCGGTCTACACCGCCGCCGCCGCGCTGGGGCTCGCCTGCGGCGTGGCCCTCGGGTTCGACTGCGTCTCCTACGCGGACGAGCTCGGGCTGGCGGAGCGCGGCGAGGTGCCCCTACTGATCATGATGATCGGCCACGACCGGCCCCGCCCGGCCGACTTCAGCTACCCGATCGCCTGATCCGGCGGTGCGGACGATGGAACGGTCGAGGGAGGAGAAGCCGATGGACGGAGCAGGGCTCAGTCCCCGGTTCATGCTGCGGGCCGCCGGGCTGCCCGTCGAGGCGGTGCACGGCCTGCGCTGTCCGGACGCGCGCCGCTGGGCGGACGAGCTGCTCGCGGAGGAGGAACGCCTGACCGGCCTGGGCGCCCAACTCAGCGAGCCGCTCTCGGCGCTGGTCCGGGAGGCCCCGGACGACCGGGCGCGCCGCGGCCTGCTCGCCGTCCGCCGGGAGGTGTTCAACAACCGGCTGCCCCGCGATCCGGGCCCGGTGCTGGAGCTCGCGGCGGCGGTCGGCGGGCCGACCGGCGAGCTGCTCACGGACTGGCTGCACGCCCGGCAGCGGCTGGCCGGGCTCCGGGCGGCGGGCGAGGCCGAGTTCACCGGGGAACTCGCCCGCAGCCGGGCCGAGTTGGTCCGGCTCGCCGGGCAGGAGCAGCTGCGGCTCGGCCTGCTGCTGGCCTCGCCGACCCTGGAGGGCAAGCTCGACGCCTTCGTCGCCGCCGCGGCCGCCGGCCCGGCCGCGCCGGACAAGCGCGCCCGCAAGATGGAGCGCTCACTGCTCTCGTACCTGTACCGGACGGCCTGCAAGACCAGCCCGTTCAGCACCTTCACCACCGTCTCCCCGGGCCTGTTCGGCGATCGTGACCACCCGGTGCTGACCGGGGAGTCGGCGAGCCACCCCCGGCTGAACACGGTGGTGCTGAGCCGGCTCGCCGAGCTGATCGGTGCCGACCCCGAGCGCCGCCGCGACCTTCCGGTCGCGCTCGCCTCCGGCTGGGTACTGGACGAGGACCGGATCCGGTACGTCCGCCGCTCGGTGACGGCGGGCGACGACAGTGCGGCCGTGAGCTTCGACGCCGCCCAGGACCGGCTGTTCTTCCTGCGGCTCAGCGGCGCCCTGGAGCGCATGCTGGAGCTGTTCCGGAGCGAGCCGCTGATCCGCCACCGTGAGCTGGCCGCCCTGCTCCGTGCCGAGACCGGCGCCTCGACCGAGGAGGCCGAGCACTACCTGACCGCGCTGCTGGACCTCGGCATGCTGCAACTCCCGCTGCTGGCCACCGATGTGCACAGCCACGACCCGCTGAACTCGTTCCAGGCGGCGCTGCGCTCACTGGACCGCCCGTGGGCGGACACCGTCGCCCTCCGGCTGGCCGGCCCGGCCGGCTGCCTCACCCGCTACCCGGCGGCCGGCGTCGCCGCCCGCCGGGCCCTGCTCGGCACGCTGCGCCGCGAACTCCTGTCCATCCAGCGCGAGTTGGGAGCCGAAGAGCCGACCCTGCCGCAGACCCTGCTGTACGAGGACGTGACCGGCGGGCCGGTGGAGCTGGCGGCGGCCCGCTGGGTGGAGACGGCCGCCCGCCCGCTGCGCTCGCTGACCCGGGTGCTGCCCGCCTTCGACGTGGCCCTGGCCCAGCGGCTCACCCTGAAGGGCTTCTTCCTGGTCCGCTACGGGAAGGGCGGCCGCTGCGAGGACCTGCTCCAGCTGGTGCACGACTTCCACGAGGACATCTTCCACCAGTACCTCCAGTTCACCGCCGGCAAGCCCGCCTTCGACGAGGACGGCGGCTACCTGCCCGAGGAGAACTGGCTCGGCATGCCCGAGGTCACCGCACTGGACCGGGCCCGGGCCGAACTCGCCCGCCGGATGCGCCGGCTCTGGGAGGAGCGCCCGGACGGCGCCGAGGAACTCGTGCTGGACGACCCGGCGGTCGCCGCCGTCGCGGCCGAACTCGCCCCGCTCGGCGAGCGGTTCGACCCGCACAGCCACTTCCTCCAGCTCGCCGAGCGGCCCGGCGCCGACCCGCTGGTGGTGCTCAACAACTCGTACGGCGGCCTCTGCTTCCCGTTCACCCGCTTCACCCACTGCTTCGACCGGGCCGAACCGGCGGCGGGCGGCGGCCTGCCGGCCGAACTCGCTGAGAACCTGGCCGGGTTGCAGCCGCCGGGGGCGGTGTTCGCCGAGGTGACCGCCGGGGCCGCGACCACCAACCTCAACCTGCACACCAGGCTGACGTCCTACGAGATCGTCTGCCCGGGCGAGACCAGCACCGCACCCGAGCCGGCCCGGATCCGGCTCGACGACCTGTACGTCGAGCACGACCCGGCGGCGGACCGGCTGGTGCTGCGCTCGCGGCGGCTGGAGCGCGAGGTGGTCCCGCTCTACCTCGGCTACCTGGTCCCGATGGTGCTGCCCGAGATCCCCCGGACGCTGCTGCTGTTCTCCCCCACCTCCCGGGTCACCCCCGAGGTCTGGCGCGGTGTCCCGGCCGGTCCGGCCACCGACGGCGTGACCCACCGGCCCCGGGTGCGCCACCACGGCCTGGTGCTGCAACGGCGCGGCTGGACGGCGCTGCCCGGCTCGCTGCCGGTGCACCCGGCCGGCGGCGCGGAGGCCGACCGGTTCCTCGGCTGGCAGCGCTGGCGCCGCCGGCACGGGCTGCCCGACCGGGTGTTCGCCCGGGTCCGCCCGGAGGCCGCGGCGGGCGAGGACGGCGGCGGCTGGCTCGGCGCGTCCAAGCCCCAGTACGTCGACTTCGACAGCCCGCTCTCGCTGCTGGCCCTGGACGGCCTGGTCGCGGGCCGGGCCGCCCGGGTGGTCTTCGAGGAGATGCTGCCGGGCGAGGACGCACTGCACATCCGCTCCGCCCACGGCCGCCATGTGGCCGAACTCGCCGTCGAGATCACCCCCGTGGAGGCCTGAGCCGTGCCCGAGACGACACCCCCGACCCCCGACCCCGGCGACTGGCTGGCCTTCCACGTCTTCTACGCCGCCAGCCCGCGCCCGATGCTGCTCCAGTGCGTGCGCCCGCTGACCGACGCGCTGACCGAGGAGGGCCTGCTCGCCGGGTACTTCTTCATCAACTACTGGCTGGAGGGCCCGCATGTGCGGCTGCGCCTGAAGCCCTCCTCACCGGCGGCGGCCCGGCAGGTGCACGAGCGGGCGGAGCAGGCGATCGCGGAGTTCCTGCGCCGCCGGCCCGCGCTGTACGAGGTGAAGGGCGGTTTCCTCGCCGAGCTGTACAACACGCTGTTCGAGCTGGAGTACCCGGCCGAGCAGCGGGACCGGCTGCTCGGACCGGACGGCCGGATGCGCCTGCGCGCGAACAACTCCTTCAGCCTGGAGCCGTACGAGCCGGAGTACGGCAAGTACGGCGGCCCGGCCGGGGTCGAGCTGGCGGAGTGGCACTTCCAGCGCTCCAGCGACCTGGTGATCGAGGCGGCCCGCACCATGAACCTGCACCTGCGCACGGTGGTGCTCGGGCTGGCCGCCCAGCTGATGATGACCATGTCGGGCTGCTTCCTGCGCGAGGACGCGGAGCTGCTGGCCTTCCTGGACCGCTACCACGCCTTCTGGAACGGCGCGTTCGAGGGCACCAACTACACCGCCCGGGACGGCTACGACCGCGCGTACGGCACCATGGACGCCTCGCTGCCCACCCGGTTCCAGGTGATCCGGACGGCGGTCGGCGCGGACGCGCCGGACGCGCTGCCGAGCTTCCTGCGGGCCTGGGCGGTGCACTGCCTGGAGCTGCGCGAGCGGGTGCTGGAGCTCACCGCGCGCGGCGCGCTGGTCTTCCGCTCCTGGGACGGCACCCGCGACCTGCCGGTCACCGACCCGGCGCAGGCGCTGCCGATGCTGCTCTCGCCGTACCTGCACATGACCAACAACCGGCTCTCGGTGACCGTCCGGGACGAGGCGTACCTCTCCTACGTCCTGGCCCGCGCGCTGCGCGAGCCGCAGCCGGCGGCGGCGCCGTGACCGATGCGAGACTGCTGGCGCTGCGCCCGCGGGTCCGGCCCGGACTGCGGACCAGCCGTGCGCTGCTGCGCGGCACCGTCCCGCTGCACCTGCTGCGGGACCCGGTCACCGGCAGGCGCCTGGAGGTCGGGGCCAAGGAGCACTTCATCATCGAGCGCCTCGACGGCACCCGCTCGCTGAGCGAGATCGGCGAGGAGTACGCCCGGCGGTTCCGGGTCCGCCTCGGCGAGCCGCAGTGGCAGCAGATGCTGCGCCTGCTGTACGGCCGCGGTCTGCTCGCGGACGGCCCGCCGGCCGCCGCGCCGCCCGCCGAGGCGCCGTCGCGCTCCGGCCTGCTCGGCGGCCGGGTCCGGCTCGCGGCGGATCCGGCCGCCCTGGTGGAGCGGCTGCACCGGGCGACCGGCTTCGCCCGGCGGCCCTGGTTCCTGGCGCCGCTGCTCACCCTGGTGGCCGCCCTGCTCGCCGGACTGGCCCTCCAGCTGGGCGAGTTGACGCACGACACGGCCCGGCTCGGCCACCAGCCGGTCGCGCTGGCGGCGGCGGGCGCGGTGCTCTGGGTGAGCCTGGGCCTGCACGAACTGGCCCACGGGCTGGTCGGCCGGGCGTACGGCGGCCGGACCACCGAGATCGGGCTGCGCTGGCGGCTGCTGGCGACGTACCTGTACTGCGAGGTGGAGGACGTCCAGTTCTTCGCCCGCCGCCGGCAGCAGATCGCCACCGCGGGCGCCGGCGTCCTGGCGAACCTGGTCTTCCTGCTGCCGTGCTACCCGGTCTGGCTGCTGCTCCCCGCCCACGCCCAGGCCCGGCCGTTCTTCGGCGGCCTGCTGCTGCTCGGCGCGGTCATGGCGCTCGGCAACCTGCTGCCGCTGCCGCCGCTGGACGGGTACAAGATGCTCGGGTACGCCCTGGACAGCGTCCAACTCGCCACCGACAGCCGCCGGTTCGCCGCCCTGCTGGCCGCCTCGGCGGTCCGCCGCCAGGCGCGCGCCGCCGTCCGGGCCTACCCCGCCCGGCTGCGCCTGGTACACGGCGGGTACGCCCTCGGGTGCGCGGCCCTGGCCGGGGCGGCGCTGGCGGCCGTCGCTCCCGTCGCCCGGCGGCTGCTGCCCGCCGGGTACGGGCCGGTCGCGGCCTACGCCCCGGCGCTGGTGGCGGGCGGCGCGCTGGCGCTCTGGGCCGTGGGCCTGCTCGGCCGGAGACTGCGCCGGGCCGGCCCTGCGGTACCCCCTTCGACAGCCCCTCCCTCTAGGAACAACGGAGCAGACGGATGAGTCCAGCTGGAACCACGTCGGGCCCCGCCGTGGTGCTCGACGGCGTGGCCAAGCGGTACGGGGAGGTGCGGGCGCTCGACGGGGTCTCGCTGACCGTGGAACGCGGCGAGTTCTTCGGCGTCCTCGGGCCGAACGGCGCCGGGAAGACCACCCTGGTCGAGATCGTGGTGGGGATGCGGCAGCCGGACACCGGCACGGTGTCGGTGCTGGGCGAGAACCCGTGGCCGCGCAACACCGCGCTGCTGCGGCGGCTCGGGGTGCAGACCCAGACCTCCGCCTTCTTCACCCGGCTGACCGCCGCCGAGCACCTGGAGACCGTCGCCGCGCTCTACGGGCTGGACCGGGCCGCCGCCCGCCGCGCCCTGGAGCTGGTGGACCTCGCCGAGAAGGCCCGCAGCCGGGTCGACGACCTGTCCGGCGGCCAGCGGCAGCGGCTCGCCCTGGCGACCGCGCTGATCCACGGGCCGGACCTGATCTTCCTGGACGAGCCGACGGCCGCGCTCGACCCGGAGGCCCGGCGCTCGCTCTGGGAGGTGCTGCGCTCGCTGCGCAGCGAGGGCCGGACCATCGTCTACACCACCCACCACCTGGACGAGGCCGAGGCGCTCTGCGACCGGGTGGCCATCGTCACGCGCGGTTCGGTGGCGGCCCTGGACAGCCCCGGCAACCTGATCAGGTCGCTGGCCGCCCCGGCCCGGCTGCTCGTCCCGGTCGGCCGGATCTCCGCCGAACAGGCCCGCGCCGTCGAGGGCGTGGACCGGGTCACGGTCGAGGGCGGTGAGCTGGTGATCGAGACCAGGGCGGCCAACCGGGTCCTGGTCAGCGTCGGCGCGCTGGTCGGCATGGAGTCGATCCAGACCCGCACCGCGACCCTGGAGGACGCCTACCTGCGCCTGACCGCCGCCACCCGCGACGCAGCCGCAGCGCAGGCCACGAACGCAACGGAGCAGCAGAGTTGAGCGCCTACACCGCGATGACCAGGGCCACCTACCTGGCGTACGTCCGGGACCGGACCTCGGTCTTCTTCACCTTCGCCTTCCCGCTGCTGTTCCTGGTGGTCTTCGGCCTGATCTTCCGGGGCCAGTCGGTGAACGGCGGCCTGGCGTACATCAACTACATCGCACCGGGCGTCCTCGCCTGGGGCATCGGCAACGCCGCGCTGTTCGGCGTCGCGTTCACCCTGATGCACTGGCGCCGGGACGACCTGCTGCGGCTGGTCTGGCGCACCCCGACCCCGCTGCCCTCCGTGCTCGCCTCCCGGTACGCGGTGGCGCTCGGCACCGGCATCGTCCAGGCGGTGCTGTTCACCGGCATCGCGCTGCTGCCGGTGTTCGGCCTGCACGTGTCCTCCTCCTGGCCGCTGGCGCTGCCGGTGCTGCTGCTCGGCGTCACGGCGTTCGTCGCGATCGGCCTGGTGGTGGGCGGGCTGGCGAACACGCCGGAGGCGGTGGCGGCGATCGCCAACTGCGTGATGGTGCCGATGGCGTTCCTGTCCGGCGCGTTCTACCCGATCGACCTGATGCCGGGCTGGTTGCAGACCTTCTCCCGGGTACTGCCGCTGCGCTACTTCGACGACGGGCTCACCGACGCCTTCGGCGGGCGTCACGGCGTCGGCGGGCCCGCGCTGGCCTGCCTGGGCCTGGCCGTGTTCGCCGCGCTGTTCGGGCTGCTGGCCGCCCGGACCTTCCGCTGGAGCAACCGCACATGACGACCGCCACCGATCCCGCCCACCTGCTGGAGCGCCGCCTCGCGGCCCGGGCCGGCGGCGCCGCGCCCCGGGTGGCCGCGCTCGGGGACCGCGACGCGCTCACCGTCGTCGGACCGCAGCCGCGCGCCGGGGCCACCGTCCACCTCACCGCGCAGGCCGTCCTGGTCGGGCCGTGGGGCGGCTCGGCCGAGGCCGGCCCGGCCTGCGGCCAGTGCCTGGCCATGCGCTGGCAGCGGCTGCGCAGCCGCACCGAACGCGAGGCGCTGGAGACCGGTTCGGCGACCACGGCGGTGGACTCCCGCTGGCCGGTGCTCACCGACTACGCGGTGGACGCGCTCTGGTCGCTGCACCAACTGGTCTCCGGCGCACGGTCGGAGCTGCCGCAGGTGTCCCGGCTCGACCTGGAGACGCTCCAGGTGCGGACCTTCCCGCTGCTCGGCGACCCGCTCTGCCCGCACTGCGCCGACCCCGCCCCCGAGGGGCCGGTCCTGCCGCTGCGCCCGCGCCCGAAGCCGTCCCCCGACGGCTACCGGCTGCGGACGCCGGAGTCGTACGCGCTGCCCGCCGAGGCACTGGCCAACCCGGTCTGCGGGGTGCTCGGCGCGGGCACCTGGGCCGACGTCACCTCGCCGACCACCGCGCCGGTCGCGGGCAGCGTCTTCATGCGCGGCTATGCCGGGCTGACGGACGTCACCTGGAGCGGCCAGGCCAACTCCTTCCGGCGCAGCCGCGAACTGGCCTTCCTGGAGGGCCTGGAGCGCTACGCCGGGACACACCGCCGCCGGGCGGGCGGGCTGGTGACGGATTCGTACCGCAACCTGGCGGGCGGCGCGCTCGACCCGCGCGACTGCGGCCTGTACGCGCCCGGGACCTACCGCGACGACCCGATGCTCAGCCCCTTCGACCCGGACCGGCCGATCCCGTGGGTGCAGGGCTGGTCGCTGCGGGACGAGCGCCCGCTGCTCGTCCCGGCCCGGCTCTGCTACTACAGCGCGGGGACGGCGGCCGACAACTTCGTCTTCGAGTGCTCCAACGGCTGTGCCATCGGCAGCTGCCTGGAGGAGGCGGTGCTGTTCGGCCTGCTGGAGCTGATCGAGCGGGACTCGTTCCTGCTCGGCTGGTACGGCGGCCTGCGGCTGACCGAGATCGACCTCGCCTCCTGCGCCTCCCCCGCCGTGCGGGCGATGGTGGAGCGGGCCGCCCTGCAGGGCTACGACGTGCACGCGTTCGACAACCGGGTGGACCTGGCGATCCCCGTCGTCACCGGCCTGGCGGTCCGCCGGGACGGCGGCCCCGGGACGCTGGCCTTCGCGGCGGGCGCCGGGTTCGACCCGGAGGGGGCGGTGGAGTCGGCCGTCTCGGAGATCCTCACCTACCTCCCGCACCTGCCCCGGCAGGTGGCCGAGCGGCCGGCCGAACTCGCCGCGATGGCGGAGGACTTCAGCCTGGTCCGGCGGCTGCCCGACCACGCGGCCCTGTTCGGCCTGCCCGGGATGGCCCGGCACGCCGACGGCTACCTGGACCCGGCGGCCGTCCGGCCGCTGGACGAGGTCTACGGCGGCTGGCTGAAGGCCCGGCCGCAGTCCTCGGACCTGCTGGACGATCTGCGGTTCTGCCGCGACGAGTTGGTCCGGGCCGGGTTCGACGTCGTGGTGGTCGACCAGACCACCCCGGAGCAGCGGCGGCTGGGGCTGCGGACGGTGTGCACGCTGGTCCCCGGGCTGCTGCCGATCGACTTCGGCTGGTCACGCCAACGTGCCCTGGAAATGCCCAGGTTGCACGCGGCGGCCGGCCCCGGCGGCCTGCGCCGGGTGCCGCACCCGTTCCCGTGAGCGGTGCGCCGGCAACAGCAGGCCGCCGAACCGGGACCGGCGGGCCCCCGGGAGGGCCCGCCGGCTCGCTGGAGTCGCCCGAATCAGGCGGTGCAGCTGGTGGTGCTGGTGGTGCTGGAGCAGGTGCTGGTGCTGGAGCAGCTGGTGGACGAGCCCAGCATGACCTCGCTGGCGTCCGAGTAGTCGCTGATCTCGAAGGTCTCCGACTCCAGGTTCAGGATCTCCTGCGCGAGGGAGGCGAGCGTGATGTCGGAGTTGATGGCAGCCATGATGCTCCTTCGGGAAACGGGGAGAACCTGCTTCTCCCACAGCACAGTTGTACGTCAGGGCGCTGGCAGATCCGCTGCTGCCCGCTGACACCTGACTGACACCCGTCCGCCCTCGACCCTCGAACCCGAACTCTCGAACCGGAGCCCGATCCGATGCCTCCCGCCCCGCCCGACCTCGCAGCGACCGCCGAGTTCTACCTCGACCTGCACCGCCACCCCGAGCTGTCCGGCGCCGAGGAGCGCACCGCCGGACGGCTGGCCGCGCGGCTGGCCGCCACCGGCTACCGGGTGGAGACCGGGATCGGCGGCCACGGCGTGGCCGGGGTGCTGCGCAACGGGCCGGGGCCGGTGGTGCTGCTGCGCGCCGAGCTGGACGCCCTGCCGGTCGAGGAGCGGACCGGGCTGCCGTACGCCAGCACCGCGACGGCGGCCACCGCCGACGGGCGGCAGGTCCCGGTGATGCACGCCTGCGGCCACGACGCCCATCTGGCCTGTCTGGCCGGCGCGGCGGCCGAGTTGGCGGCCTCGGCCGGGCAGTGGAGCGGCACCGTCCTGGTGGTGGGCCAGCCCGCCGAGGAGACCTTGACGGGGGCCCGGGCGATGCTGGCGGACGGCCTGTACGAGCGCTTCGAGCCGCCGTCGGTGGTACTCGCCCAGCACACCGCGCCGCTGCCGGCCGGGATGGTCGCCCACGGCACGGGGCCGGTGACGGCCGGGAGCGTCACCCTGGAGGTGGTGGTCCACGGCCGGGGCGGCCATGCCTCGGCCCCTCATCTCGCGGTGGACCCGCTGCCGGCGGCCGCCGCGATCGTGCTGCGGCTCCAGGGTGTCGTCGCGCAGGAGACCGGCCCGGCCGAGCAGGTGGTGCTCACGGTCGGTTCCCTGGAGGCGGGCAGCCGGGCGAACGTCATCCCGGACCGGGCCACCCTGCGGCTGACCGTCCGCGGGTTCTCCGAGCAGGTCCTGGACCGGGTGACGGCGGCCGTCCGGCGGATCGTCCGCGCGGAGGCGGCGGCCTCCGGCTGCCCGCAGGAGCCGACGGTGCGGACCGTCTCCCGCTCGGGCGTCAACCTCCCGGACCCCGGGCTGACTTCGGCCGTACGCGACGCCCACCGGGCCGCCTTCGGCGGGCCCCGGGTCACCGGCTGGCCGCCCTCGATGGCCACCGAGGACTTCCCGCTGTTCGGCGAGGAGGGCGCCGCCCTGCACGGGGTGCGCGGCATCCGGACGGCGTACTGGATGCTCGGCATGGTCGGCCCCGCGCAGTGGTCGGCCGCCCCGGGTGCCACGGCGGCCGAGAAGCTGGCCGCCCTGCCCGCCAACCACTCCCCGGAGTTCCGCCCCCATGTCGGCCTGACCCTGCGGACCGGTGTCACCGCCCTGGTGACGGCCGCCACCGCCGTCCTGCACCGCCCGGGCGCGTGACGGCGACCGGGCCCGGATCCCCTTGAGGCAGCCGGGCCGAGGGCGCCTCAGGCCGCCGGGAGGACCTCCACCGGGATGCCGTTGAGGACGGCGGTGCCGGAGAGCGGGTCGAGCGGGAGCTCGTCGGTGAGCAGGTTGCTGTTGACGCCGGGGGCGCCGGCGGCGAGCGTGCCCCGGGTGGCCGGATCGGTGTGGCCCCAGCCGTGCGGGAGGCTGACCACGCCCGGGGAGAGCGTGTCGGTGATCTCGGCGGTGGCCGCCAGCTCGCCGACCCGGGAGCGGACGGTGACGGGCTGGCCCGGGCCGATGCCGAGGCGGGTGGCGTCCTCGGGGTGCAGTTGGAGGGTGCAGCGGTTGCTGCCGCCCGCGAGCAGCGGGAGGTTGTGCAGCCAGGAGTTGTTGGAGCGCAGCTGGCGGCGGCCGACGAGCAGCAGCCCGCTGTCCTGCACGGCAGTGAGGTGCTCGGCCAACCGCCGGGTCTCGTCCAGGAGTTGCGGCGGGGCCAGTTCGACCTTGCCGCTCGGGGTGCGCAGCACGCCGGGCAGCCGGGGCCGCAGCGGGCCGAGGTCGAGTCCGTGCGGGGCGGCCGCCAGGGTGTCCAGGGTGAGGCCGTCGGGCTTGGCGCCGAAGCCGTCGCCGTACGGACCGCCGCGCAGCAGGAGGTCGAGCAGGCGGTCCTGGCGGCGGCGCCCGGAGACGGCCGCGAGCAGCTCGACCGGGTCGCGGCCGTGGGCCGGCGAGGACGGGTCGGCGGACAGCCGGCGGGCGGTGTCGGCGGCGGTGAGGTCGTCCAGTTCGTCGGGGGTGAGGCCGCCGCCGAGGGCGGTGCAGGCGAGCCGGAGCAGCACCTCGGACTCGTCCAGTTCGCCGGGTGCGAGCGGGAGGCTGGGCGGGGAGTACTTGGCGGTGTTGCGGACGGCGAAGCCGGGGAAGACCAGGTCGTAGTGGCTGCGGGCGAGCGGCGAGGCGGCGGGCAGCAGCACGTGGGCGTGCCGGGTGGTCTCGTTGAGGTAGGCGTCGACGCTGATCATCGCGTCGAGCGAGCCGAGGGCGGCGCCGAGCCGGGCGCTGTTGGGGGCGGAGAGGGCCGGGTTCCCGGCGAAGGTGATCAGCCCGCGGAGCCGGCCCTGGCCGGGGGTGTCGATCTCCTCGGCGAGCGCGCCGACCGGGAACTCGCCGAAGACGCTGGCCAGTTGGCGCACCCTGGTGCGGCGCGACCCGGGCACCCGGACGCCCCGGCCCCGGCCGGGTTCGCCGCTGGTGTTGGGCAGGCCGGTGGCGGGTTCGGGGAAGAGGACGCCGCCGGGCCGGTCGAGGTTGCCGGTCAGGGTGTTGACCACGTCGACCAGCCAGCTGGCGGCCGTGCCGAAGGCCGTGGTGGTGGTGCCGATCCGGCCGTACACGGCGGCGCTGGGCGCGGCGGCGAGTTCGCGGGCCAGCCGGCGGACGGTGTCGGCCGGGATCCGGGTGGCGGCGGCGACCGCCTCGGGGGTGAACGGCTCCAGTGCCGCGCGGAGTTCGGGCAGGCCGTTCAGGTGCGGGGCCGCGCCGCCCGGGTCGGCGAGGTCCTCCGCGAGCAGGGTGCGGGCGATGCCGGCCAGCAGCAGCGCGTCCGTGCCGGGACGGATGGCGAGGTGTTCGTCGGCGATCTCGGCGGTGCGGGTGCGGCGCGGGTCGACCACGACCAGGCGGCCGCCGCGCCGGCGCAGGGCGCGCAGCCGGCCGGGCAGGTCGGGGGCGGTGAGCAGGCTGCCGTTGGAGACCATCGGGTTGGCGCCGAGCACCAGCAGGTAGCCGGTGCGGTCGATGTCGGGGATGGCGATCGACAGGTCGCTCCCGTACATCAGGCCGGAGGCGACCTGTTTGGGCATCTGGTCGACCGTGCTGGCGCTGAACCGGTAGCCGGTGCCGAGCGCCTGGACCAGGACCCGGGTGTAGAGCGAGGCCGCGTGGTTGTGCACGGTCGGGTTGCCGAGGTAGACGGCGACGCTGTCCCGGCCGTGGTCGCGGATCAGCGGCCCGAGCAGCCGGCCCGCTTCGGCGAACGCCTCGTCCCAGCCGGCCTCCGTCCAGGTCGCGCCGCGCCGGATCAGCGGGGTGCGCAGCCGGTCCGGGTCGCTGTGCAGCTGGCCGAGCGCGACGCCCTTGGGGCAGACGTACCCCTTGCTGAACGGGTCCCGCTCGTCGCCGCGCACCGAGATGCCGCCGGGGGCGGTCGTGACCGTCAGCCCGCAGGTCGCCTCGCAGAGCGGGCAGGTGCGGTAGCTGACGGATTCGGACGCGTTACCACTGGGTAGCCCGGTCATGTCTGCGAGGGTAACGGCCCGGCGGCGTCCGCAACAGGGGCTCGTCGCACGGCGTCCGGCGCGGGCGGCGGGCCCGGTCAGCCGAGGGGGAAGGCCCGGCCCAGCAGGTGCTGGAAGCTCGCCCGCTCCTCCTCGGACATGCCCTCCAGCCCGGTGAGGCTGGACATCAGCTCGGCCCGGATCCCGCGGACGGCCTCCTCGCCGGCGGCGGTGAGCACCACGTTCTTGATCCGCCGGTCGGCCGGGTCCACCTCGCGGCGGACCAGTCCGCGCGCCTCCAGCCGGTCGACGATGCCGGTGACGTTGGAGGCGTCGCAGGCGAGCAGGTCGGCGAGGCTGCGCATCGGCATCGGCCGCCGGAGCAGGCTGAGCATCTTGCCCTGCATGAGGGTGAGGCCGCGCTCCGCCGCCACCGCGGCGAAGTGCCGGTAGTAGCCGGCCGCGGCCTGCGCGAACCGGTCCATCAACTCTAGGGGGGTGGGGGCGGTGGGAGTCATGGGCCAAGTGTAGGCGAGATTGCTTGACATCCTGAACTATTGAGGACTACCTTCAAGGCAACTGCTTGAAGACATCAACCTTCCAAGCCTTCAAACTCCGAGTTTTCGAACTCCGAGCCTTCAAAACTCCCGTAAGGACCGCTGGATCCTCATGAGTCTCGCCTCAACCCCTGCCAAGGAACGCGGCAGCACACCCCTGATCCTCGCGCTCGGACTCGCCGCGATGGTGGTGGCCATGGCGCAGACCCAGGTCGTCCCGATCCTCGCCCTGCTGCAGCAGAAGCTGCACACCGGCTCGGCCGGCGTCAGCTGGGTGACCACCGCCGCCCTGCTGTCGGCCGCAGTCTTCACCCCGCTGCTCGGCCGGGTCGGCGACCAGTACGGGAAGAAGAAGACCCTGCTGGCCGTCCTGGTGGTGATGGTCATCGGCTCGGTGATCGCCGCGACCACCACCTCGCTGACCCTGCTGATCGTCGGCCGGGTGCTCCAGGGCTCCGCCACCGCGATCTTCCCGCTGGCGCTCTCGGTGATCCGCGACGAGGTCCCGCAGCAGAAGCTGCACGGGGCGATGGCGCTGGTCAGCGGCACCCTCGCGTTCGGCAGCGGCCTCTCGCTGGTCGCCACCGGCCTGCTCACCCAGGGCGCCCACCCGGACTACCACCTGGTCTTCTGGTTCTCCACCGCGCTGACCGTGCTCGCCCTGGGCGCCGTCGCGTACGTCGTCCCGCACGGCGGCTCCCCCACCGGCGGCCGGATCGACGTCCTCGGCGCCCTCACGCTGGCCGTCTTCCTGGTCCTGCTGCTGCTCGGCATCTCGCAGGGCCACGAGTGGGGCTGGTCCTCCGGCCGCACCCTGGGCTGCCTGGCCGGCGCCGCCGTGATGGCCGCCGTCTGGGTGCTGGTCGAGCTGCGGGTGGCGAACCCGCTGGTGGACATGCGGATGTTCGTCCACCGCCAGGTGCTCTTCACCAACCTGACCGGGCTGTTCTTCGGCTTCGCCGCCTTCGCCCAGTTCATCGGCATCTCGTACCTGGTGCAGATGCCGCAGCGGCTCACCGGCTACGGCTTCACCGCCTCGGTGCTGCGCGCCTCCGTCGAGTACCTGCTGCCCAGCGCCCTGATCGCGCTGGTCGCCGCCCCGCTCAGCGGGATCCTGGTGCGCCGGATCGGCGCCCGCTTCACCCTCGCGGTCGGCGCCCTGATCGGCGTCGCGGGCTTCGCCTGGCTGGCCTGGGGGCACGGCGCGAGCGCCTCGGTGATCGTCGCCGGGATGCTCACCGGCATCGCGATCGCCTTCGGCTACGCGGCCATGCCCGCCCTGATCGCCGCCAGCGTCCCGCTGGAGCAGACCGGGATCGCCAACGGCATCAACTCCATCTCCCGGTCGGTCGGCAGCTCGATCGCCAGCGCGGTGGTCACCTCGCTGCTCGCCTCCAAGACCGTCGTCTACGCCAAGGTCGGCGTGGCGCTGCCCGCCGAGAGCCAGTTCACGCTGAGCTTTGTGATTGCCGCCGGCGCGCTGCTGCTCGCGGTGCTGGTCGCCCTGGCCGGGCTGAGCAGGCACCACCGCCCGCACCTCGCCACCACCCCGGTGGCGGCGGGCCCGGCCGCCGAGCAGCCCGTCCCCGCCAAGATCTGAAGACCTGAACCCCGTCAGGAGCACCACATGACCTCCGCACTGTTCGTCGTCACCGGCGCCACCCACTGGACGCTCGCCGACGGCACCCCGCACCCGACCGGCTACTGGGCCGAGGAGCTCGCCGAGCCGCACCGGATCTTCCGCGAGGCCGGGTACGAGATCACCATCGCCACCCCGGGCGGGGTGCCCGCACCCGTCGACCACGGCAGCCTGAGCGCGGCGGCGAACGGCGGCGAGGAGCGGGCCGCCCGGATCGGCGCCTACCTGGACTCGATCCGCAACGGGCTCGACGGCCCGGCCAAGCTGGAGGACGTCGACCCCGACGGGTACGACCTGGTCTTCTACCCCGGCGGCCACGGCCCGATGGAGGACCTCGCGGTCAACGCGGCCTCCGGCCGGATCCTCACCCGCACGCTCGACTCCGGCAAGCCGCTCGGCGTGGTCTGCCACGCCCCCGCCGCGCTGCTGGCGGCCCGCCGCGAGGACGGCGGCTGGCCGTTCGCCGGGTACCGGATGACCTCGTTCACCAACGCCGAGGAGCAGGCCGTCGGTCTCGCGGCCAAGGCGAAGTGGCTGGTCCAGGACCGGCTGGTCGAGCTCGGCGCCGAGTTCGTCGAGGCCGCGCCGTTCACCCCGCACACGGTGACCGACCGCAACCTCTACACCGGCCAGAACCCGGGCTCCTCGGCCACCCTGGCGCACGCCCTGGTCGCCGCCCTCGCCACCGGCCCCGCCGAGGTGGTGGCCCGGGTCCGCGCGACCTTCGACTCCGGTGCCACCAAGCCGCTGGAGTGGCGGCTGCGGCAGCTGGCCGCGCTGCGCCTGATGCTCACCGAGCAGACCGAGGCGTTCTCGCAGGCCCTCCAGGCCGACCTGGGCAAGAGCCCCAAGGAGGCGTACCGGGGCGAGATCGGCTTCGCGCTGAACGAACTCGACCACACCGTCGAGAACTTGGCGCAGTGGCTGGCCCCCAGGCCCGCCACCGTACCGGAGTTCTTCCGGCCCGCCGAGGCCAAGGTGGTGCGCGAGCCGCTCGGCGTGGTGCTGGTCATCGCGCCGTGGAACTACCCGCTGCAGCTCGCCCTCGTCCCGCTGATCGGCGCCCTGGCGGCCGGCAACACCGCCGTGCTCAAGCCGAGCGAGCTGACGCCGGCCACCTCGGCGGCGATCGCCCGCCTGCTGCCGCGCTACCTCGACCGGGAAGCCGTCGCGGTCGTCGAGGGCGGCGTGCCGGAGACCACCGCACTGCTGGAGCAGCGCTTCGACCACATCTTCTACACCGGCAACGGCGTGGTCGGCCGGATCGTCATGACGGCGGCCGCCCGCCACCTGACCCCCGTCACGCTGGAACTCGGCGGCAAGAGCCCCGCCGTGGTCGAGCCGGGCGTGGACCTGGCCGCCACCGCGCAGCGGATCGTCCGGGGCAAGTTCGGCAACGCCGGCCAGATCTGCGTCGCCCCCGACTACGTGCTCGCCATCGGCGGGACGGCCGCCGAGCTGGAGCCGCACCTCGCCGCAGCCGTCCAGGGGCTGTACGGGGACGACCCGGCCGCCCACCCCGCGTACGGCCGGATCGTCAACGAGCGGCACCACGACCGGCTCACCGCGCTGCTCGGCGACGGGCGGATCGTCACCGGCGGCGGCCACGACCGCGCGAGCCGCTACCTCGCGCCCACCGTGCTCGCCGACGTCTCCCCCGACGCGCCGGTGATGCAGGCGGAGATCTTCGGGCCGGTGCTGCCGATCGTCCCGGTGCCCGACCTGGACGCCGCGATCGCCTTCATCAACGACCGCGACAAGCCGCTCGCCCTGTACGCCTTCACCGAGTCGGAGCAGACCAAGCAGCGGCTCACCGCCGAGACCTCCTCCGGGGCGCTCGCCTTCGGCCTGCCGGTCTCCCACCTCGCCATGCCCGACCTGCCGTTCGGCGGCGTCGGCCAGAGCGGGATGGGCCGCTACCACGGCGAGTACTCGATCGACACCTTCAGCCACACCAAGGCGGTTCTCGACAAGCCGATCGTCTGACCGGCTTCACCGGGCGCTCCCCTCAGGGGGGCGCCCGGTGCGCGGACGCCCATCGCGCACCTCACCTTCCGGGACCGCACCACCACGAAAGGCCCGACCACCGAATGAACACCTCGGACCAGACCCTCCCCGGCGCGCCGGTCGACCACCGCGCGGCCGTCGCGGCGGAGACCGCCCGTTTCGTCGCCGTGCTCGACGGCGCCGACCTCACGACCCCGGTGCCCAGCTGCCCCGACTGGACGCTGACCGACCTGGCGCGCCACGCCGGCAGCGTGCAGCGCTGGTTCTCGCTGCTGCTGCGCCAGCGCGTGCAGGAGCGTCCCACCACCCGGGACGTCGAACTGCACCTGCCCGAGCACGCGGACGGGTATCCCGCGTGGCTGACCGCGAGCGCGGCCGTGGCGGCGGACGCGTTCGCCGGCACCGACCCGGACGGCCCGATGTGGGCCTGGGGGGCCGACCAGCACGCCCGGTTCTGGGCCCGCCGGATGCTGTTCGAGACCCTGGTGCACCGGGTCGACGCCGAACTGGCCCTCGGCCTGGAGCCCACCCTCGACCGCGCGCTGGCGGCCGACGGCGTCGACGAGTTCCTGGTCAACCTGCCGTTCGCCCAGTTCTTCGCCCCCGGGCTGGCGAACCTGCGCGGCGCGGACCGGACCATCCGGTTCAGCTGCACCGACGGGCAGGGCGACTGGCTGGTCCGTCTGCGGCCCGACGGCTTCGGCCTCGCCCCCGACGGCGCGGACACCGACGCCGACGCCACCCTGCGCGGCACGGCGGCCGACCTGCTGCTGCTCCTCTACCGCCGCCTGGACAGCGCCTCCCCCGCCGTCGAGCGCTCCGGCGACGAGGACCTGCTCGCGCTCTGGTTCGCCAACTCGCAGTTCTGACCGCCCCTCGGGCAGGCGCGGCCGGACGGGGGCCCGGGGGCTCGGCGACCCCCGGTCCCCGTCCCCGCCGGACCGCCGCCCCGCTCACTGGTTGAACGTGTCGATGCCCGCGATCCGCCAGCCGCCGCCCTGGCGCACCGCGTCCACCGCGAACATCGCGGCGGCGTAGCTGGTCGCGGCGGGCTTGGCGGAGTCGGCGGTGCTGGTGTTGCGCTGGTCCGCGAAGACCAGCAGCCGGGCCCGGTCGCCGTCGATCAGCTCCACGCCGCTGTCGGTGACCGTGGTGGTGAGGACGAGCTTCTGCTGCGGGGCCTGCTTGCGCACCTCGGCGAGCATCGACGCGTACTGCTGGACGGCCTTGCCGACCAGCAGGGTCTTCGCCGCCGTGTCGGTCCTGGCGGTGTCCGCGTAGTTGTACGAGAAGAGCGTGTTCACGGCCTGGGCAAGCTCGCCCTTCACCTCGCTGGTGCGGGCCGGGTCGGTGAGCGCGAGGTTGTGGGCGGCCGGGTCGGCCTGCAGGGCCGCCACCCGCGCGGCCGCTCCGGCGGCGAAGCCGCCGAGCAGGACGGCCAGCACGGCCAGCACGACGGGCAGCCGCCGACGGCCGGCCGCGCGGCCGAAGCCACGACGGGCCGCCGGCCCGGCCGCCGCCTCAGGGACCGGCTCGACGGTCGGCTCAGCGGTCAGCTCGGTGGTCGGCTCGGCGGTCCGCACGACGGACAGCCGTGCGCGCTGCCGGACCGGCTGCGCGGCGAGGTCCGCCGAGGCGGGTGCCTCGGCGGGCGGCACCGGCGGGCGGGCCGCCGCCAGGCGCCGCCGGCGGTTGATGAGGTGGCGGGTGGTGGTCGACGACATCTGCGGCGGTCCTCTCGGGTGGGGCTACTGGCCGGCGGACGGCTGGGGGGAGGCGGCGGCACTGTCGCCCGTCGGGGCCTGGCCCAGGGCGCTCAACTTCCAGCCGTCCACGGTGCGGGTGAGTTCGCCGAGCATCCGGCTCTCCTTCGCGGACGGCTTGCCCTGCGGCGCCTGTACCGTGATCCGCAGCGCGATCATCACGCTCGCCCGGCCGGCCCGGTCGTCCAGCTCGGTCACCGCGCCGGACAGCACCTGCGCGGTGGAGACGGTCTGCGCCTGCTGCACCTGCTTCTCGAAGTCGGCCCGCCCCTGGACCAGTTGGTCGTGCAGGTCACCCGTGGTGGACGCCTCCCAGAGGTCCAGCCCGTGCGAAAGGTCGGCGTGGTCCAGGGTGTTCATGTTCTGCACCGCCTGCTCACCCGCCGCCAGCACCTTGTCCCGGGCCCGCGCGTACCGCGCCGAGTCGTCGTGCGCCGCCTGGTACCAGGACCAGCCGGACCAAGCCGCGCACACCGCCGCGACCACCAGCAACGCCACCGCCACCGTCGTCGCCCTGCGGGTGAACACCGCACCTGCTGCCATCTTCCGCTCCCCTACCGGGCCTTGAGTTCGGTGATCCGCCAGTGCCCGCCGCGCAGCTGCGCGGTCACCGACAGCTGGGCCGCCGCCGTGGTCGGCGGCCGGCCCGCGCGCTGGGCGGTCTGGTCCAGGAAGACCAGCAACTGTGCCCGGTCGGCGGTCAGTTCCTCCACCCCGGCTCGCACCACCCGCGAGCTGAGCGTCAACTTCTGTTCGGCCACCTGCTGTTGCACCTGGCCGAACAACGTCCGGTACTGGTCCGCCGCCGTGCCGTCCAGCAGCTGCGCCGCCGCCTGCGCGGTGGCGGCGGTGTCGGCGGGGCTGTAGGAGAAGACCTTCCCGAGCGCGCTGCTGACGTCGCCGATCACCCCGGTGGTGGCGGGGGTGTCGACCAGCGCCCGGTTCGCCGCCGCACCCGGGTCCCGCTCCTGGACCCCGAGCGAGAGGAAGCCGCCGCCCGCGAGCAGCAGCACGACCGGCAGCGCCCGGACGGCCCACCACCCGGGCCCCCGCCGACCGGGCCGCCGGGCCGTCTCCGCCCGGTCGGGTACGGCGGACTCGGGCGCGTCCACCACACTGCTCGGTTCTGTTCTGCTCACGCGCCGGAGTCCTTTCGATCCACTCGGTCCACTCGGTCCACTCGGTCCACTCGGTCCACGGGGTCAGCCCGCGCCGACGGGCACGGCGGTGAGCGCCGTGACCTTCCAGCCGCCCGCCGTCCGGGCCAGCGCCGCGTCGAAGCGTTTGCGGTCGGTGGTGGCGGCGCCCGTCCCCGGCGTGATGTCGACCTGGACGGAGGCGATCAGGCGCGCCGTCCCGGCCCGGGTGTCGAGTTCGGTGACGGCGGCGTCGGTGACCGTGCCCCGGGTCGAGGTGCCGGCCTTGCGCAGGTCGGCGCCGTCCGCCGCCCCGGTCCGGTTCAGCTGCTCGCGCAGCGGGCCGGTGGTCGCGTCCAGCCACTGCCGCAACCCCGCGTCCACGCCCGAGGCATCCACGGTGTTCAGGCTCGCCAACTCCTGCCGTGCGGTGGCCAGTACGGTGTCCCGGGCCTTGGCGTAGGCGAGCGAGTCGTCGGAACGCGCCTGCGCGTACCACCCGGCGGACAGTACGCAGAACACCACGGCGGCCGTCGTGGCCGCGGGGAGCATGATCCGGCGGGCTCTCATGAGGCCGGGCCTCCCAGTCCGAGCAGGCCGCGCAGGTCGGTCGGACCGCCCGCCGGGAGGGCGGGCAGCCCCAGGGCGCCGGGCAGCGACGTGACGGCGGCGCCAGGAGCGGCGCCGGGAGCGGACGGCGGCAGCGAGCCGGGCTGGGCGGGCGTCGGGACACCGCCGCTCGGCGCGGCGGCGGAGCCGCGGACGTCGACTCCCGTACCGGGGTCGGCCGTACAGCGGGCCGCGGTGTTGAACGCCGGGGCCGGGCCGGTGTCGAGGCCGTTGCGGTAGGTCGTGCCGCCGTAGCCCGAGGTGCAGGGCAGCGGGGAGAAGAACGTCACCGCCATGCCCAGGTGGGCGCCCTGGGCGTCGACGGCGGTCGAGCCGGCGGCGGCCAGTGCGGGGAGCCGGACCAGGAGTTCCTGGATGCCGTGCTGCCGGGTGACCGCCAGGTCGGAGGTGGTGAGCAGGTTGGCCAGCACCACGCTCAGGCTCGGGTCCAGGTCCCGCAGCAGGGCGCTGACCTGCCCGGCCGCCGCCGGCCCGGTGGCGATGATCCGCCGCAGGTCGGTGTCGGAGGCGTCGAGCTGCCCGGCCAGCCGGTTCGCGCTCGCGGCGAAGGAGGTCAGGGCGTCGCCCTCGTCGATCTGGGTGCGGAGCACCGTCTGCCCGTCGACCATCAGGGTGGTGTCGCCGGGCAGCGCCTTGTCCGCCGCGTCCAGGAAGTGGCCGCTGTTGTCCAGCAGCGACCGGAGGTTGGCGGCCTGGCCGTCGAAGGCCTTGCCGAACTCGTCCACCACGGTGCGCAGTGACTCCAGCGGCACCGAGCCGGCCAGGCTGTCGACGCTGGTGAGCAGGTTGGTGACCGGGGGCGGGGTGCTGGTGTCCTGCTGCGCCACCGTCGAGCTGCCGGTCAGGTACGGCGGCGCGTCGGTGGTCGGCCTGAGGTCGAGGTACTCCTCGCCGACGGCCGAGAGGTCGGCCACCACGGCCTGCAGCCGGGCGGGGATGCGGGGCGCGGAGTCGCTGATCCGCAGTTCGGCCTCGACCCCCCGGTCGGTGAGCCTGATCGGCCCGACCCGGCCGACCGAGACGCCCCGGTAGGTGACGTCGGCGTGTTCGAACAGCCCGCCGGACTCGGCCAGTTCGACCTTGACGGTGTAGTAGCCGCTCAGCCCGACGTAGCGTCCGAGGTCGGCGTACCGGATGCCCAGGTAGCCGAGCACCAGGACGGCGATGACCAGGAAGGCGAGGTTCTTCAGGCGGGTGCCGAGGGTGAGCATCAGCGGCCTCCGACCGACGGGAGCGGCAGCGGGAGCCGCTGGGCCTGCGGGGCCGGCGGCGGGCTCGGCGGGGGTGCGTCGTCCTGCGGTTGCAGCGCCGGGATGATCCGGGTGCCGGGGGCGGCGGTCAGGTCCAGGTACACGTTCAGGTAGTCGCCCTTCACTCCGCGCAGCACCTCGTCGGTGAACGGGTAGGTCAGCAGCACCTGGAGCGAGTCCGGCAGTGCCTTCCCGGCGTCGGCGAGCTGCCGCAGGGTGGGCGCGAGCGCGTTCAGGTCCGCGACCATGTCGGCCTTGCTGCGGTCGACGGTGTCGACCGCCACGGCGGAGAGGCTGTCGAGCGAGCGGAGCATGGTGACGAGCGAACCGCGCTGCTGGTCCAGGACTTTGAGCCCGGGGCTGAGGTCGGTGAGCACCGAGCCGATCTGCTGGTCGCGGCCGGCCAGCGTGGCGGACAGCCGGTCGACGCCGTCCAGCGCGTCGGTGATGTCCTGCTTGTGCGCGTCGAGGTCCGAGACCAGGGTGTTCACCTGGGCGAGCATCGAGCGGATCTGCGGCTCGTTGCCGGTGAGCGCCTTGTCCAGTTCGACGGTGATGGTCCGCAACTGGCTGACACCGCCGCCGTTCAGCAGCATCGAGAGCGCGCCGAAGACCTCCTCGACCTCGGGGCTCCGGTTGGTCCGGGAGGCCGGGATGGCCGCGCCGTCGGCGAGCCGGCCCTGCGGGCTCTCCTGCGCGGGCGGGGCGGAGAGCTGGACGTACTTCTCGCCGAGCAGGCTGGACTGCTCCAGGTGGGCGTAGGCGTTGGCGGGCAGGCGGACGTTCCCGTTGACCTTCATGGTGACCACCGCCGACCAGCCGTCCGGTCCGAGCGCGATCGAGCTGACCCGGCCGACGGCGACGTCGTTGACCTTGACGGCGGCCTGCGGGACGAGGCTGAGCACGTCGGCGAAGTCGGCGGTGACCTGGTAGGGGTGGGCGCCGAGGTCGGCGCCGCCGGGCAGCGGGATGTCCTGGATGCCGTGGAAGGAGGCCGAGCAGCCGGTCAGGCCGGCGGCGAGGACCAGGGCGGGCAGCAGCCTCGACCGTCTCATCGGGCCGCCTCCGTACCGACGGCCGGCAACGGCAGCGGGAGGGCGGCCGGCCCGGTCAGCTCGTTCAGGTCGGCCCGCCCGTCCAGGGTGCCGTGCGCCGGGTCGTACGCGCTGAGCGCGTTGTCCGCCGCCAACGGTGCGGTGTCCAGCAGTTCGGCCAGCGAGGCGCGCTGGTCGACCAGGGCCTGGGTGATCGGGGTGAGCCGGTCGACGCTCGACTTCAGCCGGGCCCGGTTGTCCTGGATGAACCCCTTCACCTGGCCCAGCGCGGTGGCGAGTTGCTGCAACGCGGCTCCCAGGTCCTGCCGGTCGTCGGACAGGAAGCCGGAGACGGTGGCGAGTTGGTCGGTGGCGGCGCGCACCTTGGTGTCGTTGTCCTTCAGCATGGCGGTGAAGGACCGGAGGTAGTCGAGCGTGGCGAACAGGTCGTCGCTGTGGCCGGACAGGGTCCTGCTCGCCTGCCCGAGCTGCGCGATGGTGTCGCCGATCGCCTGGCCGTTGCCGGCCAGGTTCCGGGCGCCGGTGTCGAGCAGCCGGGAGAGGGCGCCGGTGGCGTTGGCACCGTTCGGGCCGAGGGCGTCGCTGAGCTGGGTGACCGACTGGTAGAGCTGGTCGACCTCGACGGGGGTGGCCGTCCGCCCGATCGGGATCTGCGCGTGGTCGGCCAGTTCGGGCCCGCCGGCGTAGGCCGGGCTGAGCTGGATGTACCGGTCGGAGACCACGCTCGGCGCGACCACCACGGCTCCGGCCCCGGCCGGGATCCGCACCCCCGCGTCCAGGGTGAGGCTCACCTTCACCTGGGTGCCCTGCGGCTGCACGGCGTCGACCGTACCGACCTTCACGCCGAGCACCCGCAGGTCGGACCCGGCGTACACGCCGACCGCGTGGTCGAAGTACGCGGTCAGGTGCTTGTCGCCGGATCCGGCCGAGACCTCCGCCCCGGCCGTGACCAGGCCGGCGACGATCACCAGCGCGGCCGTGAGGACGTACCGCCGCCTCATCACTGACCCCCTCGGGGCTTGGGCGGCAGGCATCCGCTCTGCGGTGCGGTGCCGGCCGGCAGGTAGTTCTTCGGGACGACGCCGCACAGGTAGCTGTCGAACCAGCGCCCGTTGCCGAGCGTGTTGCCGACCAGCCGGTAGTAGGGCCCGGCCAGGGCGAGGGCCTGGTCCAGGCTGCTCTGGTTGGCGGTCAGCACGCCGGTGACGCGGTCCAGCGCGTCCAGGGTCGGGGCCAGCTGCCGGTTGTCGTCGGCGACCAGCCCGCTCAGCTGGGTGCCCAGCGCGGCGGTGCCGGTGAGCAGTTGGTGGATCGCGTCGCGGCGCTGCCGGACCTCGCCGAGCAGCAGGTCGCCGTCCGTGAGCAGTTGCTGGAAGCGGCCGTCCTGGTCGGCGAGGGTACGGGTCAGCTGCTTGCTGCCGTCCAGCAGTCGGGCGAGCTGGGCGTCCCTGCTGGAGATCGTCTTCGACAGGGCGGAGAGCCCGTCGGCGGCGCTGCGGACGGAGGCCGGAGTGTCCTTGAAGGTGTCGGCGATCGCCTCGAAGCTCTGCGCCAGCTGCTTGCCGTCGATCGCGCCGAAGGTCTGGCCGAGCCCGTCGAGCGCCTGGGTGACGTCGTAGGGGGAGGTGGTCCGGCTCTCGGGGATCCGGGCCTTCGGGTCCTGCCGGCCGGTGCCGAGCGGGTCGACGGCGAGGTACTTCTCGCCCAGCAGCGTCTTGATGCCGATCGCGGCGGTGCTGGCGTTGCCGATCCAGGCGTCCTGGACCTTGAAGGTGACCTTGACCTTGGCGCCGTCCAGCGCCACCCCGGTCACCTTGCCGACCTTCGCCCCGGCCACCCGCACCTCGTTGCCGGGCCGCAGCCCGGCCGCCTCGGTGAAGTCGGCGGTGTACGCGGTGCCGCCGCCGATCAGCGGCAGCGCGTCGGCCCGGTAGGCGAGCGCGCCGAGCAGCACGAGCAGCAGCAGGCCGACGGCGCCGACCGTGACGGGGTTGCGTTCGCGCAGCGGCCGGTAGAGCGGTGCTCCGGCTGTCCGCCTCATCCCTTGCACCTCGCTTCGGTGATCGCGAGGCCGGTGGGCGGCGTGCTGCCGTCCGAGGTGGTCACGCCGGACACGGTGGCCTCGCAGAGGTAGAGGTTGAGCCAGGATCCGTAGCTGGCGAGCCGCCCGACGGTGCTCATCTTCTCGGGGGTGTTGCGCAGGAAGCTCTCCAACTCCGGTGTGCTGTCGGCCAGGTTGGTGGAGAGCCGGCCCAACTGGGCGATCGAGTCCTTCAGTGGCGCCCGGCCGTCGGCGAGCAGGCCCGCGGTGCTGGTGGTGAGCTGTGAGATCGCGGTGATCGAGTCGCCGATCGGCTTGCGGTCCCCCGCGAACCCGCTGACCAGCTGCTGGAGGGTGGTCACCAGGTCGTTGAAGCCGGCCTCGCGGGTGTTGACGGTGTTCAGCACCGAGTTGAGGTTGTCGATCACCTGGCCGATCACCTGGTCCTTGCCCGCCAGCGTGCCGGTCAGCGAGCCGACGGTCCGCAACAGGCTGTCCACCGTGCCGCCTTCGCCCTGCAGCACCTGGACGATCTCGTTCGCGAGCTGGTTGACGTCGTTCGGCGACAGGCCCTGGAAGAGCGGCTGGAAGCCGTTGAAGAGCTGGGTCAGGTCCAGTGCGGGCGTGGTGCGCTCCAGCGGGATGACCGCGCCGGGGGCGAGGGTGCGGTCCACGGCGCCGGTGCCGCGCTCCAGGTCGACGTACCGCTGGCCGACCAGGTTGAGGTACTTGACGGAGGCCGTCACCGAGGCGGGCAGCGGGCGGTCCTTCTCGACCGAGAAGTGCACCAGGGCGATCCGCCGGTCCACCACGCCGACGCTGTCCACCTGGCCGACCTTCACCCCGGCGATCCGGATGCTGTCCCCGGCGCTCAGCCCGGTGACGTCGGTGAACCGGGCCTGGTAGCCGACGGTCGAACCGACCCCGGTGTCGGCGATGCTCAGCGCGAGCACGGTGGTGGCCAGGGCGGTGACCAGGACGAAGACCAGCGACTTGGTGAGCGGCCCGGCGATGCCACGGCGGCTGACCCCCTCGGTCCGCTTCACTTCACCGTCACCTCCGCCCCGCGCAGGACCGGCCCGGCCAGCACGCTCGCCCAGTCGGGGGCCGCGCTCCCGGGCGCCAGCAGCTCACCCACCAGTTCGTTCTCCTGCGGGGAGTTGGGCAGCCCGAGCGAGCTCCCGGCGGCCGCGACCGGTGTCGTCCGGCCGGTGTACGGGACGGCGTAGCACTGCGGCCCGCCGCTCGCGGTGTACGCCGGGGTGTCGGCCCCGGGCAGGTACCTGCCGCGCGAGGGGACGGTGGTGACGTCCACGTGCAGCCCGGGTTCGTCGGTGCCCTTGCCGAGTGCCTTGTCCATCACCGGGACGAAGGCCGCCAGCGTCCGCAGCGTGCACGGGAACGAGGGCGCGTACTCGGCCAGCAGGCCGAGGGTGCCCCTGCTGTCGGCGGCGAGCCGGATCAGGTTGTCCTTGTTCTGCCGCAGGAAGGCCGTCAGGTCCTGCGCCGTGCCGGTGGTGGCACCGTAGAGCGCGCTCAGGCCCGCCTGCTGCTCGGCGATGGTGCCGCTGGTCCGGGTGAACTCGGTGAGCGCCTGCACGATGTCGGGCGCCGCCCGGTCGTAGACCCGGCTGACCTTCACCAGGTCCTGGATGTCGGTGTCCAGGGCGGGCAGTTCGGGGTTGAGCTGCTTCAGGTAGCCGTCCAGCTGGGTGAGGGTGCTGCCGATCTGCGCGCCGCGCCCGTCCAGTGCGGTCGCGACGGCGCCCAGTGTGGCGGACAGCTTGGCGGGCTGGACGGCGGTCAGCAGCGGCATCAGGTGGTCCAGCACCTGCTGGAGTTCGATGGCGTCACCGGACCGGTCCTGCGGGATCACCGCCCGGGCGGCCAGCGGCCGGCCCGAGGAGCCGCCCGAGCCGGGCACCAGCGCCACGAACCGCTCGCCGAACAGCGTCGTGGGCAGCATCTGCGCCGAGACGTCGGCCGGGATCTGCTTGAGCTCCGCCGGGTCGATGGCCAGCGTGAGCCGGGCACCGTCGCCGTCGGCGGTGATCTGCCGGACCTGCCCGACGACCACCCCGCGCAGCTTCACGTCGGCGTTGACGTGCATCTCGTGCCCCACGCTGCCCGCCTCCACCACCACGTCGGCGGAGCCGGTGAACGCCTTGTCGTACACCGCCACCGCCAGCCAGGCGAGCAGCGCCGGCACCAGCAGGAAGATCACCCCGGCGGATCGCCGGCCGACCGTACGGGGGCTCATCCGGCCACCCGCACCGTCGTCGTCGCGCCCCAGATGGCGAGGCTGAGGAAGAAGTCGGTGACGCTGATGATCACGATGGCGTTCCGCACCGACCGGCCGACGGCGATCCCGACCCCGGCCGGCCCGCCCTTGGCGTTGAAGCCGTAGTAGCAGTGCGCGAGGATCACGATCACGCTGAACATCAGCACCTTGAGGGTGGAGAGCAGCACGTCCGCCGGGGAGAGGAAGAGGTTGAAGTAGTGGTCGTAGGTGCCCTTCGACTGCCCGTTGAGGAACACCGTCACGGCCCGCGAGGCGACGTAGCTGCTGAGCAGCCCGATCCCGTACAGCGGGACGATCGCGGTCACGCCGGCGATGATCCGGGTGGTGACGAGGTACGGCATGCTGCGCACGCCCATCCCCTCCAGCGCGTCCACCTCCTCGTTGATCCGCATCGCGCCGAGCTGCGCGGTGAACCCGGCCCCGACCGTCGCCGAGAGGGCGAGCCCGGCGACCAGCGGCGCGATCTCGCGGGTGTTGAAGTACGCCGAGATGAAGCCGGTGAAGGCGGCGGTGCCCAGCTCGTTCATCGCCGCGTAGCCCTGGAGGCCGACCACCGTGCCGGTGAACAGGGTCATCCCGATCATCACGCCGATGGTGCCGCCGATCACCCCGAGCCCGCCGCTGCCGAAGGCCACCTCGGCGAGCAGGCGCCGGACCTCCTTGGAGTAGCGGCGCAGGGTGCGCGGGATCCAGAGCAGTGCGGTGAGGTGGAACAGGAAGTGGTCGCCGGTCTCGTCCAACTTGTCCAGGAGTGCCATCGGTTCAGGCCCCCTTCTGCGGGATGATCTGGAGGTAGATCCCGGTGATGACGACGTTCACGAAGAACAGCAGCAGGAAGGTGATGACCACCGACTGGTTCACGGCGTCCCCGACGCCCTTCGGGCCGCCGCGCGGGTTCAGCCCCCGGTAGGCGGCGACGATGCCGGCGATGAAGCCGAACACCAGCGCTTTGAATTCGCTGACGTAGAGGTCGGGGAGCTGCGCCAGCGCGGAGAAGCTGGAGAGGTAGGCGCCGGGTGTGCCGTGCTGCATGATCACGTTGAAGAAGTAGCCGCCCAGCGTGCCGACCACCGAGACCAGGCCGTTCAGCAGGACGGCCACCAGCATGGTCGCCAACACCCTGGGCACGACCAGTCGTTGGATCGGCGAGACGCCCATCACCGCCATCGCGTCCAGCTCCTCGCGGATCTTGCGCGAGCCCAGGTCGGCGCAGATCGCCGCCCCGCCGGCCCCCGCGATCAGCAGCGCGACGATCAGCGGGCTGGCCTGCTGGATCACCGCGAGCACGCTGGCCCCGCCGGTGAACGACTGCGCGCCCAACTGCTGGGCCAGCGAGCCGACCTGGAGCGCGATGACGGCGCCGAACGGGATCGACACCAGCGCGGCGGGCAGGATGGTCACGCTCGCCACGAACCAGAACTGCTCGATCAGCTCGCGCACCTGGAAGGGGCGGCGGAAGGTGTCCCGGACGGTGGTCGCGGACAGTTGGAAGAGTTGGCCGGTCTGCCGCAGGGCGCCGAGGCCGGGCAGTCGCACGGGGGTGCTCATACCGGCTCCCCCCGCACCGGGCTGAGCCCGTCCCGGACCGCCTCCCTTGCGGCGGGCGGCAGTTGGTCCCACATCGCCAGCACCCGCGCCCGCCGCCGCTGCACCGCCTGCCGGGGGCCGAGGCCCGCCGAGGGCTCCAGCTGCGGGACGAGCGCCCGGCGCGGCGGGGCCGGCAACGCCTCCCGCTGCTCCAGCGCGAGGGTGGCCTCGTCCTTCTCCTCCGACATCCCGATCGGGCCGGCCCGGCGGCCGCTGAGGAACTGCTCCACCACCGGTTCGTCGCTGGTGAGCAGGAGTTCGCGCGGGCCGAAGGCGACCAGCCGGCGGCGGAAGAGCATGCCCATGTTGTCCGGCACGGTCGCGGCGATGTCCAGGTTGTGGGTGACGATCAGCATCGTCGCGTCGATCTGCGCGTTCAGGTCGATCAGCAGCTGCGACAGGTAGGAGGTCCGGACCGGGTCGAGCCCGGAGTCCGGCTCGTCGCAGAGGATGATCTGCGGGTCCAGCACCAGCGCGCGGGCCAGCCCGGCCCGCTTGCGCATCCCGCCGGAGATCTCGCCGGGCAGCTTCCGCTCGGCGCCGAGGAGTCCGACCATCTCCATCCGCTCCATGACGATGCGGCGGATCTCGGACTCCTTCTTCCTGGTGTGCTCGCGCAGCGGGAAGGCGATGTTGTCGAAGAGGTTCATCGAGCCGAACAGCGCGCCGTCCTGGAACATCAGCCCGAACAGTTTGCGCGCCTCGTAGACGTCCCGCTCCGGGCTGTTCACCATGTCGACGCCGTTGACCAGCACCCGGCCCCGCTCGGGTTTGAGCAGCCCGATCACCGACTTCAGAAAGACCGTCTTGCCCGTCCCCGAGGGGCCCAGCATGACGCTGACCTCGCCGGGCGGCAGCGTGAGCGTCACGTCCTGCCAGACGGTCTGCTGTCCGAAGGACTTCGTCAGACCCTCGACGATCACTTCGATTCCCATGACACCTCCCAGGGGCTCGGTGGGGCTGGACGGGGCTGGGCCGAGACCTGCTGCACGGAGCAGCGGTCAGCGGCGGTGCGGTAGTTCGGGGATCTGGATCTCCGGGTAGCAGCCGTTCGCCGGGTCCTGGGTGCCGTCCGGGGTGCAGAGCGGCGCCTGGATCAGGTTGAGGGAGTTCCCCGGGCCGGAGACGGCGGCGGTGAACAGGGGGTCGAGGTCCTCGCCGTGGGTGCCGCAGCCGGTGAACGCCGGGATCGTCAGATCGGTCTGGCTGAGCGGGCCGCCGCCCTGGATCGAGTAGTCGGGCTTGCCGTCACCGCCGCCGGGCAGGTAGTCGTCCTGCCGCCCCCGCAGCACCAGGTCGACGTTCGAGGCGGTGTGGCAGTTCGGTCCGACGTCCAGCGGGGTGCCGTTGACCTTGACGTCGAAGAGCCGCATCGTCTGGTACCCGGCGATGGTGAACTCGATCGGCTGCTGCCAGACCGTGCTGCCGGTGACCACGATCGTCAGCAGGCCGACCGGCTTCAGCTCCATCTTCGCTGTGGTGGGGATGAAGCCGTAGGTCAGGAAGGTGGTGTCGGCGACCGGCAGGGTCAGCGTGCCGAGCGCGTCCTGCTCGATGTACTGGGCCGGGAAGTCCAGCACGAACCGCCGGGACATGTTCAGGACGACCATCGCCGGGTTCTCCGCCGGGTCGTTGACCACCGAGGCCTGGCCGAGCTTGGCCACGTTGGCGTATCCGACCGCGAAACCGCAGGCGGGGGCCGGCGGGCTGGGCGGGACGATCACGGTCGCGCCGGGGGGCAGCGGCGGCAGGCGCTTCGGGTCCAGCGCGCCGATCGGCGCGGGCGGGCAGTCGTTCAGGCCGGAGTGCACGGCCGGGCCGACCCTGATCGTGCCCGGCCCGGGCACGGCGCCCGCCGACGGCGCGGGCGAGGGCTTCTCCGGCCGCGCCGGGTTCGCCGGGTTCGCCGAAGTGGACGAGGACGGCGAACCCGGCGCGGCCGACGGACCCGGCAGCTGGGCGGGGACGGCCACCGACCCCAACTGGGCGCTCGTACCCGCCTTCAGGGCGCAGGCGACGGCCAACGCGGCCGGTGCCGCAGCGGCGGCACCCTTCGAGGTCGGCGTCACCGGGGTCGCCGCGCTCGGAGCGCCCCCCGAGGGGACGGCCCCCGAGGGGACGGCCGCCGAGGGGACGGCCGCCGACGGCGCGGCGCTCGGCGCCCCGGCGGTCGGCGCCGCAGTCGGGGACCGGGTCGGCGACGGCGACGGGTTCACCCCCGCCGCCACCGCCGTCAGGTCCAACGCCAGGTCCCCGGCGGCGAACGTCACCGCGCCACCCGCCGTCACGGTCACCGGCGCCACCGCACCCGCGAGCGTGAGCACCAGATCTCCCTTGCCCGCCAAGGGAGTCGGCGGCGCGGCCAGCCCGCCCCAGCTCGCGTCGGCCCGCGAGGCGCCCTGCGCGACCCGGACGGCGAGGCTCGCCGTGCCGCCGACCGCCAGGGTGCCGGCCGGGAACAGCCCGGCGGCGGCCGCCCGCGCCAACGTCACCGTCAGCGTCAACGGCCCCGGCCGGATCAGCTGTCCGACGACGCCGACGGCCGGGTAGGACTGCTGGATGCCGACCGGGACCTCCCGGTCGCCGCCCGGGAAGCGGCAGTCGTAGGTCGGCGAGACCCGCCCGGCCTGGCCGCCCGAGGCCGGTTCGGCGCCGGGCAGCAGCCCCGCGAGCAGCCCGGCGGCCGCGACGGCCGCCAGCCGCACCGAGCGGCGCCGGACCACTGCATCCCTCATCGCTGCACTCCTCGGCCTCGGTCTGGGGATGATCGGCTGCGAATGTCTCGCCGGGCGTTGCTTCCTGGGCGAATTCGTTCGGGACGCAGGACACTACGGTCCGGTAACAAGCAGCGACAAGTGATCGAACGGAGGAATTCTCGGCGATCTCACCGCGCACGCGTTTCTTGTCATCCGGTGACAAAGCAGGAGCGGAGGTTTGTCCTCCACTGCGCAAACGGCTCCGGCGGGGGCGACAGGCGACGGGACCCCGTGGCCCGGAGAGCCGGGCCACGGGGTCCGCTGCGCGGTACCGGCGTTCAGATCACGGCGAGGTGATCGTCTGCGCTCCGGCGAGGACGTAGTTGGCGACGTACGTCGCGGCGTCCCCGCTGTTGAGCAGGCCGAGGCAGGAACCCGACACGTTGTAGGCGTGCAGGTTGCCGCCGCTGAGGCTCAGCGTGTGGCTGGAGTTGGTGTAGGTGCCGTTCAGGGTCGCGGCGGTGGTGCTGCTGGTGCCCGCGAAGTCGGCCGTGCAGCCGGCGCCGCTGATGTGCGCCTTGACGCCGGTGATCGTGCCGGTGGTGACGCCCGTGGTGGCGTTGTAGCTGACCGCGTTCAGGGCCCAGGGCAGGCCGTTGGCGGTGACGGTGAAGGTGATGCCGAACGGGCCGGAGCAGCTGGTCCAGCCCACCGAGGTGATGGAGGAGATACCGGTGCCGGAGAGGCCGGAGCCGCTCTGCAGGGTGCCCGCCGCGCTGGAGGAGGAACAGGTCAGCTGGGTACCGGTCGAGGTGTCGGTCAGCTTGGGCGTAGTCGCCTTCGCGGTCCACGCCCCGCCGGGGGTGGCCGTCCAGGTGCCGGCCGCGGAGGCCGAACCTGCGGTGAGTCCGAGCGCCGCGGTGAGCGCGACGGCGGCGACCATGGTGCTCTTGGTCAGCTTGTGCACGTGCTGATCCTCTCTGGGAGTCGACGTGGTGGGGGTGGCCGACGGACCCGGAAAACCGAAACCCCGTCCGTGGTTCGCATGGTTCGCACAGGGAATTCCGGCCTCGGCCCGCTACCTGGGACGTTTCACCGAATCCGCTCGGCCGTCGTCGTGGAAAAGGACGTTACGCACCGGTAACCGGGGGGCGCAACAGTCCGGCCGGAGATTCCACCGGCGGACTTACTCCCGGGTATTTTTTTATCTCCCGCGCAACAGAACGGAGTTCGCCCTTATAAGGAAATGAGCAGCGGCTCCGGACCACGGCCGGGCGGCCTGCCCCGGGCCGGCCGGCCGGCGGGCGGAAGTTTCCGCGTCACGGGTGCTGCGCCGGAGTGACTTGGTGGTCTATCTTTCACCGAGCCACCATGAGTTTGTACGCTACGCGCCTCGCCGGGTCCGCCGCTCCCCACCCGGCGCGCCGGGGCGCGCGCTGGTTACCGATGCCTCCGGCGCCCACGACCGCAGCGGACCCGCCCTGTCCCCACCCGGACCGGTCGGCGGCTCCACGTCGTCGGAGAGTCAGGGGGACACGCATGGCCGTAGCGAGGCAGGGTTCGGAGCACGGCGAGCCGCTGGGGCCGATCCCGCGCGAGTTCGCGGCGATCATAAGGCCCGAACTGCCCAGCCTGCTCAAGGAGATGGCGTCCGAGATCGTCGCCGCCATCCCCGAGTACGCCCAGCTGCTGGACGGTCCGAACGCCCGGGTCATCCGGGTCGGCATCGAGCAGAACATCGCGACCTTCGTCGACCAGATCGCCGCACCCACCGCGACCACCTCCTTACGCGACGAGATCTGCCGCCGCTTCGGGCGGTTCGAGGCGTACGAGGGGCGGAGCCTGGACATGCTCCAGGCCGCGTACCGGATCGGCTGCCAGGTCGCGTTGCGGCGGGTCAGGACGGTCGGCAAGCGCTACAACCTGTCCGTCACGGTGATGCTGGCCTTCGCCGACGCGCTCTTCGCGTACATGGGCGACATCGCCGAACTGTCGCGCGAGGGCTACCTGCAGGCGATGGCCGAGCTGGGCGAGGAGCCCGACAACCGGCGCCGTCGGCTGCTGCGCCGGATCCTGACCGGGTCCTCGGTCGCCCGCAGCGCACTGGCCGAACTCGCCGAGCACGCCGGGTGGCCGCTGCCGCAGGAGGTCACCCTGGTCGCGTTACGGGCCGAACACACGCCGCCCAGGGCCGCGTTGGAGAAGGACATCCTGCTCGACTTCACCGACCCGGAACCGCACCTGCTGATCCCCGGGCCGCTGGACGGGCGCCGGCGCGACGCGCTGCGGACGGCCCTCGCCGGCTGCCGGGCGGCCGTCGGGCTCACCACCCCGCTCAGCGAGGCGGCGGACTCGCTGCGCTGGGCCCGCCACACCCTCGCCCTCGCCGAGGCCGGGGTGATCGACGACCAGGCGGTCACCCACTGCGAGGACCACCTGCTCCCGCTCTGGCTGCTCGGCGACCCTGGCCTGATCAGGCAGTTGGCCGACCGGTACCTCGGCCCGCTGGTCGGGCTCACCCCCACCCAGCGGCACCGCCTGATCGACACCCTGCGGACCTGGCTGACCACCCGGGGCACGGCCGTCCAGATGGCCGAGGCCCTGGGCGTCCATCCGCAGACCGTCCGCTACCGCCTGCGTCTGCTGGACCGCGCCTTCGGCGACCAACTGGCCGACCCCCAGCACCGGTTCGCCACCGAGGTGGCCCTGCGGGCACTCCACCTGAACGAGCGCCGCCGGAGCCCCGGCGGCGCCCCCGGGGGTCAGTAGCCGACGTACGGCTTGCCCGCACTCACCGCCTTGACACCCGGCACGTTGTTGATCGACCCGTACCGCTCCAGCGCGTAGCGGGTCCCGGCGATGATGTTGTCCACCGGGTTGTAGACGTCGTCGTGGCCGGGGAGCTTGTTGGACTGGAAGGTCGAGTCGATGGTCTGCATCAAGCCCTTGGACGGGTGGCCCGCCTTCGCGTTGCTGTCCCAGTCGTTGACGGCCTGCGGGTTGCCACTCGACTCGTGCTCGATCATCAGCAGCACGCCCTCGGCGTTGAGCTGGTCGGCGGGCACCCCGTTGGCCTTCAGGACGTCGAAGGCCTGGTTGATCCACGCCATCACCTGCGCCCGGTTCGCGTAGTGCCCCTCCGGCAGCGGCGCGGGAGCCGTCGAGCCGCCGCCACCACCGTGGCCACCTCCGTTGCCGCCGCCACCGCCCGTGCCGCCGCCGTGCCCGGGAGCCCCCGTACCGGTGCCCGGCCCGGGCCCCGGGCCGGTCGGACGCCCGGGCGGTGCGACCGGGCCGGACCCCTGTCCGCCGTGCAGGTGCTTCCCGGCCTCCTCGTCGGCCTCACGGTAGTTCTTCGCGCACTGCGTGATCCCGGTCGCGTCCTGGCCCAGCGCGGCGGCGAGTGTGCCGGCCGTCCGCCCGGCCTCCTTGACCACCCGCTCGGCCAGCACCACCGCTTCGGCCGCGACCACGCCGCGGCTGACCAGTGTGCTCAACTCGGCCCGGCCGAACTCGCCGAGCACCGCATCGATCCGCTGCGCGACCTGCTGGAGCTTCGCCGCCCCGTCCTGCCAGCCGCCGGCCAGCTGGTCGAGCTGGTCCGGTGACACCCGGTACTGCTGTCCGTCCGACATCTCGTCACTCCCCCGTCATTGCGGAAAATCCACCATCACCGGCCAGGCCCTCGGAGCCGCCCGGCCGGGCGGCCCGTCGAAGCGGCCCGTCAGAGCAGGCCGCCCGCGACGACCACGGCACCGGCCGCCGCCGCGGCGCCGTCGAGCTCCCGGACCAGGTCGTGCAGGTCCTTGATCCGCCTCGCCGCGTGCGTGTGGAAGGCGTCGGCGGCCGCGCCCGTCCACTGCACGGACCCTCTGGCGCTGTCCAACTCCTTGGAGATCTCGCCCACCTGGGTGGCCAGTGCCTCCAGCTCGGCCCGGATCGCGCCGAGCGGCGCGTCCGAGGCCAGGCCCTCCAGGTCCTTCCCCAGCTCCCCGAAAAAGCTCATCCGTACTCAACCCCCGTACCCGATCGGCCGACCGGCCGCATATCGACCGACAAGCATATAGCCGCACTCCGCCGGGCGGTACGCCCGCGACCCCGGCCGATCCGCGCGCCCCCGTACGCCCCCGAGCCACCCCGGCCGGCCCGCGACCGGTTCTGCCCCGGCCGCCCGACGCCGCCGCCGGTACCCCCAGGTAGGCTGCGGCTGCCCGTTCCGACCTGCGAGGACCCGAGGAGTGCCCGTTGGCCGCCGTCCCCCGCCCGGTACCACCGGACCACCCGGAGGAGCACCTGATGGAGCACCCGATCAGCGTCGTCGGGATCGGCGCCGACGGCTGGCCCGGCCTCGCCGGGACCTCGCGTGACGCGCTGCGCGACGCCGACACCGTGCTCGGCGCGCCGCGCCAGCTCGACCTGCTGCCCCCCGAGGTGACCGCCGAGCGCGTCCCGTGGCCCTCCCCGCTCCGGCCCGCCGTTCCGGGCCTGCTCGCCAGGTACGCCGGACAGCGGCTGGCCGTGCTGGCCAGCGGCGACCCGATGTTCTTCGGCATCGGCCGCGCCCTCGCCGAGACGGCCGGGCCGGACCGGCTGCGCGTGCTGCCGCACCCGTCCTCCGTCAGCCACGCCTGCGCCCGGCTCGGCTGGCCGCTGGAGGACACCGAGGTGGTGAGCCTGGTCGGACGGCCCCTCGACACGCTCGCCCTCGCGCTGCACCCCGGCCGCCGCCTGCTGGTGCTCAGCGCGGACGCCCGGACACCCGCCGCCGTCGCGGCGCTGCTCACCGGGCGCGGCTACGGCCCGAGCCGGCTGCGCGTCCTGGAGCAGCTCGGCGGCCCGGCGGAGCGGCAGTACGAGGGCCCCGCCGACGGCTGGCCCCACCCGCCGGGCGACCCGCTCAACCTGATCGCCGTCGAGTGCGCCGCCACACCCGGGGCGACCCGCCTCGCCCTGACGCCCGGTCTGCCCGACGAGGCGTACGAGTCCGACGGGCAGCTCACCAAGCGGCACGTCCGCGCCGCGACCCTGGCGACGCTCGCCCCCGTCCCGGGCGAGCTGCTCTGGGACGTGGGCGGCGGCTCGGGCAGCATCGCGATCGAGTGGCTGCGCTCGCACCGCGACTGCCGGGCCGTCAGCGTGGAGCGCGACCCCGTCCGGGCCGGACGGATCACCCGCAACGCGGCGGCGCTCGGCGTGCCCCGGCTCCAGGTGGTGACCGGCCCGGCCCCCGCCGCACTGGCCGGACTGCCGACCCCGGACGCGGTGTTCATCGGCGGCGGCC
This sequence comes from Kitasatospora kazusensis, assembly GCF_039529945.1. Classification (NCBI taxonomy): domain Bacteria; kingdom Bacillati; phylum Actinomycetota; class Actinomycetes; order Kitasatosporales; family Streptomycetaceae; genus Kitasatospora; species Kitasatospora kazusensis. Next base: position 40,586 of record NZ_BAAANT010000003.1, on the reverse strand, counting down.
TGACCGCCCCCGGCCTGCTGCAGGCCTGCTGGGACGCGCTGGCGCCGGGCGGCCGGCTGGTCGCCAACACGGTGACGCTGGAGTCCGAGGCACTGCTGACCGAGTGGTACCGCCGCCACGGCGGCGAGCTGCTGCGCCTGGCCGTCGCGCACGCGGTGCCCGTCGGGGGTTTCACGGGCTGGCGTCAGGCGATGCCGGTCACCCAGTGGTCCGCCGTCAAGCCCTCACCTCAAGGAGAAGACCAGTGACCGTCCACTTCATCGGGGCCGGCCCCGGCGCCGCCGACCTGATCACCCTGCGCGGGCAGCGCATCCTGGCCGCCAGTGCGGTCTGCCTGTACGCGGGCAGCCTGGTCCCGCGCGAGCTGCTGGCCGAGTGCCCCCCGGACGCCCGGCTGATCGACACCGCCGACCTGAACCTCGACCAGATCATCGCCGAGATGGTCGCGGCTCACGCCGAGGGCCGGGACGTGGCCCGGCTGCACTCCGGCGACCCGTCCGTCTTCAGCGCCGTCGCCGAGCAGATGCGGCGGCTCGACGCCGTCGGCATCCCGTACGAGGTCGTCCCCGGCGTGCCCGCCTTCGCCGCCGCGGCCGCCGCGCTGAAGCGCGAACTGACCGTCCCGACGGTCGGCCAGACGGTGATCCTCACCCGGGTCGCCCGCCAGGCCACCCCGATGCCCGAGGGCGAGGACCTCGCCACCCTCGGGCGCAGCGGCGCGCTGCTGGTGCTGCACCTGGCCACCCGGTACGTGGAGAGCGTGGTCGAGGAGCTGCTGCCGCACTACGGCGCGGACTGCCCGGCCGCCGTGGTCGCGATGGCCAGCCGCCCGGACGAGCTGGTGCTGCGCGGGACGCTCGGCGACATCGCCGCCCAGGTGAAGGAGTCGGGCGTCCTGCGCACCGCCGTCATCCTGGTCGGCCGCACCCTCGGCGCCGAACAGTTCCGCGACAGCCACCTCTACTCCACCGACCGCGAGCGGCCTTGCGGCCCGTGCAGCTAGGGGCAGCACAACAGGGGCGCGGGACTCTGCCTATCAACTGCGTGCGCGAAACCGGAAGGGCACAGGTGATCGCCTTCCGAGCTCGCGCAGTTCCCCGCGCCCCTTGTCCGTGGCTGATCGAGTTCCTACCCGGCTCGGCCGACGATGTTCCCCGCGCGGTCGATGCAGATGACGTCCACTTCCACCGGCGACCCCCGCAGGACACCGAGCGCCGTTGCTCGGGCTCCTTCGGCGACCAGATCCCCGAGCGGCACCTGAGCGGCCGCGCAGAGCTGGACGGCCTCCAGCCCGGTGTTCGCGGCGGCGACCGCCGCGGTCAGCGCCTCGTCCGCGCCGCCCTGGCGGGCCAGGCCGGCCAGGTAGCCCTTGTCGACCTGGGAGCGGGCCGAGTGCAGGTCGAGGTGCCCGGCGGCGAGCTTGGAGAGCTTGGCGAAGCCCCCGGCGACGGTCAGCCTCGGCACGGGGTGGCGCTTGAGGTACTTGAGCACCGCCCCCGCGAAGTCGCCCATGTCGAGCAGCGCGTCCTCGGGCAGGCCGTGCACGGCGACGGCGACCTTCTCGGACGTCGAGCCGGTGCACCCGGCCACGTGGTCGCGGCCCGCCGCGCGGGCCACGTCGATGCCGCGCCGGATCGAGTCGATCCAGGCCGAGCAGGAGTACGGGACGACGATGCCGGTGGTGCCGAGGATGGAGAGGCCGCCGAGGATGCCCAGGCGCGGGTTCCAGGTGGAGCGGGCGATCTCCTCGCCGTGGTCGACGGAGATCTCCACCACCAGGTCGCCGCTGCCTCCGTGCCGGGCCGCGACCTCGGCGACGGCGTCCCGCATCATCTGCCGGGGCACCGGGTTGATCGCGGGCTCGCCGACCGCGAGTGGCAGCCCGGCCTTGGTGACCGTCCCGACGCCCGGACCGGCCCGGAACACCACTCCGCTGCCGGCCTCCCCGTGCCGCACCGTCGCGCGGATCAGCGCGCCGTGGGTCACGTCCGGGTCGTCCCCGGCGTCCTTCACGATGCCGGCCATGGCCTGACGATCCGTCAACTCCTCGGCGGCGAGGGCGAAGGCGGGCTGCTGGCCCTTGGGCAGCGTGATCGTCACCGGATCGGGGAACTCCCCGGTCAGCAGCGCGGTGTACGCGGCGGTGGTCGCCGCCGTCGCGCAGGCGCCGGTCGTCCAGCCGTGCCGCAGCCCGCTGCTGCGCAGCTGCCCGTCCCGGCCGCCGGCCGCCCCTGCCCCTGCCCCATCGGCCGCGCCCGCCGCTGCGCCCGCCTCAGCCACGACCGACTCCCGGAGTCCCGATGATCGTCCCGACACACGTCCTGATCCTCGGCGGCACCACCGAGGCCCGCCGCCTGGCGGCCGAACTCGCCGCCGACCCGGCCCTGCGGGTCACCAGTTCGCTGGCGGGGCGGGTGGCCGAGCCGCGGCTGCCGGCCGGCGAGGTACGGATCGGTGGCTTCGGCGGCCCGTCCGGGCTCGCCGCCTGGCTGCGCGAGCAGCGCGTGGACGCTCTCATCGACGCCACTCATCCCTTCGCCGGCACCATGAGTCACAACGCGGCCGTGGCGGCCGCCGAGGTCCATGTTCCCCTGCTGGCCCTGCGGCGCCCCAGCTGGGTGGCGGTTGCCGGGGACGCGTGGCACCCGGTCGGCTCCCTGGACGAGGCGGCGGCCGCCCTGCCCGCCCTCGGCGAGCGGGTCTTCCTGACCACCGGCCGCCAGGGGCTGGCCGCGTTCGCCCAGCTCACCGGGCTGTTCTTCCTGGCCCGTTCGGTCGACGCCCCGCAGGACCCGATGCCACCCCGGACGGAGGTCCTGCTCGACCGCGGGCCCTTCACCCTGGACGGCGAGCGCGCCGTGCTCCGCGAGCACCGGATCGACGTCCTGGTCACCAAGGACAGCGGCGGCGCCGCCACGGCCCCCAAACTCACCGCCGCCCGCGAACTCGGCCTCCCGGTGGTGATCGTCCGCCGCCCGCCCACCCCCGCCGGCGTGCAGGAAGCCCCGGACGTCGCCGCCGCCCTCGGCTGGCTCGCCCGCACCCTGGCCTGACCCGCGACGGGTCCCCCTGCCCTCCGGCCGCAAGTCTCCCGGAGGGTCCCGCTTGACTTCTCCCCGCGCCGGAATGAACATTCATTCCGTGACCAGAAAGCCAGATCTGCCCCAGCTCCTGCTGGACACCGCCCTGACCCTGTTCGCCGAGCGCACCTACGAAGGCACCCAGATGCCCGCCGTCGCGCAACGCGCGCAGGTCGGCGTGGGCAGCATCTACCGGTACTTCCCCAGCAAGGAAGCCCTGGGCAACGCCGCCTTCCAGTACGCCAAACGCACGCTGCTGGACGACCTCACGGCGGCCCTCGCCGACGGCGGACCGGTCTCGACCAGCCGGGAGGAGTTCGCCCTGCTCTGGCGCGGCTTCACCCGCTACGCCGGACGCCACCACGCGGCGTTCGTCTTCCTGGAGCACCAGCAGCACGACACCTTCCTCGCCCCCGAGAGCCAGGCACTGGCCGCCGAGGTCGACCTCTTCGCCGCCGACTTCATCGAGCGCGGCCAGCGGTCCGGCGAGATCCGGGCCGGCGACCCGCAGCTGCTCGTCGCGCTCGCCTTCGGCGCCTTCGCCGGGCTGGTCAAGCACCTGCGCCCGGGCGGCATCGCCGAACTCCCCACCGAGGCTCTGACCCAGACCGAAGAAGCCGTCTGGGCCCTCCTGCACCGAGAGGCCACCCGATGAGCACCCCGCCCCGCACCGCCAAGTCCGCCCTGATCACCGGCTGTTCGACCGGCATGGGCCGCCGTACCGCGCTCGCCCTGCACCGGCTCGGCTACCAGGTCTACGCCACCGCCCGCCGTCCCGAGACCCTGGCCGGCCTCGAAGCCCAGGGCATGACCACGCTCGCGCTGGACGTCACCGACGAGCCGTCGATGGCCGCCGCGGTGGCCCGCGTCGAGGCCGACCACGGCTCGGTGGGCCTGCTGGTCAACAACGCCGCCTACGGGCTGCACCTGCCGGTCGAGCTGGCCTCGCCCGAGGAGGTCCGCGCGCAGTTCGACACCAACGTCTTCGGCCTGATCCGGATGACCCAGCTGGTGCTGCCCGGCATGCGGCGGGCCCGGCAGGGGCGGATCGTCAACATCTCGTCCATGGCCGGGCGGTTCTCCCCGCCCGGCGGCGCCTTCTACCACGCCTCCAAGCACGCGGTGGAGGCCGTCAGCGACTCGCTGCGGCTGGAGGTCGCGCCGTTCGGCGTCAAGGTCGTGGTGGTCCAACCCGGCCCCACCATCACCGAGTTCGCGGGCACGGCGGTCGACACCATGCAGACCGGCGCCACCCCTGACGCCGACGACCCGTACGCGGCCTTCCGCGCCGAGCTGGCGGACATGTACGGCAACAAGTCCTTCCGCCGCCGCAACGGCGCCGTCCCGGCGGAGGCCGCGACGAAGGTGATCGTCCGCGCCGCCACCACCCGCAACCCGCGCGCCCGCTACGCGATCGGCGTCCTGGCCCGCTCGACCATGATCGCCCGCCGGCTGCTCCCGGACGCCGCGTTCGACGCGGTGATGCGCACCAACTTCCCCACCCCCGCCGGACACCGACAGCCCTGACGAATCCCCGGGCCGGCCACCGGCCCGCTGCCCGGCCGAGCCGGTGAACGTGTCCGGGCAGCGGCCGTTCCGGCCCGAGCCGGAATTCGCGGTTGACCGCACAAGGCCCGCACCGCTTTCCTACTGCGATGACTGATCTTCGTATCGAACAGGTCGACGGCGAAACCGCACTCCAGGACTGGCGGCACGTCCACAACACGATCATCCCCACCGCCGTCCTGTCGCTCGACGAGGTACGGGAGAGCGCCCGGCGCAACCGGCTGGAGGTGGCCTACCTCGGCGACCTGCTGGTGGGCTGCTCGACGGTGCGTCCGCCCACCGGTGACTCCTCGACGGCCACCGTGATCGCCCGGGTGCTCCCCGCCCACCGGCGGCAGGGCCACGGCGGCGCGATCTACGCCCGAGGGCTGGCGGCGGCCCGCGAACTCGGCGCGGAGGTGATCGAGACCGTCGTGCTGGCGTCCAACCCGGAGGGCCTGCGGTTCGCACAGGCACAGGGGTTCACCGAGGTCGAGCGCTACCTGCTGCCGGGCGACAGCGTGCCCTTCGTCGACCTGAGACTGAACTGAGCCCGTACCGGCACGCGCGCGCGGGCGTACAGGCGTACGGGCGCGCAGATCCACGCGCCGGTCGCCGGGGGCCGTCGTCGCCTACGGCCGGCCCAGCCGCGCGCACTCCAAGTCGGCCTCCGCGCCTATCGGGTGGTCGCGCAGGATCTGCCGGGCCCGGCTCTCGGCGAGGCTGGTGGCGTACCAGGGCGAGGTCCGGTCCCCCAGGTCCTGGTCGATCGTCAGGAGCGTGCAGACCCGGTAGCTGTCGGGCAGCTTCTCCAGGGCCGGTACGGCGTCCGCCGACAGCGTCCTCAGGTACGCCACGTCCAGGTGTCCGGTCTTCTGGAAGTGCGCCACGTTCTGCTCGGCGATCAGCTGGTCCGGGCCGGCCAGTCCGAACGCGCCCACCGCGACGGCGGCGCTCAGCATCACGGCCCGGGGCAGCCAGCGCCGCGAGGTCAGCACTCCCCCGACGATCACCAGCAGGAAGACCACGCCCAGCCACAGTTCCACCGCCGCCACCGAGAGCCGCAGCCGGGTCAGCCCGAAGTTGTCCATGTAGCGCAGCATCCGGTACAGCGCCGAGGCGACCACACCGAGCGTCAGCGTGCCGAGCAGCCCGAGCAGGCCCTTCACCATCAGCCGGTCGGCGGCGGTCGCCCGGGGAGCCCAGCGCCGGGCCAGCCCGACCACGCCGAGGGTGAGCACGGTGACCCAGAGCAGCTGCCAGAAGCCCTGCCGGGCGTACTCGGCCGGGAGGACGCCCGGCTTGCTCATGACCGCCTCGTAGCCGCCGAACAGCACCAGCACCTGCTCCAGCACGAACACGCCGAAGAGCAGGTTCAGCGCGACCAGCGGCACCGCCCACTCGACCCGGCCGCGCGGGCGCCCGGCCTTGACCGGGAGCAGGTCCCAGCGCCTCGGGGCGGCGGCCGCATGGGCGGCGGCCAGCGCCACCACCAGGCCGACCAGGAACATCAGCGCCCGCAGCGGCAGGCCGGAGAGGTCCGCACTCGGCATCAGGCCGCCCAGCAGCGACGCCATTCCGGTGTCCGCACTGGCGAACAGGCCGCCGAAGACCGCCAGCAGCCCGACCGCGACCGCCGAGGCCTTGACCAGCGACACCACCCGGTCGCGGGCCGGGTACTGACGGCTGCGCAGCGCCGACGCCACCCACGGCAGCGAGGCCGTCAGGTGTCCCCAGATGCCGAGCGAGCCCAGCAGTACACCCGTCCACCGGGCGCCGCCGTGCAGCGCGAGCGAACCGAGGGCGACCGCCATGACGACCGCCAGGAAGGTCGGCCAGCGGGCATCCGAGAGCGCGGGCACGACCAGCAGCACGACCGTGAGCCCGGACCAGACCAGCGTCCACGGCCGTACCCGCCGGCCGGTCCGGTGTACGGCCAGACCTGCGACCACCGCCGCCGCCAGCGCGCAGAGCAGCAGGTTCACCCCGATGCCGTCCGACAGCACGGCCGCCGAGAGCAGTCCGGCGGCGAGCCCGGCGGCCGGCACCCGGAGTCCGGGCATGGCGGGCTTCGGCGGCTCGGTGGCCCGCTCCCAGAGCGGCTTCGGCGCCGGCCGGGGGCCCCAGGCCGGTTGGCTGGGCACCCGGAACGGGTCGGCCATCGTCGACTGCGACGGCTGCGGCTGTGGCGCGGCAGCCGTGGACGGATCGGACATGAGTCCCCCTCAGAGATCGGAGAGCGCGCGGCTCACCCTTCCGGAGATCGCGGCATCACCGGGACTGTAGGGGTTGATCAACTCTTTTGAACAGGTTCAAAAGCCCCTCGGGACGTCAGTGTCACAGACCTGTGACACTCCACACCGCCGACCAGGGCTCCGGGCCTCCGACGGCCCGCCGGCCACCGAGGGCCGTCGGAGGCTGCCAGGGCCACGCACGTCCCGGCCGTGCCATGCTCGACCCCATGAAGATCGCCGCAGCCCAGCTCACCTGCGTTCCCGGGGACGTCCCCGCGAACGTCCGGCAACTCGTCGCCCTCGCCGGGCAGGCGCGCGAGCAGGGCGCCGAGCTGGTCGTGTTCCCGGAGTTCGCGCTGACCGGGTACGAGCTCGACCTGATGGCCGAGGATCCCGGCCAGTGGGTGACCGCCGACGACGCCCGCCTGGACGCCCTGAAGGCGACCGGGATCGCCACCGTCGTCAACTGCGCCGTGCCCACCGACGGACCCCGGCCCGCCATCGGAACACTGGTCCACGGCGCCGACGGCGAACTGATCACCACGTACCTGAAGCAGCACCTCTACGAGAACGAGCGGGGCGTCTTCAGCGCAGGCGGTCAGGACGGCCGCTTCGAACTCGGCGGCCTCCGCTTCGCTCTCGCCACCTGCTTCGACAACCACTTCCCGGACCTCACCGCCCGCGCCGCCGCCGACGGCTGCCAGGTGCACCTGGCCAGCTCGCTGTACGGCACGGGCGACGGCGTCCACGAGCGGGCGACGGTCTACCCGGGCATCGCCAGGGACTCGGGCATGCACGTCGTCCTCGCCAACCACGTCGGCCCGTCGGGCCCGTGGACCGGCTGCGGCCGCTCCGCCCTGTGGGCACCGGGCGGCACACTCCTGGCGGAGGCCGACGACCGCACGACCACGGTGACCGTCGCCGACGTCCTCTGACGGCAGGCGAGGTGACGGCGGGTGAGGTGACGGCGGGTGCAACCGGACCCGCCGCCACCCGACCGCCGGCCCCGGATCCGCAGGCGACCGTCCGAGCACGGGCCGGGGCGGCGCGCCCCCTTCCCGCCCCGGTCACGAAGGAGAGCCACCCCCGGTCGGCTGTCGCTCAGGGCCGGGCGGGGCCGCGATAGGGCAGCGTCTGGCTGTAGACGACGCTGGTGGTCGTGCTGCCGAAGCCGGCCAGCTCGTCCATGAGGGTCTCCAGATGCGCCATCGAGGTCGCGGCCACCTTCAGGGTGTAGCAGTCGTCGCCGGTGGTGCGCAGGCACTCCAGGATCTCGCGCCGGTCGGCGAGTACGCGGCGCAGCGGCTGGTGGTGGTTGCCCGGGTACTTCAACCGGACGACGGCGAGTACGGGGTAGCCGACCCGGGCGAGGTCGACCACGGCGTGGTAGCCGGAGATGACGCCCATCGCCTCCAGTTGCCGTACCCGTTCCGTGGTGGCCGACGGGCTGAGACGTACGCGCCGCCCCAGCTCGCTGAGGGAGATCCGCGCCTCCCGTTGCAACTCGTCGATGATCGCCCAGTCGACGTCGTCAAGATTCACTGCCATCTCACGACCCTACCGGGAAATCAACGGCAGAACACGGGTACGACCAGGAGAAGCGTCTTCCACGCCCGGCGATCGCCGGGATAGCCTCGAACCATGCAACTAGGCGTCAACGTACCGAACTTCGGGCCCGGGACCGATCCCGGCATGCTCCGCGCGTGGGCGCAGCTCGTGGAGGGGCTCGGCTTCGACCTGCTGATGGTGTCGGATCACGTGGCCGCCACCCCGGACGTGGCCGTGCGGTACCCGGCGCCGTTCTACGAGCCGTTCACCACGCTCTCCTGGCTGGCCGGGATCACCAGCAGGGTGCGGCTGGGCACGACCGTGCTCGTCCTGCCCTACCGGCACCCGTTGCTGGTGGCGCGGATGGCCACCAACCTCCAGCAGCTCAGCGGCGGCCGGCTCGTGCTCGGGGTGGGCGTCGGCTGGGCGCGTCAGGAGTTCGACGCGCTCGGCGTGCCGTTCTCCGCACGCGGCAGGCTCACCGACGAGTACCTGGCCACCCTGCGCGAGGCCTGGCGCGAGGAGGCCGACGACCGGACCGCCCCGATTCCCGTCTGGGTCGGCGGGAGCAGCGAGGCCGCGATCCGACGCACCATCAGGTTCGGCGACGCCTGGCACCCGCTGCGCAGCACCCTCTCCCAACTGCGCACGGTCGTGTCGAACCACACGCTGCCGGCCTTCGCGCCCCGGATCGCCCTGCGGATGACCGGCGCACCGATCGACGACCCCGAGCGGCTCGCCGGCACCGGCACCATCGAGCAGATCCTCGACGACCTCGACCAACTCCAGCAGCTCGGCGCCGAAAGCGTCGTGCTCGACCCCTACCACGGTGACCCCGAGGCCACCCGCCGGCCCCACGAGGCCTGGCAGGCGCTCACCGCCGTGGCCGCACAGCGGAGGAACCCCTCGTGATCAGCACTTCCGACGAAGTTCTCCTGCGGCGCGCGATCGAGATCGCCGCCCACGCCACCACCCTCGGCGACGCACCGTACGGCTCCCTGCTGGCCGGCACGGACGGCACGATCCTCGCCGAGGCCCACAACACGGTGCGGCGCGACAACGACATCAGCGCCCACCCGGAACTGAAACTCGCCCGCTGGGCGGCCCGCGAACTCGACCCCGACACGGCCGCACGCACCACCCTGTACACCAGCTGCCAGCCGTGCGGCATGTGCACGGGCGGCATCGCCCGTTCCGGGCTCGGACGGGTCGTCTACGCGCTCTCGACCGCCCAACTCGTCGAGCTCAACCCGGAGTCGGGCGCCTGGCCGACGGTGGCGCAGGACGGCCCGGCCCTGTTCGACGCGGCCCGCGTCCCCGTCGACGACTACTACCGGCACCACCGGCCGTAGCCGACCGCACCCGACCGGGCCGAGCACCGGCGGCCGGCCCGCGACCGGGCCGGACGCCACCCTGGCCGCCGGCCCCACCCGGCGCAGCTACCGCCCGGCGGTCTCCAGGATGCGTTCGGCCACCAGGGCCGGCCGGTCCGTCGGCAGCGCGTGGCCGGTGCCGGGCACGATCTCCGCCCGGGCGGAGGGCACCAGCCTGCCGAGGCGCTCGGCGACCTCGCGCGAGTCGTGCAGGGCGCTGCGCTCCCCCAGCAGGAAGAGTGCGGGGACCCGCAGGCTCCGGAGTTCCTCGTCGGAAAGGACCCGGGCGGGCGGGAGTGCCCGGCGGAATCCCATCGACACGCGTACCAGCCCCATCAGTCCGCTCTCCAGGATCGCGCTGTTGCCGACCAGGCGGGCCAACCCGGGGCGGAGTTGGCGCGGTGCCATCGCGGCGAGCCCGCCGGCGATCATCCAGGCGTAGAACCGCCGGCCGGGATCGGCGAATCCGGCGGAGTCCACCAGGGTCAGCGAGGCGATCCGGCCGGGACGGTGGATCTGGTGGTTGAGCGCCAGCCAGCCGCCGTAGGAGCAGCCGACGGCATGACCCGCCGTCACCTCCAGCGCGGCCAGGAGTTCGTTCAGCCAGGCCGCGCCGTCCCGGCCGTCGGCGAGCGGGGTGGTCTGCACGCTCGCGCCCGGCTCGCCGATGGTGTCCACGGCGAGGACCGGACGGTGCCGGGCCAGCACCTCGACGTACCGGTGCCACATCAGCGCGTTCCCGCCGGACCCCGGCAGCAGCACGATCGGCTCGCCGGTGGGCGGCCCGGTGCGGTAGACCCGGGTGGTCCCGAAGGAGGTGGGGATGTCGAGTGCCGTGCGCGGCCCCGGCCACAGGTCGGCCAGGGTCTGCTCGTAGACGGCCCGGTACCGGGCCCCGGCCTGGTCGTTCTTGAACTCGCCAATTCGCATGATACATGTGTATCACAGCATGATACGGGTGTACCAGGAAAGCGAGGTGGCGCCGTGGCCGCACAGGTGGATCACGAGGAGCGCAGAAGGCAGATCGCCGAGGCCCTGCTCCGCATCGCCGACACCCAGGGGCTCCAGGCGGCGAGCATGCGGGCGGTCGCCGCCGAAGCCGGCGTCTCCCTGCGGCTGGTGCAGTACTACTTCACGACCAAGGAAGGGCTGCTGCTCGACGCGCTGGCCAGGCTCGGCGTCCAGCTCCAGGCCCGGATGGCACAGTGGATCAGCGCGGCGGGCACCCCGCCCACACCGCGGAGCCTGATGACGGCGGTGCTGTCCTGCATCCTGCCGACCGATCCGGAGAGCCGTCGGATCACCAGGACGTACGCCGCGTACTACACCCTGGTGCTCAGCGATCCCGCACTGGTGGAGAAGCACGGCACACCCCAGCCCGACCTGCTGGAGGGCTTCCTCGCCCAGCAGATCCGCGCGGCCCAGCAGGCCGGGGAGATCGACGCCGGACGGGACCCCGGGATGACCGCCGCCGGACTGCTGGCCATGGTCAACGGCCTGGGTTCGAGCGTGCTGGGCGGCCAGCGCACCGGCGACGCCGCACTGGCGATCCTGGCCCACTGCCTGGACGAACTGTTCGGTTCACCTTGAGACTTGAGGGACGGACGAGGGCCTGCCCGCGCCCGCGTTCCACTAACACAGTGTCAGTCTCCGGGTGATCGGCGGTACAGTCCGGCCGTGGACCTGAGAGCGGAGTCGGCGCGGTGACGGACGTAGCGAATGATCTGCAGGCCGCCGGGATGGAGTCCGGCGGTCCGAGCCTGTGGCGTCAACGGGACTTCATGCTGCTGTGGAGCGGCCAGACGGTCAGCGAGATGGGCTCGGCGGTCACCGAGATCGCACTTCCGCTGCTCGCGGTCGTCGCGCTCAAGGCGAGCACGTTCCAGGTCGGGCTGCTGACCGCCGCCACCACCGCCGCGTTCGCGGTGATCGCACTGCCCGCGGGTGCGCTCGTGGACCGGGGTGCCAAACGTTCCATCATGATCGTCTGCGACATCCTCCGGCTGCTGATCATCGGCTCGATCCCGGTGGCGGCCGCCCTCGGCCACCTGACGATGACGCAGCTCTACATCGTCGCCGTGGCGGCCGGCGTGTGCACGGTGTTCTTCGACGTCGCGTACCAGAGCTACCTGCCGTCGCTGGTCCGCACCGAGTCCCTGATGGACGCCAACGGCAAGCTCGGCACCACCTCGGCGTTCGCACAGCTCGGGGGACCGAGCCTGGGCGGCGGACTGGTGGCGGCGTTCGGCGCCGCAGGAGCGGTGACGGCCGACGCGCTCTCCTACCTGATCTCGGTCGTCTCGACGATCGGCATCAGGACGCGCGAGGAACCGCCGCCCGCACGGCGGGCCGACGAGACGCTGCGGAGCCAGATCGCCGAGGGGCTGAGGTTCGTCACCGGCCACAGGATATTGCGGAGGGTCGTGGCGTGCACCGCCACCGCGAACCTGTTCACCGGCATGAGTTCGGCACTGGTGATGGTCTTCCTCGTCCGGGTACTGCACGTGCACCCCGCGCTGACCGGGCTGGTCCTGGCCGGCGCGGCCGTGGGCGGGATCGCCGGAGGAGTGTTCGCCGGCCGGCTCGCCAGGAGGATCGGCTCGGCGCGGATCATCTGGATGTCGATGCTGGTGTTCAGCGCTCCGCAGGTCGTCGCGGCCGCCGCCTGGCGGGGCTGGGGAGTGCTGCTGCTGCCGCTGGGCTGGGGCATCGCGTACTTCGCGGCCATGGTGTACAACGTCGCACAGGTCAGCTACCGGCAGTCCGTGACACCACCGGAGCTGATGGGCCGGATGAACGCGGCCGTCCGCTGGGTCGTGTGGGGCACGATGCCGCTCGGCAGCATCCTCGGCGGGACACTCGGCACGCTCATCGGCGTGCGGCCCGCACTCTGGGTGGCGTTCATCGGCTCCTGGGCCGCCGGCTGGTTCGTCTTCTGCTCCCCGCTCCGCCACCTCCGCGACGTCCCCGGCCCCGAGCCCGTCCCCACCGCTACGCCCTGACGGTGAGCGCTGAGCCGTCGCCGAGGCCCTGCTCACCGGCCGGCCGCGTCCGACGGCGGCCTGGAGCCATCTCCTGCTCGCGGGCCGGCCGCTCCCGCAGTCGCGGGACGTACGCACCCGCGGCGAAGGAGTTCGAGTGCCGTCGGCCGCCGCCGCGCGGGGTCAGGGCAAGGTGAGGATGCGGGGGCCGTCCTCGGTGACGGCGACGGTGTGTTCGATGTGGGCGGCCCGGCTGCCGTCGGCGGTGCGCAGGGTCCAGCCGTCGGGGTCCGTGCGGTAGTCGTCGCGTCCGCCGGCCATCAGCATGGGCTCGATGGCCAGGGTGAGGCCGTGGCGCAGGAGGAAGCCGCGGCCGGGCCGTCCGCGGTTGGGCAGGTGGGGGTCTTCGTGCATCTGGCGGCCGATGCCGTGGCCGCCGAAGTCGGTCGGCATGCCGCAGTCGTTCGCCCGGGCGACCGTACCGATGGCATGGGAGATGTCCCCCGTACGACGGCCGACGGTGGCGGCGGCGATCCCGGCGTCCAGGGCCTGCTGGGTGGCGGCGATGAGCTCCAGGTCGGCGGGACGGGCGTTTCCGACGATGAAGCTGATCGCGGCGTCACCCGTCCAACCGTCGAGCCGGGCCCCGCAGTCGATGCTGACCAGGTCGCCGTCGCGGAGGCGGTAGTCGCCGGGGATGCCGTGCACGACGGCGTCGTTGACGGAGGCGCAGATCACCGCGGGGAAGGGGACGGGGGCGAAGGAAGGCTGGTACCCGAGGAACGGGGACTGCGCCCCGGCTTCGGCCAGGACGGCGCGGGCCGCCTCGTCGAGTTCCCGCAGACCGACTCCCACGGCTGCCGCCTCCCGGGTGGCGGCGAGTGCCCGGGCCACGACGCGGCCGGCTTCTCGCATCGACTCCAGTGCCGTGTCCGACTTGATCTCCACCATGTGCTGCGACTCCCCCGCGATGCGGTGCTACCCAATACTTATACCGGTATTAGTATCACGGGTATGGTGAGAGTTCCTTTGACCCCCGAAGAGCGGCAGCGCGGCGAGCACTTCGGGGCGCTGCTCCGGCAGGCCCGCGGCGAGCGCAGCATGGTGGAGGTGGCGGCGGCGGCCGGGGTGTCCGCGGAGACGCTCCGCAAGATCGAGACCGGCCGCGCCCCGACCCCCGCGTTCTTCACCGTGGCGGCCCTGGCCTGGGCACTGGGCCTGTCACTGGACGACCTGGCCGCCGCCTGCGCGGAGGACACGGACTCCGCCGGGCAGGCCATGTCGGCGTGAGCGCCGGGCACCTGCCCCCAAGAGCCGAGGCCGGGCCGGACCGCACCTGCCGAGCCGACCGGGTGTGCACCGAAAAAGCTGAGCCCGCGCCCCGATCACACGATCGGAAGCGCGGGCTCAGCCAGAAGCCGGTCCACTGCCTGACGGTACGTCAGACCGGCGGGTACCGCCTCGGTGTCCAGACCACCTCGGTGCCGTTGTCGCGGCGGACGGCCTGGGTCTGCGAGGAGCCGATCAGCAGGATGGTCCGCATGTCGACCTCGGCGGGGTCCAGGTCGGCCAGCCGGACCGTCCGGACCCGCTCGGTCGGGCCGCCGACGTCGCGGGCCATCACCACGGGGGTGTCCGGGGCTCGGTGTTCGAGCAGCAGGTCGCGGGCCAGGCCGACCTGGGTGGTGCGGCTCTGCGAGCCGGGGTTGTAGAGCGCGAGCACCAGGTCGGCGGCGGCGGCGGCGCGCAGGCGCTGGGCCACCACCTCCCACGGCTTGAGCCGGTCGGAGAGCGAGACGACGGCGTAGTCGTGGCCGAGCGGGGCGCCCGCGCGGGAGGCGGCGGCGTGCGCGGCCGTCATCCCGGGGACGATCCGCACCGGCACCGAGCGGTACGGGTCGGTGCAGGCGGCCTCCAGCACGGCGGTGGCCATCGCGAAGACGCCCGGGTCACCGGAGGAGACCACCGCGACGCGGTGACCGCGCCGGGCGAGGTCGAGCGCGAACTCGGCGCGCTCCGCCTCCACCTTGTTGTCCGAACCGTGCCGCACCTGGCCGGGCCGGACCGGCACCCGGTCGATGTAGGTGGTGTAGCCCACCAGGTCGGTGGCGGCGGCGAGTTCGCCGCGCGCCTCGGGCGTCAGCCAGAGCGGCCCGGCCGGGCCGAGGCCGACAACGACGACCTCGCCGACAGCGTTCTGCGCAACAGGCGCGGGCCCGAGCCCGATCCGGCTCGGCAGCACCGCGACGGAGAAGTACGGCACCGTCGCCGGGTCCACCTCGGCCAGCGGCGCGGTGCGCTCACCCGCCATGGTGGCCCGCTCGACGT
The DNA here is from genome assembly GCF_039529945.1 of Kitasatospora kazusensis. Classification (NCBI taxonomy): domain Bacteria; kingdom Bacillati; phylum Actinomycetota; class Actinomycetes; order Kitasatosporales; family Streptomycetaceae; genus Kitasatospora; species Kitasatospora kazusensis. The sequence goes on along the minus strand of NZ_BAAANT010000003.1, from coordinate 25,497 downwards.
ACTGCGCCTCGTCGAGCCGGCCGGCGCGCTCCAGCGCCCGCCGGACGGTCGGGAAGGTGCGGCCGAGCTTCATGATCACGGCGGAGTCGGTGGAGGCCAGCCGGGCCGTCAGCTCCTCCTCGGGCAGCGTGCCCGGCAGGATGGTCAGCACCTCCTCGGCCTCCACCAGCGCCTTGCCCAGCCGGGCGGCGGCGGCGCTGACGGAGGTCACGCCCGGCACCACCTCGGTCGGGTAGCGGTCCGCCAGGCGCTTGTGCATGTGCTGGTACGAGCCGTAGAACAGCGGGTCGCCCTCGGCCAGCACCACCACGTCGCGGCCCGCGTCCAGGTGGGCGGCCAGCCGGGCGGCGGCCTCCTCGTAGAACTCGTCCAGCGCACCCCGGTAGCCGCCCGGGTGGTCGGTGGTCTCCACCGTGACGGGGTAGACCAGTTGCTCCTCGATCTGGTCGCCGCGCAGGTACGGCTCGGCGATCGAGCGGGCTATCGAGCGGCCGTGCCGGGCGCTGTGGTACGCCACCACGTCGGCCTTGCCGATGAGCCCGGCGGCACGGACGGTGAGCAGCTCCGGGTCCCCCGGGCCGAGGCCGACGCCGTACAGGCGCCCCGTCTGACGTTCCGTCATTCTACTTCGCTCGCAATCGCGTTGATGGCGGCGGCAGCCATCGCGCTGCCGCCGCGCCGGCCGCGCACCACCAGGTGCTCCAGGCCGGACGGGTGTTCGGCGAGCGCCTGCTTCGACTCGGCGGCGCCGATGAAGCCGACCGGCGCGCCGATCACGGCGGCCGGGCGCGGGGCACCGGCCTCGATCATCTCCAGCAGCCGGAAGAGCGAGGTCGGCGCGTTGCCGACGGCGACCACCGCGCCCTCCAGCCGGGGCAGCCACAGCTCCATCGCGGCGGCACTGCGGGTGTTGCCGAGCTCCTTCGCGAGGGCGGGCACCGACGGGTCGGAGAGGGTGCAGATCACCTCGTTGTCGGCGGGCAGCCGCTTGCGGGTGACGCCGCTGGCGACCATCGAGACGTCGCAGAGGATCGGCGCACCGGCGCGCAGCGCGGCCCGCGCGCTCGCCACCACGCCGGGCGAGAAGAGCAGGTCCTCGACCAGGTCGGTCATGCCGCAGGCATGGATCATGCGCACGGCGACCTGGGCGACGTCGGCGGGCAGCCCCGCAAGGTCGGCCTCGGCGCGGATGGTGGCAAAGGACTGGCGGTAGATCTCCGCGCCGTCCTTCTCGTAGTCGATCACTTGATCCTCCTGGCTTCGGCCACTGCCTCGGCCATCTCTTCGGTCGTCAGGTCCTGCGAGGTGTGCGAAGTGTGCAAGGTGCGCGAGGCGTGCGACGTCGAATGCACGCCCGAGTGCGCTGTCACGCGGTAGCCCTGCCCAGTGGCGAGCACATCCACCCACTCCCCCGCCGGGTGCCCGCAGCGCCGCTCGCACCCGGACCAGTGGACGGGCAGCCCGCCGCCGCCGGGCCGGGAGAGCGCCAGGGCCGCGTCGGCCCGGACGTCGGCCAGCGACTTGGCGCAGCCGGGCAGGCCGGTGCAGGCGGTGGCGCGTTCCCAGGGCGAGCCGGGGTCGGTGCGCAGCCCGGCGGCGGCCAGCTCGGCGAGTCGCTCGTGCGCGGCACCGGGCAGCACCACGCCGCGCCAGGGGGTGACCCGCAGTTCGCCCGCCGAGGCCCCGGCCAGCAGGCGCCACTGCTCGGCGCTCACCCGGCCGAACCGCAGGCCGACGCTGAGCCCGCCGGGCACCGGCCCCACCAGCGGAGCCCGGCCTTCGGACACCGGCAGCGGCTCGGCGCCCGGGTCCAGCAGGGCGGGCAGGTCGCGCAGGTGCCAGGCGGGCGTACCGCCGGCCCGGACGGCGGCCAGGAACTCCAGCGCGGCGGCCAGCGCGTGCCGCACCTCCGCCCCGGCGGGCACCCGCCGGGCGGTGGCGGCGCGGCCGAGCCGGAGCAGCGCGCCGCCGCCGGGGGCTGCGATCAATGTCACATCGGCGTCGAGCGCCGCGACGTCGCCGCGTCCGTCGTCGAGGGCGAAGAGGAACTTGCCGGAGAGCCCGGCGGCCTGCTCGGAGGCGCAGAGCAGGGCGTCCAGCTCGCGGGTCCAGGCCTGGACGTCCGCGTGCCCGGCGCCGTCCAGCCCGGCCGACGGGGAGGCGACGATGTTGCGGACCCGTTCGTGCGAGTCGGAGGGCAGCAGGCCGGCGGCACGCAGCCGGGTGCCGAGCTCCCGGCCGGAGTCCGAAGGCAGCCCGCGCAGTTGCACGTTGCCGCGCGAGGTGGTCTCCAGTGCGCCGTCGCCGAGCTCGCTCGCGGCGTCGGCCAGCACCAGGGCCTGACGGTCCGTCAGAAGTCCGCCCGGCACCCGGACCCGGGCCAGTGCGCCGTCGTCGGCCGTGTGTAGGCGAAGCGCCCCGGGGCAGGAGTCCTCGCGCCCACGGTCGGGCGCGCCGGAGCCCGGCCGGGCGGCGTCGGGTGTGGGTGGCATGGCGGCGAGCATACCCACGATCCGCCGGGATGCCGCTGCCTTGTGGATCACACCCGGCCAACCGCCAGCACCCTGTCGGCCGGTCTCGGGCACCCCGTACGATGCTCCCGGACAGTCCCTGCGGCCTGTCCACGCCAGCGACGGCGCAAAGGGGAGGAAACCGGTGCAAACCCGGTGCGGTCCCGCCACTGTGACCACGGCTCAACGGCCGTGGGAGCCAGGAACTCCTGCCGTCCTCCCCTCCCCGTCCGCCGGCCGGGGGGACACCCATGGGGCGCGGACCCCAAGGAAGGCTCGTCCCATGCGCCCCATGCGCCTGCGCCACCGTGCGCCCTTGCCCTTGTCCATGCCCGCCGACGTGGCCTGGAGGGCCTTCGCATGATTCTTCTTCTCTCGACCTCGGACACCGACCTGCTGAGCGCCCGCGCCTCGCAGGGCCCGGTCGACTACCGCCTCGGCAACCCCGCCCGGCTCACCGCCGAGGAGCTCCCCGCGCTGCTGGAGGGCACCGACCTGGTCGTGGTCCGGCTGCTCGGCGGCCGCCGCGCCTGGCAGGAGGGCCTGGACGCGCTGCTCGCCGGCCCCCGCCCGGTGATCGTGCTGACGGGTGAGCAGGCCCCGGACGCCCAGCTGATGGAGCTGTCCACCGTCCCGGCCGGCATCGCCGCCGAGGCACACGCCTACCTCGCGCACGGCGGCCCGGCCAACCTGGCCGAGCTCGGCGCCTTCCTCTCCGACACCGTGCTGCTGACCGGCCACGGCTTCGCCGCCCCCGCCTCCGCGCCCGAGTGGGGCCCGCTGGAGCGCACCGAGCGCAACGCGGACGGCCCGGTCATCGCGGTGCTCTACTACCGCGCCCACCACATGAGCGGCAACACCGCCTTCGTGGAGACGCTCTGCCAGGCCATCGAGGACCAGGGCGCCCGCCCGCGCCCGCTGTTCTGCTCCTCGCTGCGCGGCGCCGACGACGAGCTGCTCGCCGAGCTGGGCCGGGCCGACGCGATCCTGACCACCGTGCTCGCGGCCGGCGGCACCCGCCCGGCCGACGCCTCGGCCGGCGGCGACGAGGAGTCCTGGGACGCGGGCGCGCTGGCCGCGCTCGACCGCCCGATCCTCCAGGCACTCTGCCTGACCTGGTCCCGCGCCGCCTGGGAGGCGAGCGACGACGGCCTCTCGCCGCTGGACACCGCGACGCAGATCGCCGTCCCGGAGTTCGACGGCCGCCTGATCACCGTCCCGTTCTCCTTCAAGGAGCAGGACGAGGACGGCCTCACCGTCTACCGCGCCGACCCCGAGCGCTCCGCCCGCGTCGCGGGCATCGCCGTCCGGCACGCCCGGCTGCGGCACATCCCGGCCGCCGAGCGCCGCCTCGCGCTCGTCCTCTCCGCGTACCCGACCAAGCACGCCCGGGTCGGCAACGCGGTCGGCCTGGACACCCCGGCCAGCGCGATCCGCCTGCTCACCCGCCTCCGCCAGGAGGGCATGGACCTCGGCCACGACCTGCCGGGCCTGGACGTCATCGACGAGGACAGCCACGAGGGCGACGCCCTGATCCACGCCCTGATCGCGGCCGGCGGCTACGACCAGGACTGGCTGACGGAGGACCAGCTCGCCCGCAACCCCGTCCGCATCCCGGCCGCCGACTACCGCCGCTGGTACGCCACCCTGCCCGAGGGCCTGCGCGCCAAGGTCGAGCAGCACTGGGGCCCGCCGCCCGGCGAGCTGTACGTGGACCGCAGCCAGAACCCGGACGGCGACATCGTGCTCGCCGCCCTGCGCGCCGGGAATCTCCTCGTCCTGATCCAGCCCCCGCGCGGCTTCGGCGAGAACCCGGTCGCGATCTACCACGACCCGGACCTGCCGCCGAGCCACCACTACCTCGCCGCCTACCGCTGGATCGCCGCCGCGCAGTCCGACGGCGGCTTCGGCGCCGACGCCGTGGTGCACCTCGGCAAGCACGGCAACCTGGAGTGGCTGCCCGGCAAGACCGCCGCGCTCTCCGCCGACTGCGGCCCGGACGCCGTGCTCGGCGACCTGCCGCTGATCTACCCCTTCCTGGTCAACGACCCGGGCGAGGGCACCCAGGCCAAGCGCCGCGCGCACGCGACGCTGGTCGACCACCTCGTCCCGCCGATGGCCCGCGCCGACAGCTACGGCGACATCGCGCGCCTGGAGCAGCTGCTCGACGAGCACTCCAACATCGCCGCGATGGACCCGGCGAAGCTGCCCGCGATCCGCGCCCAGATCTGGACGCTGATCCAGGCCGCCCGCCTCGACCACGACCTCGGTCTGGAGGAGCGGCCCGAGGACGACGGCTTCGACGACTTCCTGCTGCACGTCGACGGCTGGCTCTGCGAGATCAAGGACGCCCAGATCCGCGACGGTCTGCACGTGCTGGGCCAGGCCCCCGCCGGGGTCGACCGGGTCAACATCGTGCTGGCCATCCTGCGCGCCCGCCAGATCTGGGGCGGCGTCGCGGCGCTGCCCGGCCTGCGCGAGGCGCTCGGCCTGGACGAGGCCGCGCTCACGCTCGGCGCGACGGACGCCGCCGAGGCACAGGCCCGCGAGCTGGTCGAGGCCATGGAGGCCGAGAACTGGGCGCCGGAGGCGGTCGAGAAGGTCGCCGCCGGTCACCCGCAGGCCGTCGCGGACGTGCTGTCCTTCGCCGCCCACCAGGTCGTCCCCCGGCTGGCCCGGACCACGGACGAGCTGGACGCCGTGGTACACGCGCTCGGCGGCGGTTTCGTCCCGGCCGGTCCGTCCGGCTCGCCGCTGCGCGGGCTGGTCAACGTGCTGCCGACCGGCCGCAACTTCTACTCCGTCGACCCGAAGGCCGTCCCGAGCCGCCTGGCCTGGGAGACCGGCCAGGCGCTGGCCGCCTCCCTCGTCGAGCGCTACACGGCGGACAACGAGGGCGCGTACCCGACCTCGGTCGGCCTCTCGCTCTGGGGCACCAGCGCGATGCGCACCGCCGGTGACGACATCGCCGAGGCGTTCGCGCTGCTGGGCGTCCGCCCGGTCTGGGACGACGCCTCCCGCCGGGTCACCGGCCTGGAGCCGATCTCGCTCGACGAGCTGGGCCGCCCGCGCATCGACGTGACGCTGCGCATCTCCGGCTTCTTCCGGGACGCCTTCCCGCACGTCGTCGCCCTGCTGGACGACGCCGTCCGGCTGGCTGCCCGCCAGGAGGAGCCCGCCGAGAGCAACTACGTCCGGGCGCACGTCCAGGCCGACATCGCCGAGCACGGCGACGAGCGCAAGGCCACCACCCGGATCTTCGGCTCCCGCCCGGGGACCTACGGCGCCGGCCTGCTCCAGCTGATCGACAGCCGGGACTGGCGCACCGACGCCGACCTGGCCGAGGTCTACACCGTCTGGGGCGGCTACGCCTACGGCCGCGACCTGGGCGGCCGCCCGGCCCGCGAGGAGATGGAGACCGCCTACAAGCGGATCACCGTCGCCGCCAAGAACACCGACACCCGCGAGCACGACATCGCGGACTCCGACGACTACTTCCAGTACCACGGCGGCATGGTCGCCACCGTCCGCGCGCTCACCGGCCGGGCCCCGACCGCCTACATCGGCGACTCGACCCGCCCGGAGACGGTCCGCACCCGCACCCTCACCGAGGAGGCGGCCCGGGTCTTCCGCGCCCGGGTGGTCAACCCGCGCTGGATGGAGGCGATGCGCCGGCACGGGTACAAGGGCGCCTTCGAGATGGCGGCGACGGTCGACTACCTCTTCGGTTACGACGCCACCACCGGGGTAGTCGCGGACTGGATGTACGAGAAGCTCACCCAGGAGTACGTTCTTGACCCGACCAACCGGGAGTTCCTGAACGGAGCCAACCCGTGGGCCCTGCACGGCATCAGCGAGCGCCTGCTGGAGGCGGCCGAGCGCGGTCTGTGGGCCGAGCCGGACCCGGCACTCATCGACGCGCTGCGGGTGGCGTTCCTGGAGACCGAGGGCGACCTTGAGGGTGACAGCTGATGTGACACACCTGGCGGGAAAGAGGGTGGCGGATGCCCCGGAAGCAGACAATCGGGACATGAGATTCCCCGCCGCCCTCTCCCGGCCCGCCCGGTACGGTGCCCTGGCCGCCGGCGCACTCCCGGTCCTCGCCTTCCCGGCGCCCGGGCTCGCCGCGCTGGCGTGGGTCGCCCTGGTGCCCGGCCTGCTGCTGATGCGGCAGGCGCCCACCGCGCGGGAGGCGGCGGTGCGCGGCTGGTGGTTCGGGGCCGGGTTCATCCTGACCGCGATGTACTGGCTGATCCCCTCGGTCGGGCCGGGGCTGCTCGCCATCGCCGTCCTGTTCGGCGCGCTCCAGGCCGCCGTCGGCCTGGCGGTCTGGCGGCTGCTGCACCCGCCGGTCACCGCCCTGCGGGCGCTCGCCGCCCTGGTGGTCGTCCCCTCGGTCTGGGTGAGCACCGAGTACGCCCGCTCCTGGCACGCGCTCGGCGGGCCCTGGGCGCTGCTCGGCGCCACCCAGTGGCAGCACCCGGCGGTCCTCGGGCTGGCCTCGGTCGGCGGGGCGTGGCTGGTCAGCGCGGCGGTGGTGGCCGCCAACACCGGCCTGGTCGTCCTTCTGACGGTCCGTCAGATCCGGGTCCGGGCGGTGGCCGCCGCCGTCACCGTGCTCGCGGTCGCGGCCGGCCCACTGCTGTTCGCGCTGCGCACCCAGCCCACGCCCGGCGACTACGCCACCGTGGCGCTCGTCCAGCCCGGCGTGATCGAGGACGCGGGCGCGCGCTTCGACGCCAGTGCCCGGATCACCGCAGCGCTGGCCGGGCAGCCGCTCGACCTGGTCGTCTGGGGCGAGAGCAGCACCACCTCGGACCTGGACCGCGACACCGCCGTGCTGAACCGGCTGCGCACCCTCTCCGCCGGGACCGGCGCCCAGCTGCTGGTGGGCGAGGACGCCCGCAAGGCCGACGGCCGGATCTCCAAGGACACCGTCCAGATCACCCCCGACGGGATCGCCGGCCGCTACCGCAAGATCCGGCTGGTGCCGTTCGGCGAGTACATCCCGCTGCGTCCGGTGCTCGGCTGGATCGCCGGGGTCAGCAAGGCGGCGGGCGAGAACCGCGTCCCGGGCACCTCCTTCCACCTGCTCCAGGCCACCGACCGGGCCGGCCGCCCGCTCCCGCTCGGCGCGCTGATCTGCTTCGAATCGGCCTTCCCGGACATGTCCCGGGCGGCCGCCGACGACGGCGCGCGCCTGCTCGTCTACCAGTCCGCGACCTCGACCTTCCAGCACACCTGGGCCCCCCAGCAGCACGCCTCGCTCGGCGCCCTGCGCGCCGCCGAGACCGGCCGCCCGGTCGTCCAGGCCTCGCTGACCGGCGAGTCCGTCGCGTACGACCGCCAGGGCCGCCGCCTCGCGCTGCTCGGCACCTCGGCCACCGGCTCGGTCACCGTCCGGCTGCCGCTCGCCGACCCGGCGGCCCGCACCTGGTACGACCGGCTGGGCGACTGGGCGCCGCTGACGGCGGTCGCGATCACCGTGACCGCCGCCTGCGTCCCCCGCCGCCGCCCGGACGGACCGGAGCCGGCCGGGAGCCCCGCCGTCACCGAGCCGTCACCGGCCGCCAAGGCCTGACGGCGTCCGCCGGCAAGCCCGCCACGCACCGTCGGCGGCTACGCCGCGCCCTCCCCCTCCGCATAGACGCCGAACACCGCGCCCTGCGCGTCCCGGAGCACCGCCAGCCTGCGCACACCGCCCATCCGGACGGGCGGCACCTGCACCCCGCCGCCGAGCACGACGGCCCGCTCCGCCGTGAGGTCCACGTCGGCCACCGCGAAGTACGGCATCCAGGACGGCGGCGCCTCGGGCGGGACACTGTCCCCCATGTCGAGCATCCCGCCGAAGTCCTGGCCGTCGATGCCCCACTGGGTGTACCCCGCGCCGGCGTTGACGCTCCAGCCGAAGACCCGGGCGTAGAAGGCGGCGGCCCCGGCCGGGTCGCGGGTGGCCAGTTCGACCCACCCGAGCGAGCCCGGCTCGTTCAGCAGGCCGGTGCCCTGGAAGGTCCTGGCCTGCCAGAGCGAGAACACCGCGCCGGACGGGTCCCTCGCGACGGCGAACCGTCCGAGGCCGAGCACTTCCGTCGGCTCCATCAGCAGGTGGCCGCCGGCCGCCATCACCAGCACGGCGGTGGCGTCCACCCCGGCGGTGGCGAACGAGACCGCCCAGGTGGCCGGCTGCCCCGGTTCGGGCAGCGGGGCCAGCCCGGCCACCGGCGCGGTGTCCACGAACATCGTGGTGTAACCGCCGGCCGCCGGGTCGGGGTCGGTCTCGGCGCGCCAGCCGAACAGTTCGCCGTAGAACTGCTCCGCCACGGCCGGGGCGGCGCTGCCCAGCTGGACCCAGCAGGGCGCGCCGACGGTGGGTTCGGTGATCTTCATGGTGCCACTCTCTCCATCAGCCGGTTTCCATGGTTCCGCCGATCCCGCCCGTCCCGCCCGTCCCGCCGATCCCGCCCGTCCCGCCGACCGTGCCCGTCCCGCCGATCTCCAGGACGAGCTTGCCGCGCGCGTGCCCGGCCTCCACCACCGCGAGCGCCTCGGCGGCCCGCTCCAGCGGGTACGTCGCGGTGATGTGCGGGTCGAGCCTGCCGGAGCCGACCAGTTCGGCCAGCGCGTCGAGGGTGGCCGCCGTGCCGCTGCGCCGGACGAAGGTGCCGTCGAGCTCGGTCGCGGTGACCGGGTCGACGGTGGAGACCAGCCGCCCGGGGGTCACCAGGGTCTCGGCGGCGGCCCGGGCGTCCTCCCCGCCGACCAGGTCGAGGATGCCGTCCACCCCGCCGGGCGCAGCCGCCCTGATCCGGTCCGCCACCCCCTCGCCGTACCGCACCCAGGCCGCCCCCAGCGATTCGACGAAACCCCGGTTGGCATCGCCCGCCGTACCCAGCACGGTGAGCCCCAGGCCCCGGGCGATCTGGGCCGCCGCGCTGCCGACCCCGCCCGCGATCCCGAGGACCAGCAGCGTCCGGCCGGGGTCCAGCGCCAGCTGCCGGACCCCGTCGTACGCGGTCGCGGCGGCCACCGGCAGCGTCGCGGCCTGCGCGAACGAGACGGCGGCGGGCTTGTGGGCCGCGTGGTCGGCGGCCAGCAGCGTGTGCTCGGCGTAGCCGCCCGCCAGCGCGCTGCCGAAGACCTCGTCCCCGACGGCGAAGTCCGCCACGCCCTCGCCGACCGCCTGCACGACGCCCGCCACCTCGGCCCCGTACACGGCGGGCAACGGCAGGTCCGTCCCCAGCAGGCCGTGCCGGATCTTCCAGTCCACCTGGTTCACCCCGGCGGCCCGGACGGCGACCAGCAGCCGGCCCGGGCCCGGCACCGGGGTCGGGCGGTCCAGGAACCCCTGGCTCTCCGGCCCGCCGAACGCCCTGAATCCGAACGCCTTGGACATGCCCATCCTCCGGTCGGCGGCCCCCGCTCCCAGCTTGCGGGCCACCCTCGGCAGGGGGCGGGGATGCTGCGCCGAACGGAGGACGTCCGCCATCCGGGACACGACCCGAGGCCAGTTGTTCAAATTCAAACAACGGCGTACTCTCTAGCCGGTCGGTCGGTTTGAATTTGAACCATACCCAACCGCACCGAACCACGAGCAGAACCCCACGCGGTCACCTGCGGATCCCTGGAGGCTGGGCATGCCGAACACCGAGAACGAGCAGCCGACGACTGCCGCCGTGCGCTCCCGCGTGCGGATCCCGCTCACGTTCCCCGACGGCTACCGGGCCGAGGCCGAGGTCTTCACCTTCCACGGACTCACCGACGGCGCCGAGCACCTCGCCCTGGCCCTCGGCACCCCCGCACCCGGCGCGGCCCCGCTGGTCCGGCTGCACTCCGAGTGCCTCACCGGCGACGTCTTCGGCTCGGCGCGCTGCGACTGCGGCCCCCAGCTCCGCGAGGCCGTCGAGCGGATCACCGAGGCGGGCGGCTACCTGCTCTACCTGCGCCAGGAGGGCCGGGGCATCGGCCTCTACAACAAGCTGGACGCCTACGCCCTCCAGGACTCCGGCCTCGACACCTACCAGGCCAACACCGCCCTCGGCCTCCCCGAGGACGGCCGCGACTACTCCGCCGCCGCCCAGATGCTCGAAACCCTGGACGCCACCACGATCCGCCTGCTCAGCAACAATCCCGACAAGGCGGGCCAGCTCACCACCCTGGGCATCGACGTCACCGAACGCGTGCCCACCGGCGTGCACGTCTCCGAGAGCAACGTCCACTACCTGCGGACCAAGGCCCACGGGACCCGGCTGACCAACGGCCACGGCATCCAGCTGCTGCCGGTCGGGGCGTAGCCGGACCCGCCTCAGGCCGGCTACCCCTCGCCGAACGGGCCGTCCCGGATGAACCGGCGCAGGCCCCGGGCGAAGGCCCGCGCCTCCGCCGGGGGCCAGGAGCTCAGCGAGGCCTCGATCCGGCCGGCCAGCCGCTGCCGCATCACCGCCACCGTGCGGTCGCCCTCCTCGGTCAGCGTGAGCAGCACGGACCGCCCGTCGGCCGGGTCCGGCCCGCGCCGGACCAGTCCTCCCGCCTCCAGCCGGGAGGCCCGACGGCTGACCCCCGACCGGTCCAGCCCCACCTCGGCCGCCAGCTCGGCGGCGCTGCACGGCCCGTACCGGGCCAGCCCGCTGAGCACCGGATAGGTGACCTCGTCGACCGCCTCCCCCAGACCGTCCGTCAGCCCCTGGTACAGATTCGACCGCAGGCTGCGCTTGAGCAGTTCCCCGAGCGCCTCGGCGACCTCACGTCCCACTTCGTTCTCCACACCCGGAGACTAGCGTGCGCGGCGCACGGACTGGCACGCGCGGGCGTCCGGGGCCGGAAATCCGGCGGCGGCGCGGCACGGACGGCCGTACGGTACCTGCCATGACCACCGCACACACCGTCCCGCTCAGCCGCCCCGTTCGCGGGGTACAGGTCCGCTCCCGCCAGACCGTCACCGCCTGCGTGCCGACCTACGGGAGGGTGGAGCTGGACTTCGAGCCGCTGCCCGAAGGGGCGCCGTCGTCCTGCGAGTTCGACTGCACTCCACACCCGGAGCGGGCACCGGAGTACGAGGCGGCGCTCGCCCGGGGCGTGCTGCAGGAACTGGCCGCCGGGACGTCCGACGAACCGTCCGACGAGACGCCCGGCGCCCCGGAGGTCCGCCGCTCCGGCCCGGTCGGCGCCCGGGTCGTGGTGCGCGACCTGTCCTGGCACTGGACCGACTCCTGCGAGCCGGTGTTCACCCGGCTCGGCGTCCTCGCGGTGCGCGAGGCGCTGAGCTGCGCCGCGGCGGGCCGCGAACCGGAGCCCGTCGTGACCAGGGTCAGGCTGCGCCCCTGACCAGGGCGGCAGCAGGCCGACCTAGCGGTCCGGGCTCCGCCGGTGACCGCTACGATCTCCATTTCCGTACACGTGAGCGAAGATTTCTTGGGGGACGGCGTTGGTTACGCCTGCAAGACCGGCCGATTCGGCCACCTCCGGCACGGCCCTGAGCACCTCGGGCCGAGCCCTGACCGCCGTCGCACTGCTGGCGGGTTTCTACCTGCTGGCCGCCGCCATCGTGCTCGGCCTGACCGGGCTCGACCTGGCGCTGCTGTTCAGCGGCACGGGCGTCAACCCGGCCATCGCGAAGCTGATCGGCCTGAGCCTGCTGGTCATCTACCCGGTCCTGCGGGTGGTCTTCCTGACCCGCCGTCCGCGCGGCGAGGAGCCCTCCGGGCTGCTCCTGACGCGTGAACAGCAGCCCGAGTTGTGGGCCCGGATCGACCGGATCGCCGAGCAGACCGGCGTCCGCGGGCCCGCCGACCTCCGGCTCGTACCGGACGTCAACGCCGGCGTCTGGGAGGACACCCGGCTGCTCGGCCTGATCCCCGGCAAACGGCACCTGGTGGTCGGCGCACCCCTGCTGCTCGGCCTCACCGAGGCCGAGCTCGACTCCGTGCTGGCGCACGAGTTCGGCCACTACAGCAACCGGGACGTCCGGCTGGCCGGCGTCACCATGGCCGGCCGCCGCGCCATCCTGCACACCGTCCGGACCCTCCAGGAGCAGGCCGACCCCGACCGGAAGCAGCACACCGGCGGGATCCGGAAGGCGCAGGCCAGGAGCGCCGACCTCGCCCAGGGCGTCCAGGGCAACCTGGCCGGCGTCTTCGCCGCGTACGGCCGGATGTTCTTCCGCGTCTCCGAGGCGGTGAGCCGCCGTCAGGAGTACGCCGCCGACCGGACCGCCGCGCAGCTCGCCGGACGGGACGCGACCGCCGCCGCGCTGCGCCGGCTGCCCGTGCTGAGCGCCGCCCAGGACTTCTACCTGGACTGCTACGCCACCATCGGCTGGGACGCCGGGGTGCTGCCGCTCCCCGGCCAGCTGTACGGCGGCCTGGCCCACGTGCTCGCCGACCCGGTGCGCGGGCCCGAACTGGCCCGGCTCGGCCGGGAGCTGCCGCAGGAGCAGAGCGACCCGTACGACTCGCACCCGCCGATCGCCCAGCGGGTCGCGGCCGTCGAGGCGCTGCCCGAGGACGGCCGCTCGGCCGAGCAGGACGGCCCGGCCCTGGCCCTGCTGCGCGAGGCCGAGCGCACGCTGGCCGCGCTGGAACAGGCCACCCTCGTACCGGAGGCCGCGGCCAAGCGGCACGCCGACTGGCCTGAGCTGCTCCGGGAGAGCTGCCTGGCCGGGCTCCGCCGGCGGACCGGGCCGGTCCGGGAGGCGCTGACCGACGCCGGACTGCCCGCCACCCTGGAGGGCCTGCTCGACGCCCTCGACACCGGCCGGGGCTGGGAGATCGCCGGCCGGCTGCCCAAGAGCGAGGAGGCCGCCGCCGCGACCGGCCGGGCCGCCCGCGAGTTCCTCCGGCCGGCGCTGCACTCGGCCCTCTCGCGGCTGACGGTCCTGGCCATGGCGGAGGCCGAGCTCGCGCACTGGGAGTTCTCCTGGTCCCGGTCCGCCACCCTCCACCTGCCCGAAGGGGTGGAGGAGGGCATGGAGGGCGCCGTGGACGCGGCCGTCACCGACGCCCCCGACACCGCGCCGCTGCGCGCCCTGGCCGGTCTCACCGCGCCCGCCCGCTGATCTCCCCCGCACCGCTTCGCACCGATAGGTCTGCGCACCCATGTCCCTGTTGATCACCATGGTCGTCGCCGTCGCCGGCGGCTGGGCCTTCATGAAGCTCCACTCCTGGCGCGTGCTGCGCCGGGCGGCCGCACGGGAGGCCCGGGAGGCCGACGAGCTCCGGGCACAGGCACCGGCGACAATCGTCCCGAGCCGGCACGGGCTCGTCCCGCGGGCCGAACTGGTCCTCGTCGGCACGCGGCACTCCCCCGAGGCGGCCGCCGCCCTGGACGCCGCCCGCTCCGGCGACTGGCGTCCGGCCGCCGCGTACCTGACCGCGAGCGGCGCTGACGGCGCGGACGGCGCGGACGCCGACCGGCGGTGGGCCAGGGCCGTCCCGTTCACCGACCTGGCCGTCGAGGACGACGCCTGGCTCCAGGCCTGGCGCCGGGAGCAGCCGCAGAACGCGGAGGCCGCCGTACTGCACGCCCGCGCCCTGGTCGGCGTCGCCTGGGAGATCCGCACCCGCAAGCGCGCCCACCAGGTGACGCGCGAGCAGGCCGCCGGCTTCCACCGTGTGCTGGGCGAGGCCGAGGCGGCCGCCCGCGAGGCCGTGCTGATCGCACCGGCCGACGACCCGAACCCGTGGGTGGTGCTGCTCCCCGTCGCCCGTGGGCACAGCTGGGACAACGACCGCGTCCGCGAACTGTGGTCCGAGATCACCGCCCGCGACCCGCAGCACTGGGCCGCCCACGGCCAGGCCCTGCAGTACTGGTGCGAGAAGTGGCACGGCAGCCACGCGGCGATGCACGAGTTCATCGACACGGCGATCGCCGCCGCCCCGGTCGGCAGCCTGCTCGCCCCCCGGAAGCTGGAGGCCCTCTGGGAGCAGTACGCGGGCTCCGAGGAGGCCGCCACCGCCTACCGGACCGCACAGGTGTCCGCCGCCCTGGACACCGCCCTCGCCGACCTCGCCGCCGCCGACCCCGGCCACCCCGGTGTCGAACACGCCCGTGGCTGGCTCGCCTTCATGCTCGGCGAGAACGGCCGGCCGGCCGAGGCGGTCGCCCAGTTCCAGGCGCTGAAGCACACCGTCCCGTGGCCGTGGGCCGACTACCACGACCCGCTGTCCGCCTTCACCGGAGACCGCGCCGCCGCCGTGCTGGCCGCCCCGGACGCGTCGAATACCCCGGATGCTTCGGATGCCTCGGACACCTCGGACGGGCAGGCGGACCAGCTCGCCACCGCGGGCTGAGCCACCGGTCACCCGCCCCCGGCACGGAGCCGTCGCTCCGGGCCGGGGGCGTCCCCGTTCCCTCGCCCGGCATTCCCTGTCACATCGGCTGTTCGACGTGTCAGCAGAAGCACCGCACCGAGCGGGCCGACAGCGAGAGAAGAGAGAACCCCCATGCGCTACCTGATGACCACCAAGGCCACCGACACCGCGCCCGACGAGACCCTGTTCATCGAGATGGGCAAGTTCGTCGAGGAGCTGACCGCCGCCGGAGTCCTGCCGGCCACCGGCGGCCTCGCGCCGACCGGCGTCCGGCGTCCGGCTGGTGTCCACGGACGGGGAGATCACGGTGACCGACGGACCGTTCGCCGAGGCCAAGGAGGCGGTGGCGGGCTTCGCACTGATCGAGGTCCGCTCGCAGGAGGAGGCCGTCGAGCTGGGCCGCCGCTTCCGTCGGATCGTCGGCGACGGCGACGGCGACGGCGACGGCGACGGCGATCCGGCGGAAGCGGCATGATCCAGCAGGTCTTCGGCCCCTGAACCCGCAGGAGCGCCGAGCCCCCTGAACAGCGGGAACCTCCGCTCCCGGCTTGCCGACGAGCCGGGACCGGTGCTGTCATCGTGCCTGTGCCGGATACCCATCGCACCATCGACGCGGTCTGGAAGCTGGAGTCGGCGAAGATCATCGCCGGGCTCACCCGAGTGGTCCGCGATGTCGGCCTCGCCGAGGAGCCGGCCCAGGACGCACTCGTCGCCGCGCTCGAACAGTGGCCGGTGTCCGGCGTACCGGACACCCCCGGCGCCTGGCTGACCACCACCGCCAAGCGCCGGGCCGTCGACCACATCCGGCGCTCCCAGCTCCTCGAACGCAAGCAGGAGCAGCTGACCCACGAGCTGGAACAGCGGCAGGACACCCGGCCGGGCCACGGCGAGGACTTCCGGCGGGACTCCGACCACGGCTCAGGCCACGATGCCGGGCAGGGCTCCGCGCCGGCCGCCGAGCAGGACGACATGCTGCGGCTGATGCTGATCTCCTGTCACCCCGTGCTGCCGACCTAGGCCCGGGTCGCCATGACGCTGCGCCTGCTCGGCGGGCTGACGGCCGAACAGACCGCGCGGGCGTTCCTGACCGACGAGACGACCGTCACCCGGCGGATCGCGGCGGCGAAACGGACGCTGGCCGACCCCGCGCTGCGGGACTACCACCTCCTGCCGAGCGTCCGCAACGACCTGCTGCTCCGGCTGGACCGGCCCGCGGAAGCCCGGCTGGAGTTCCTCCGGGCCGCCTCGCTCACCGGGAATGCCGCCGAGCGGGCCTTCCTCCGGCGCCGGGCGGACGAGCTCGCCTCCGGCGGCCCGCAGGGCGGCACGCTCGGGGAGGCAGCCCGGGCCTTCCTGGAGCACGAGGAGCGCGAGGGCCTGAGCGCCCAGACGATCCGCTCGTACGGACAGACGCTGCGACGCCTCTGCCTGGACCTGGGCGAGGAGCTGCCGCTGGCCGAGCTGACCGCCGGACAGGTGACCCGGGTGTTCACCGCAACCTGGGGCCGGGCGGCGGCCAAGACGTGGAACCGGCACCGTTCGACCCTCCGGTCGTTCGGCGGCTGGACGGGCCTGGAGCACCTGGCCGCAGGCCTGGGCCGGCGGGCCGAGACCCGCCCGCGCACACCGGCGATCGGCCCCGGCCAACTCGAAGCGCTCTGGGACAGCCCCGGCCTGCCGGTGCGCGAGCTCACCCTGTGGCGGCTGCTGCACGAGTCCGGCGCCGGGGTACGGGCGGTCCTCTCCCTGAACGTCGAGGACCTCGACCTGACGGAGCCGGCTGTCCTACGAACGGGCCGAGTACCTCTTCAAGCAGGCCTCCAAACCGCTGGACCCGACCAGCGCCGGCTGGACCCTCCGCCGGCTCAGGGCGGACGGCTGACCACTCGGCGCCGGGCACCGGGTTCGCGGTGCGGCGGCCGGCGCCCGGCGCAGGCCCGGGGTCCTCGGCCCGGTCAGCCGCCCGCGGCGGCGGGTCCGTCGACGAGCAGGCCGATGCCGTCCAACATCCGGCGCAGCCCCAGCTCGAACAGGGTGTCCAGATCGAAGTCGAACTCCCCCACCTCGCCCAGGAGCCTGCCGAACTCCGGGTAGTGGCCCGAAGACATGACCCACTCCAGCACCCGGCCCTGGGACTCCATCCACTGCTCGTCGGTCATCCCGGTCTCCCGTTCGGCCTGCACCTCGGCGTCGACGTTGACCGCGATCCCGCGTACGAAGCTGAACAGCAGGATGTGCGTGTAGAGCTTGGTGGCCGGGTCGAAGCCGACGTCCGCCAACGCCCGTACCGCCCACTCGCTGTGCACCATGGCGTTGGGGGAAGGCACCGGCCGGGTGACCGACATGATCGGCGCCAGCCAGGGGTGCCGCCGGAACACACGCCACTGGAGCCGGGCACCGAGTTCCAGCATCGCGCGCCAGCCCTCGGGCGGCTCCTCGGGGTAGGCCTCCTCGCCGAGCACGCTGTCCACCATCAGCAGCACGAGCTCGTCCTTCCCCTGCACATGGCGGTACAACGCCATGGTGGCGACCCCGAGTTCGGTGGCGACGCGGCGCATCGAGAGCGCCGCCAGGCCCTCGGTGTCGGCGACGTCGATCGCCGCGCGGACGATGCGGTCCCGGCTCAGCCCCTGCTCCCGCTCCTTCACCCCGGATCGCCGGGTACGGCCCGACGCGGCGGGCTCCGGCCCCGCAGGCGTCGCGAGAGCGGCGGGTGCGGGTGCCACGGGCGCCACGGGCGCGGGGACTGATGCGGCGGCCCGGGCTGCGGCAGCGGCGGGCCCGGCCTCCGCGACCACGGTGCCGACCCCGGTGCGGGTCAGGACCAGGCCCTCCTGCCGGAGTGCGGTGAGGACCTTCGTCGCGGTCGCCATCGCGACGCCGAACTCCCGGGTGATCCCCCGGGTCGACGGGACCCGGTCACCGGGCCGCAACTCCCCCACGGCGACCCTCCTCCTGATCTCCGCGACGATCCGCAGATACGGCGGTTCGGTGGTGCCGGTGCTCTCGGGTGTCACGCTGACTGCTCCTCGGTCCTGATATCCGGACTTGCCCGCCAAGTGTACTAGTGCACTAGTCGCTTCACCCACTGCGCAGCCCCTGCAGCCCTCAACCACACGGCCCACCGGGCCACCGGACCACAAAGATGGAGGCTTGCTCACTGCACCGCACTATGCGTACGCTGTACACATCTACCGCGTACGGCGTACGCGCCATCGAACACCCCGGGGGACACCCGAATGAGCACACCAGAACACCCCATGGCCGGTCGCCGGGAGTGGACCGCACTCGCCGTCCTGCTCCTGCCGCTGCTGCTGGTCTCGATGGACGTCTCCGTCCTGTACTTCGCGGTGCCGTTCATCAGCCAGGACCTCGCGCCCAGCAGCACCCAGCAGCTCTGGATCTTCGACATCTACGGCTTCGTGCTGGCCGGACTGCTGATCACGATGGGCGCACTCGGCGACCGGATCGGCCGGCGGCGGCTCCTGCTGGCCGGGGCGCTGGCCTTCGGCGCGGCCTCCGTGCTGGCCGCCTACTCCGGCAGCGCCGGGACGCTGATCGCGGCCCGCGCCCTGCTGGGCATCGGCGGCGCCACGCTGATGCCCAGCACACTGGGTCTGATCCGCAACATGTTCCACGACGAGAAGCAGCGCAGCAGGGCGATCGCGATCTGGACGGCGGCCACCACCGGCGGCATCGCGCTCGGCCCGGTCCTCAGCGGCGTGCTGCTGGAGCACTTCTGGTGGGGCTCGGTCTTCCTGATCAACACGCCCGCGATGGTGCTGCTGCTGGCGCTCGCCCCGGCCCTCGTACCGGAGGCGCCGACCACCGCCGCAGGCCGGTTCGACCTGCTCGGCGCAACACTCTCGCTGGCCGCGATCCTGCCGCTGGTCTACGGCATCAAGGAACTCGCCCGCGACGGTTTCACCCCGGCCCCGGCCCTGTCGGTCCTCGCCGGCCTGGCCGTCGGCGCCGTCTTCGTCCGCCGACAGCGCACCCACCCGCACCCGCTGGTCGACCTGGCACTGGTCCGCCGACGGGCCTTCAGCGGTTCGATCGCCATGAACGTGCTGGGCATGTTCGGAGTGGTCGGCTTCGCGATCTTCACCACGCAGTACCTGCAGTCGGTACTCGGCATGAGCCCGCTCAGGGCAGCGCTGTGGAGCGTGCTGCCGAGCGTCGTGGTGGGCGGCGTCGCGCCGCTCTCCGCCGCACTGGCGCAGCGGTGGAACCGTGCGTACGTCATCTGCGCCGGCTTCCTGGCCATGACGGCCGGATTCCTGGTGATGAGCCGGGTCGGCCCGGGCACCGCACTGTGGGTCGTACTGCTCGGCACCTGCGTGTACGCCGGCGGCATGGTCATGGAGATGGTGCAGGTCACCGAGCTGGCGATGGCCGCGACGCCGCCGGAGCGGGCGAGCACCGCCTCCGCCCTTCTGGAGTCCGGCACCGAGCTCGGCGGCGCACTGGGAATGGCCGTCCTCGGCAGCATCGGCACCGCCGTCTACCGGGGCGCCGTCACCAGCGGGCTGCCCGCCGGGTTGCCCGCCGACACGGTGCACTCGGTCCGCGAGACCCTGGGCGGCGCCCAGGCAGTGGCCGCCAGGCTGCCGGGACGGACCGGAGCCGCCGTCCTGCACGCGGCCCGGGACGCCTTCTCCCACGGGATGCACGCAGCGGCCCTCAGCGCCGCCGTACTGATGGCGGCGGCCGCGGCCCTCGCGGTCGTCCTGCTCCGCAACGTCGAACCCCCGGCGGCACCGGCCGCACCGGCGGCCGAGCGGCTGCCCGCCGAGGACGCCCCCGCACACGCCTGAGCTGCACCGCCCGGGCAGCGGGCCCGCGCCGTCGGGCTGGACCTGTGGCGGCTCAGAACGCGCTGTCCGGGATCCAGGATCCGTGGATCATGGCCGGGACGCGGCGGGGCAGGTGAACGGTGGCGACCGGCGGGACGGTGAGGTCGGACGCGTCGAGGACGAGGAGCCTGGAGCTGTCGGTGTTCAGGTCACTGACGACCGTGAGCAGGTAGCCGGCGTCCTCGTCGGTGGCGTCCTGGGCCTGGACGAAGACGGCCTCGCTGGGGAGTTGGCCGTTCCCGGCCGGGCGGAGCTGCCGGGCTCCGGTACGGCGGTCGTACTTGACCAGGGTGTGGTTGCCGATGCCGAGGTCGCCGACAACAACGACTTCGGCCGCAGGGGACTACGAGGCGACCTCGCTCTCACCCGCGACGACCAGCCCGGTCTCGTAGGCGACGATGACCGCTTGGGCGCGGTCGCGGAGCCCGAGTTTGGCCAGGATGCGGGCGACATGGGTCTTGACGGTCGCCTCGGACAGGTGGAGCCGGCCGGCGAGTTCGGCGTTGCTCAGGCCACGGGCGAGCAGGCCCATCACCTCCAGTTCGCGCGGGGTCAGTGCGGCCAGATCGCGGTGGATGGCCGTGGTGGCCGCGTCGCGCCGGGCGAACCGTTCGACGAGGCGGCGGGTGATCGCCGGGGCCAGCAGCGCATCGCCGCTGCGCACCATGCGGACGGCGCCGGCGAGGTGCTCGGGGCTGACGTCCTTGAGCAGGAAGCCGCTGGCGCCGGCCGACAGCGCGGCGTAGACGTACTGGTCGAGGTCGAAGGTGGTCAGGATGATCACCCGTGGACCGTCCGCCTCGCCGGCGCCGATCCGCCGGGTGGCTTCCAGGCCGTCCATCTCCGGCATCCGGATGTCCATCAGGACCACATCGGGCCGGGTGCGGCGGACCGCGTCGACCGCCTCGACGCCGTTGGTCGCCTCAGCCACCACCTCGATGCCCTCGGACTCCAGGATCAGCCGGAAGCCGATCCGCACCAGCGCCTGGTCGTCCGCGACGACGACTCGTAGTGACTCGGTCACGAGACCTCCAGGGGTATCAGTGCTTTGACGCGGTAGCCGCCACGGGGGCGAGGCCCGGTGTGGATGGTCCCGCCGTAGAGGGCCAGACGCTCGCGCAGGCCGATCAGTCCGCGCCCGTTGCCGGTGGCTGCAGCGGCGCTCGCGTGGCCGCCGGTGTCGGCGATCTCCAACCGCAGGTGACTCTCGGTGTACTCGACGACGACCTCGGCACTCGCGCCGCTCGCGTGCTTCACCGTGTTCGTCAACGCCTCCTGCACCACCCGGTAGGCGGCGAGTTCGATACCGGGCGACACGGCGCGCTGCTGCCCGAGCGCGGTGAGCTCGACCGGCAGCCCTGCCTGCCGGACCCCGGCCACCAGGGCCTCCAGCCGGCTCAGACCCGGCTGTGGGGTGAGCTCCGCCGTCGCGGCCGGATCGTCGCCGTCACCGCCGCCGTCCATCGTGAGCAGCCCCATGACCTGGCGCAGTTCCGTCATCGCCGCCCGGCCGCCGGTCTCGACCGCGACGAGCGCTTCGCGGGCCCGCTCGGGGTTGGTCGCCATGATCTTGCGGGCGGCGCCGGCCTGAATGACCATCACACTGACGTTGTGCGTCACCACGTCGTGCAGCTCGCGCGCGATGCGCGCGCGTTCGTGCTCGACTGCGCGTTGCAGCGCATCGAGCTGCTCGCGCTCCAGGGCTGACAGCCGTGCGTGGCCCTCCTCGACCCGGCGCCGCCACATCCGGATTTCGTAGGCCACCGCGAAGACGGGGACCAGGACCAGGATCGCGACCACACCGTTCGGGAAGTGCGGCAGCTGCGCGTCCGAGAAGAGGACCACCAGCACGGCTGCCGCCACCGGCAGGCTGGTGAGCGTCGCCCGCCGGTGCGGCCCGTGGACCGCGGCGCTGTACGCGGCGACGATGCAGAGGACTCCGGCGAAGTAGGCGATGTCCGGGGAGTCGTGCCTGATCAGCAGCGTCAGAACCAGCACCGCCCACAGCACCGCCAGCGGAAAGCGGCGACGCAGCGCCAGGGGCACCGCGGCCGCCGGCACGAGGAGTGTCCTGCCGGTCCAGTCGACGGGCCCGGCCACCGGCGTGCTCGTCGCGTAGCGGGCGATGGCCAGGGCCAGCAGCAGCGCCAGCACCGCGTCGGACACCTGGTTGCGCCGGGTCAGGCCCGGCGGGCGCGTGGCATCCGGACCTGGCAGGCGCCCGAGGTGACGGGTCGTCCGGTGGACCAGGTCGCGCAGTCGCTCCGTTGTCGGCTCGTTCATCACCCGAGCATTGTGGCGGACCGGCCACGGCCGGCACATCCACCTGGACGACAAGCACCACTACACCGCTCGCCTACATCGCAAGGATGACGTCGAGCAGCATGCTCCTTTCGCGGTACCCGAAATGCCTCCTGCGAGCGACGTGCCGTCCGGGCCGCCGCCTCTAACTTCGGATCAGCCAGTCGGGCAGATCGAGGGAGACGATGATGAGCACGCCGGTGATCGAGCTGAGCGGTGTCAGCCGCCGCTACGAGGACGGCCCTGCGGCACTGGACGAGGTGTCGCTCACCGTGCACCCCGGGGAGTCCGTCGCAATCCTCGGGCCGTCCGGCAGCGGCAAGTCCACGATGCTCAACCTGATCGCGGGCCTTGACCGGCCGAGCACGGGCACGGTCACCGTGGACGGAGTCCGGGTGGACACGCTCGGCGAGGCGGGGTCGGCGCGCTTCCGACGGGCCAAGATCGGCATGGTCTTCCAGTTCTTCAACCTGCTCGACGATCTGACGGTGGCCGACAACGTGGTGCTCCCGGCGGAGATGGCCGGGATGGCGCGCGGCGCGGCCCGTCGTCGGGCGGCCGGGCTGCTCGACGCGCTCGGCATCGAGCGGCACGCCAAGGCGTACCCCGGGCGCCTGTCCGGCGGTGAGCGCCAGCGGGTCGCGGTGGCCCGGGCCCTGATGAACCGTCCGGCGCTGCTGCTCGCCGACGAGCCCACCGGGGCGCTGGACTCCGCCTCCGGCGCCGACGTCAAGGCACTGTTCAACGAGCTGCACGCGGACGGCCAGACGATCGTGACGGTCACCCACGACCTGACGCTGGCCCGGTCCTGCGCCACCCGTACCGTGAAGATCGCCGACGGCCGGATCACCGCCGATCACCGGACGGCGGTGGCCGGATGAGCGTCCTGGGCAAGGTGGTGCGCTCGGGCGTGCGCCGCCGCAAGGTGCAGACTCTGGTGACCGGGCTGGCCGCGATGATGGCGGTGACCTCCTCCGTCCTCGGCGGATCACTGCTGGTGGCCTCCGCCGAGCCGTTCAAACAGGCCTTCGCCGGCCAGCACGGCGCCCACCTCACCGCGCAGTTCGACGCGGGTCGGAGTACCGCCGCACAGCTCTCGGCCTCGGCGCACGCAGCCGGTGTCACCGCTGCGGCCGGGCCGTTCCCGACCGCCACGGTCAACCCGCAGAGCAGCGCCGACCTCGGCCTGCCCGCCGGTGCGAGCCTGCCGCCGATGGCGGTCGTCGGGCGCGCCGACCGCGGCGGCCCCGTCGACGACATCACGCTGCGCCGTGGCAGCTGGGCGACCGGCCCGGGCCAGATCGTGCTGTCCGACACCTACGACAGCCCGATCGAGCAGGTGGGCACGGTGTTGCACTTCCCCGGTCTTCCGGGCGATCCGACGCTGACCGTGGTCGGCTTCGCCCAGTCGGTCAGCCGGACCGCCGACGCCTGGGTGGCCCCGTCCGAGGTCACCTCGCTCACCGGGCCCGGCACGGCGGGCGGGTACCAGATGCTGTACCGCTTCGCCTCGGCGGGCACCGCCGCGCAGGTCGCGGCCGACCGCGCCACGGTGGAGTCCGCGACCCCCGCCGGGTCCCTGGCCGGTGTGCAGTCCTGGCTCAACACCGCACAGGGGTCCGACCGGAACACCGCCCTGTTCGTGCCCTTCCTGGTCGCTTTCGGCCTGCTCGGGGTCCTCATGTCGGTGCTCATCGTCGGCACCGTGGTCTCCGGCGCGGTCGGCACCGGGACAAGGCGGATCGGCATCCTCAAGGCGCTCGGGTTCACCCCGGCCCAGGTGGTGCGCTCCTACATGGGCCAAGCCCTGGTCCCGGCGGCAGTCGGCACCGCGGTCGGCGCCCTCGCGGGCAACGCGCTGGGCATACCCGTGCTCTCGGCCACCGCCGGTGTCTACGGCACGACCACCTCGGGCGTCGCCCCCTGGGTCGACGTGGCGGTGATCGGGGGCACGCTGGGCCTGGTCACAGCCACCGCGTGGGCGGCCGCGCTGCGGGCCGGACGGCTGCGCACCGTGGACGCGCTCGCCGTCGGGCGGACGCCGCGCGCCCGACGAGGGCAGCGCGCGGCCTGGCTCGCGGCGCGGCTCCCGCTGCCGCGGCCGGTCAGCCTGGGCCTGGCACACCCCTTCGCCCGCCCCGTCCGAGCGGCCTCGATGGTCGCGGCGATCGTGTTCGGCGCCGCCGCGGCCACCTTCGCGACAGGGATGGCCTCCTCGCTGAACTGGGTGCAGGCCGCCAAGGACCACGACACCTCCGATGTCGTCATCTCGGCCTACGGCCCACCGCCCGGCGCCGGACACTCCCTACCGGCGAACGTGATACCGGCCGGCGAACGGGGCAAGAGCGATCCCGCCCGGATCATCGCGGCCGTCAACGCCCAGGCCGGAACGCTGAAGTACTACAGCACCGCCGAGACGGACGTGACGGTCGCCGGGGTGTCCGGCTCCACCGCCGTCTTCGCCTTCAGCGGCGACTCCTCCTGGTCCGGCTTCAAGCTGGTCTCCGGGCGCTGGTTCGCCGGCCCCGGCGAGGCCGTCGTGCCGTCGACGTTCATGGCCGCCACCGCCACCCGGCTCGGAGACACCGTGACCCTGACCGACCACGGCAAGGAGATCCCGGTGCGGCTCGTCGGCGAGGTCTTCGACCCGCACACCCAGACCAACGAGGTCCTCACCGACGCCGCGACGCTCGCCACGGCCGAGCCCGACCTGCGCCCCGAAACCTACGCCGTCAAACTGAAACCCGGCACGGATGTGGCCGGCTACGCCAACACCCTGAACACCTCGCTGGCACCACTGGGCGTCTCCGCCGGCACCGACCGGACCCACGGCGTGAGCGGCACGATCGTCTCCCTCGACGCGCTGACCGCGCTGCTCACCCTGATGCTGGTGACCGTCGCGGGGCTGGGCGTGCTCAACACGGTCGTCCTCGAAACCCGCGAACGGGTTCGGGATATCGGCGTCGCCAAGGCGTTGGGGATGACACCTCGTCAGACTGTCGCCATGGTTCTCGCATCGGTCGCCCTGATCGGCTTGATCGGAGGCGCCATCGGCCTGCCGGCCGGCCTGGCACTGCACGCGTTGACCGTGCCCGCCATGGGCCACAGCGCCGGTCTCAACTTCCCCGCCCAGGCCGTCAATGTCTACCCCGTGTCGGAACTCGTCCTGCTCGGCCTCGGCGGCTTGCTCATCGCCGTCCTCGGCGCGCTCATACCCGCCGGCTGGGCCGCGCGGACTCGTACCGTCACCGCGCTCCGCACCGAGTAGGACACAAGAGCGCGTGACGGGATTCCCGGACCGTCACCGGATCGGCCGGAGGACCGGGAGGCGGACCAGTGGCGGGCTCCTTCGAGTAGGTTCCGGGCACAACCGGCCGGCACAACCGAGGCCGGAACCACAACGGAGACGACGTCGGCCCCGACCGCTGGGCAGGTTCTAGCGATCCCCGCAACACCCTGGATTCAGGGAGTTGCGGGGATCGTGGATTTTGAGGGCTTGAAGGCGAGGTTCTTCGAGGCGTTGGA